>NZ_JBVVOS010000009.1:0-259355 GCF_055807515.1 Bradyrhizobium sp. Kon69 | reverse complement strand
CGGACGATCTCCTTGAGCGGCACACCGTCGCTGACAAGAGCCGCGATTGCGGCATGGCTGTCCTGGCGCCGCAGATAGCCCTGATAGCGAAGCTTTTCCGCGCAGGTCAGTAGTTTAGGATCGATCGTCGTCGCCCCGATTGCGCTTCGGATTTTGCTCATGGAGCGGCGCACCGCATCAAGGAAGGCCGCGCTCGCGTTTTCCATCGGATGCCAGCGGTCGGCGACCTGGATGGCGTTCGGCAGCGCCTTGGCTGCGGCCTCGCCATATCCACCACCGCGATCTCGCGACACAATGTTGATGCCCGGGTGCTTCGACAGCCACGCCTGAACGGTCGCCGTTTCCCGGTCGGGCAGCAAGGCAACGATCCGCCGACGCTCCAAATCACACACGATGGTCCCGTACCGACGGTTTCTCCGGAACGCCCAGTCATCGATACCCACAACAAGCAATGGATCCGTCGGCATCGCCGTCCGCCGGCGGACCACCCGCAGCAAAGTATCGTTGCTGACAGGCAGCATGAGCCGCTTGGCGAAGCTTGCTGCCGGCCGGCCGCCGAGCGCCAACCCCAGGTGATGGACGATGTGTTCGAGCCGTGCCGTCCGACGCCGTCGAAGCGGAACGACGTCTTCTCCGAACCGTTCCGCGAAGATACGTCGGCGGCAATGCGGCACCTCGCATGTGAAGCGCCGCGTGAGCAATCGGAGGCGAACCTTTCTGCCCGCCGATGGCAAATCGGCAACATGCCGGACGTAGCGGCTATGGATGCGGTTCGACGCTGTCGCGCACAAAGGACACCGAGCCTCCGCAGCTGCCGACCTAACAGCCAGAATAAGCGAGTCCATTGAATCACTTACACCATCAAACACCAAACCACTCGGTACTAACGATGAGATTTGAAAGCCCGTCCGCATGGCGCTGATTCTCCGTTTGAGAACCACAGTCGCCTGGCAAACTTCATCAGAAATGAGTCAGACCCCGACTGGGACCCCCTATCGGCGTCCACCGATTGGATGCCGATCACCCCGAAAACGGGGTCCTTATTTCATGCCGAAACACAGTTTGCTATTGAACGACGCAACATTGATCATGGATTTGGAGGCAAGCCAATTCCGAATGCTGCGGTCGCTGTGGAAGACGATTGCATAGTTGCCGTCGGCTCCGCAGGCGAGTTGGGTGATCAGGCCAAAACGCGAGTTGTGGCCCGATTGGGACGTATCTTTTGCTGGGCTTCGTTAATGCTCATGCCCCCCTAACAACGAAAACGGATTCGTGCCTCGCGGACAGATCGCGCGGGTGCCGATGATGCGCTGATTGTCGTCAAAACCTACTGATCAAATTGGAGAGGGCATCACAACTGCTAGCCGCGCGCCAGCAGATTGTCGGCGTCGCTCAAGTCCGCACTTACAAGCTCGGAGATCGTCGCAACTTGTCAGTTTCGACATTTGCTCAGGGTCTTACTGAAACGCACGAGGTCTTTGTGGATGTAGACGGTCGCTCTAAGCCGAAGAAAGCCGAAGAGCGATGATTAAGCGCGGCGACGCAGGCCGCTTTCAGCCTTGCACATCACCATGACCGCAGGTGCATGGCGCACGCGCTTTGCGACGAGGTCCGGCTCCATCGCGCCCACGCAGGTCCGCTTGGGCCAATGGTGTGGATCGTCGCCAATCCAGATGCACCAAGTTAGGTCAAAAGGCGCCTTGTGGCTCAGATCCGAGAGGCAAGAACGTGGCGGAAAGTATTCGCGCTTTGTTGCTGCGGAGTTGCGACAAAAAGATGATCGAGCTTTGAGATATATCGACGGACTGCTCCGAAGTGCTGGGCTGCGTTTGATCCGGGAAGGTTGCTCCCAATGGGGGGCGTCATACGCCGTTCCTACGTTCCTGCTGGCTGCCTTTCCGCGAAGCAGCTCGGTTCCAAGTGCATGCTTAGACACGAGAGACCTCCACGGAGTTCGCTTTCTTCATACTCACTGCGCTGGTCCGGCGGTATCGCACGATTCGAGGGATGCGCTATGGGACAAATTTTACACGGCTGCGCCACAACGACTGAGGTTGTCTGTCGAGCAATACAAAATAGTCAAGAGAGCCTGAGAGCGCTCGCCAAGCGCTACGGGATCAACCAGAAGACTGTCGCGAAGTGGAAGCTGCGTGAGACCGTCGCCGATCTCCCGACAGGTCCCAGGGAAGCCGAACCGACAGTGCTTTCCATCGAGGAGGAGGCGGTCATCGTCGCTTTCCGGCGGCATACGCTACTGCCGCTTGACGATTGCCTCTATGCGCACCAGTCAACTATCCCGTATCTGACGCGATCATCCTTGAATCGCTGCCTCCAGCCACGGCATCAGCCGATTGCCGGAGGAAGGCAGCAAGCCTTGGATGAAAAAATTCAAGGCTTATCCGATCGGCTACTTCCACATCGACATCGCTGAGCTCCAGACCGCTGAAGGCAAGCTCTACCTCTATGTCGCTATCGATCGCACAAGCAAGTGTTCCTTCATGCAACTGGTCAGGAAGACGGGAGGACCTCAGCCTCCGCCTTCCTCGAAGCTCTGATCGCGGCTGTCTCCTACAAGATCCACACCGTTCTCACCGACAATGGGATCTAGTTCACTTTCCCACTGCGTTACGCGGGCGGCCCGACGGCAAGATACGTGACACATATGTTTGATGTGCACTGCCAAGAGAATGGCATCGAACATCGCCTGACTAAGATCAAGCATCCCTGGACCAATGGCCAAGTCGAGCGCATGAACCGCACGATCAAGGAAGCAACCGTCCAACGCAACCATTATGATCGACACGATCAGCTCGAAGCTCACCTTGCCGACTTCATCAACGCATACAACTACGCTCGGCGGCTGAAGACCCCTGAAGGGCCTCTCGCCTTACGAATACATCTGCAATGCTCGACTTCCCAGCCAGAACGATTCAAACTTAAACCGCTCCAGCAAATGCCGGGACTAAACACATAGAACGCTCATCGCAATCGTGCTTAGATCGCCGAATTTTTCCCTTCGTTTGTTTCATTTGTGTTCCTGCTCGCTACCCATGATGCTGCTTGCGCTGGGAGTGATCACCTTTGCCTATCGGCATGTCGAAATCGGGAGCTCGGTGCCTCGCGAATTCGTGCGTTCGATTTGCTCAATTTTTATCGGTCCTGCTGCCTTCGACGCGCGTCGAAGGCACACTGATCATCCTGGCGAATATCGCCAATCTACGCGCCCGCGAAGCGGAGCCTCCCGATTATTCCGAGCGGTAAGGCTCCTCAGGCCGCGTCGCGTCGGATGCGATCGCCAGGAAAGGCGGCAATCGGCCTCTCGCCGGCTACCGCTAGGTGCAAGACGACGCGCTCCTGTGCCGCCGGCCATCCCTCGCGATTGTGCAGAACGGCGCGGTTGTCGAAGAATACGAAATCGCCGGCCTTCAGGGCAACGCCCCAGAAGCCCCCCGAGCGGAAGACTTCCGCCCAGAGGCGCTCCATGAGAAGTCGGCTCTCGAGCGACGAGCGCCCCTGGATGAGAGCATCGCGACGACGAGGCAAGTAGAGGAGTGGTCTGCGGGTTTCCGGATGCAGTCTGACGAGGGGGTGAAGAGCACCTTCCGCGCGCTTCTCAGGGCTAACCGAGGCGCCTTCCATGAAATCCCAGAAGTCCTGCGAGCGGTTATGAACGCTGTGAATCGCATTGAGCTCGGCGATCTCAGTCTTCAGATCTGCAGGCAGCGATTCATAGAGCTGGTAGGCGCTCATGAAGGAGGTTGTCGGCGGATCGGCAGGCGCGCTCACGCAATGGAGAAGAGAATAGGCATTTGGGGTTTCGCGAAAGGAACCGTCGGTGTGCCATATTTGTGGCCCCGAGCCCTTGTCGCCGAGCGGCCTGCCGTCGGGCGCTACGGCGTTTGAGAGCACCTTGAGCTCAGCTCTGCCAAGTTGCACCGAATCCTTTTCTTCCGCGTTCTTGCGGTCGGAGAGGACATCTCCGAATAAGCTTGCGAATTGCACGAGCTGGTCATGAGTCGAGGCCGTGTCGCTCGCTCTCAATACGAGATACTGGTTGAGCGCGTCCCTGAATTCCCTCACCGCGGTCCCGGACGGTCTCGCGAGCAAAGCGGACAGGTTGAAGTCGACGAGATCCGCGCCGAGATGTGCTGAGGCCGGGCGCAATGCGAAGCCCGCCGCCTTGCCAGTGAATGCCATGCTCATGTGTATCCTCCTCGTTCAATGTTCAATGGTTCAATGCATGTTCGACGCGAGCCTACCGACAGCGAAACGTCACGCGAGACGCGTGTCGGCGGCATTTCCTTCGGATGCCGTCGACGTGCGAGAACATAGAAGCCCGAATTGCTACAGTCGGATGACGTTCATCGACTAATTCGATATGAACTTGCAGAATTCGCGATGACACATGGAGCCACGGTTGTCTTCCGGGCCACGGTTGCACAGCGTTTCAGCGCCGGGCTGTAGACCTCATTCGATCCGCTTGCCTTCAACTGTCAGCTGCGATCATTGAAGCCCTCTTCGCGCTGAAGTCCTTCAGCGTCTGAAAAGGACTGTGCCGAGAATGGTATGATCGTCGCCTCGGAGTGCGCAATTGTGCCTTTGATCGGTCGCGTTTCGACTTTGTCGCCGTCAAGCTTTTGGGAGTTTTCCAGCGAGTTCGACGCAATGGTCAGCTTGCCGTAGCGCAAGGGGACCGCGAAGCTGCGCAACGATCTTTCGCGTGATGACTCCGCATTCCATCGATATTCTAGCGCTGTGCGGCCTCCGACAGGGGCGCAACCATACTCTTGTCGTCGAGATCTAAGTGTTATTCATGCGTGCCGCATCGCACGGTGACAGCGCGTTCGAAAAGGCGAGATCAACTGGCCGCAATATTGCCGTGCAAACCCCGACCGAATGCCGGCCCTTCTTGGGAAAGCCCGTCTGATCGATGATCCGCAAAAGACATTTGGCGTTCAGTCTGGGAGTTCAGTACCTCAAGAGAAACTCCAGCCACCAGCAATGTAGCAGGCAGCGCCGACGTGCTCGCGCCGGAGCACCTGTGTATAGCCTCCGAGATGCGCCTCGAAGACCTCCTCACGTATGGAAATATCAGGAGCCTGGGGCCACTTCAGCAGTTCGTTGAGCACCCGTCCACCCATCGTCAACGGTGCGTCAATGCCAAGCAGATTTAGGATCGTCGGCGCCAGGTCGCAAATCCCCGACGACAAAGAAGATGCGGACCCAATGTTCGGAAAAGCCGATCCCGCGACTATCCCCAAGGCTGCGAGTTCCTTTGGATGCAGCCCGCCGTGAAGGCCGAGACCGGGCCGGCGATCATTGTCATAGAAGGTGCCGCCTACGAGGCCGAATGCGTCGACGCTATCGTCGGCACGGAAAGAAAAGGCAACATCCGGCGCGCGGACATGATCCGCGAAGACGAGGCGGTTTGAGAGGCTCCCGGGAGCGATGCCGTTGACCGCGTCCTTTGAACGCGTGAAGACTGGCCCGCACCACGGCTCGGACGTAATAGTGGCCACCAACCGGGCTACGTTCGCCTCATCCGGATTGGCAAGATAGAGAGCGCCGACCTGGCCCGGCACCACTACCAGATCAACATCAGGAGCAGGTGCGACGCCGGGACTAAAGCCGGCCGCACGTAAGCTGTCGGCGACCGAGATGCGCGTATGGCCGGTGATGTGGCCGTGGTCCGAGATCGCGATGATTTGCACTCGGGCCTGCCTTCCCTCCGCTTCCCACCAGTCGAGCACACGGCCGAACTGGTGGTCACAATGGGCGATGATGGAACACGTCGCCTCCGCGCCCGTGCCGTGGAAATGCGAGGTGACGTCCGGCTCGCCATAGGAAAGGATCGTGACATCGGGATGAGATTTCGACCAAACAACGTCCAAGAAGGCAGAAGTAATCCATTCTTGCCCGGTGCGGTCCGGCTCGATCTTGGGCGGAGCTGGTGGCAACAGACCGACATGGGATTCGATTTCGGTGAGCACATCATCTGGCGTGCAGACCTCGCGAAAATGACCGGAGAGGCGCACATGGCCGAAATCCTCAGCGTTATGATGAAAGAGCCGGGTCGTTCCCGGCGTATTGGTGGCGAGGACAGCGAGGCTCCGTCCGCTCGCGGCCAAGATTTCGCCGAGCGAGCGCGCCGAATAAAGCCGGCCACCGCTCTCGACGTCCAGCCGGCGCAGTAGAACTGCGTCGGAAGTATCGATGTAGCGCGGTGGCGTAACGGCGCGGTCGACGTATTTGTTACCGACCATGCCATGCCGATCGGTCGTGGCGCCGGTGACAAGGCTGGGAAAAGCCGAACGGGTCTCGCTCGGATAGACGGTGCGATGGTTCGTAAGCGTCACCCCGGCCGCCTTCAGGCGCCAAAGGTTGGGGGTCAGTTCTGGGCCAATCAGGTCGGGGCGCAAGCCATCAAAGCTAACAACAATGAAGCGGAGATCGTTAGTCATTGATAAACGCCTGAGACAGGCCCTAGGTCCCGAGCAGTTTGGAGCAAACCTCCGACTACAGCCATAGCTGCCTTCAAGTCGTCGCGGCTGTCGGGGCTGCCGATCACGATACGGACATAGTTCAGGGAAGACTTCGGATCAGTTGCAAAAAGCCGCCCTGGCCGGATTATCACGTTCCTTGAAGCGCATTGCGCAACCAATTCGTCTTGATCGATGATCCCCTCTAGATTGACCCAAAGAAACAGCGCATCTGGCCGCGTCTGAAAAGGGACATTGGCGAGGCAATCTGCGGCGATCCTCTGTCTCGCGATCGCTTCTTGTCTGACGCCGGCCACCATTTTTTCCATCGAACCGTTGGCGAGCCAAAGGTTGACCAACTCGACCGATACCGACGCAGGATACCAGGACGAGATACCATAGAAACGATCTAATGTTTTTTGTGCCGCGTTCGCATCAGGCGCCACGAGATAGCCAACCCGAACGCCAGCGCCGACGCATTTTGCGAAACTTGTGATGTGCCATGTTATATCAGAAGCCAGCGCTCCAAAGGGAGCTGGAACATCCTCCGGAAGGAGTCCGTACACATCGTCTTCAATGATGCTGACTCCATATTGCCTAGCGATTCGAGCGATGTCTTGGCGTCGCTGCATTGACATTACAATCGTGGTCGGGTTGTGGACGGTTGGCATCAGAAAAAGTGCCTTGGGTGCGAACTCACGGCACGCCTTTTCGAACGCCTCTGGTTCCGCGCCATCGTTATCCATTGCTATGATTTTGGTCCGGATACCCTGAACGTGCGCCTGCTTCCGAAAACCGTGATAGCTTAAGGTTTCCATCAAGACCGTATCGCCCGGTCCCGCGACCGACGCCAAGGCAAGAACCATCGCATTCTGGGCACCATTGGTCAGAATGACCCGTTTCGGATCCACGGGTGTTTCGAAGCGCGAGGCCAACCACTCTGCGGCGTGCGCTTTGTCTGCTTCTGTTCCAGAAAACCGATGTTTTCTCAGAACGTTGTGGATTTCTGTCAAGTCACTAAGCGCACGCAGGCCCTCTTTTACAGTACTTCTCAAGTTCAGAGAGGCCGGTGGCGTTGACCGTTCAAGGCTAATAGGCGCGTTTGGGATGTAACTATCTTTAGACATCTGATGGTCCACTAGTTTGTGATTGGATCTGTCGTGACACGACGCTCACGGGCACAAAGCCGTAGAGTGTTTCGGGGATATCACGAGAATGTGCCGACGCTGCGCATCGTCTGGCACATCCGCTTGAGCCAAGACAATGTGGTCGCATATGTGCTCGAGCGGTCGAGCCGCGGCCCCGCGTGGGGCCAATCGCCGGGCAAGTGCGGCGGCGATCGACAGGTTGGCGCCTGCCGATGTGCCTGCGAGGATGATCCGAGTTCCGTCTGTACCGAGCTCATCGCCACGCGAAGCGCACCAGTCCAACGCGGCGCGGACGTCGTCGATTGCCGCCGGAAACGGATTTTCGGGCGCCAGCGCGTAGGCCAACCGATCTTGTTGCGCACGGTTGTGAGCAGGTAGGATGGGAGGCCGCCATCGGCCTCCTGCAGTTCCTTATATTTCCGGGTTGCGGTCAGCATGACCGGATCGATACTCTTTGCCGGCTGCGGCATATCGTGCCTCCTGATTTGATGATTGGATATGCGGATCGCACTGGACGGTTACTGCGGCCGAGCGCCGAGCAGGGTCTGTACGTCCGAGACCATCGCTCGCATCGCCTCTTCAGGGCGCGCTTTCGTGGAGACCACCGACTGGATCCGGGATTGAATGGCGTCGGTGATCTTGCCGCTGTTCGGCGGAGGAAAGCCGTACCACTGCGTAAGGTGCGAAAGCTGTCTCCTGATCACGGCCATGTTGGTCTTCAACGCCGGATCCTGCTGCGCTTCCTCGAGCTTCTCAGCGGCCGTGCGGTTCACAGGCAAATAGCCGGTCTGCTGTGCCAGGATGGCCTGCGCCTTCGGACCGACCGCATATTTGACGAATTCCCACGCTGCCTTCTGCCGGTTGGGCTTGTTCGTGGCGATGGTGGCGCAATTGCCGCCCGGCGGCAGGCGTCCGATATCGCGCGCCAGAGGATAACCTGCCGTTCGCAGGGTAAACTTGCCCTGCGCCCCTTTCGAAACCGTCTCGAGGAACGCGCTGGAATCCGACATGATCCCGACAGCGCCCGCGAGGAAAGCCTGCCGCGCCTGATCGGGGCTAAGATCGACCATACCGCCTTTGTCAACGAAGTTTTTGAACAGGCCAAGCGCGCCCAGCCCCGCCGATCCGTTGAACGCAATCGTCCTGTCGTCCTCCCCCATTATTTTCCCACCGGCGGAGGTGACCAAGGCCTGAAAGCTCCAGTTGCCGCTGTGACTGTAACGGAAGTTGATGCCCTGTACTCCAGGTCCGAGCGACCGGATTCGCTCTGCCAGCGCGATGATGCCGTCCCAATTGTTCGGAAAGGCATCAGGATCCCCGCCGGCCCGCTTGACGAGATCGGCGTTGAAAAACAGGACAGGCACAGACATGGCAAACGGCAGCCCCATCAACTGTCCCTTGACGGTGCACAGGGGCGACAGGCCATGGTCGTAGCCTTCCGCCGCCAAGGTCGGATCTGCGGCGAATACCGTCAGGTCGATCATAGCCTTGGCTTCGGCGGCCTGACGCATAAGGTTAAAGCCCTGGAAGGCCACATCGGGCGCATCGCCGATCATGATGCCGCGCAAGGTGCGCTGCAGAATTTCTTCGTATGTCTGGATCGGTGTTCCGATATCGATCCGGATATCCGGATTGTCCTTTTCGAATGCCTCAGCGATTGCCCGGTACGGGCCAGCGCTTGCTTGCACAAGAACATTCAGTGTGATGGGCCGGGCGCTCGCCGAGGAAACGGCTAAGCTGAAACAGACGGCCGCAAAGCCTCTCAGGATCTTATTCATAATGAAGCTGCGCTTTCGGTCAAAACTGGGGTGCCTCGATCGGGGGGCCGAGCGGAACAGGGCGTCGCCGATCTTGGTCCGAGCCGGCGCCCGCACAAGGAGGACCGTACCGCCCTTGCCGAAGCGAATGACCTCCGGCTCCCGCCATGGTGTCTCAGTGAAACGCACAACGCCGGCGACTTCGCCGTCGGCCACCGTGTCACCCGGCTCGAAGAAGGATTCGAAGATGCCGTTTGCGGTCGAATAGACGTAATCGCGCGTGGGGTGGCGGAGATAGAATGTGGAAGACGGCGCCGGTTCCTCGTCTGCTTCGTGGGCCAAAACGCCGACATGGTTTAGGAGCCGGGAAAGCCCCCGTTCCGCTGCGCGAAGAGCGCGAAGGGAAAGGCGGCCGCCTCCGCCAAGTTCAGTCGACATATGGCCGACGCCGAGCCGCCGGCAGGAACCCAGAAGGCGTTGGTCTCCATCCATCAGTCCCTCGATCAGGATGCTGTTGAACATGCCGAAGGCTTTGAGAAACCCGATCGGCTCCGCACGCAATTCTGGTTCGTCTGGTGCGACAAGATGGGCGGCCGGAATAAATTCCAGCGAATTCCCGCCGGAATGAAAGTCGAAACAATATCGAACCTCGGAGAGTAGCACGCTGACGACGTGATGCGCGATCATCTGGGTCGGGGTGCCGTCGGCATCGCCGGGAAACAGGCGGTTGAGGTTGCCGCCGTCGATCGGCGAAACGCGATTGCCAGCCTCATCGGCAGGGCCGTTGACGCCGGGCAGGATGATGATCCAGCCCTTGACGAGCTCGGGCGAAAGGCTCCGTAGGAACTTCATGAGGAGTACCTGTCCCTCGTATTCGTCTCCGTGGTTGCCCGCCATCAGCAGGACGCTCGGCCCTACGCCGTTCTTGACCACGGCGATCGGCACGGGAATCCAGCCGGCGCCCGATTCGTTGGAGGAAAACGGTACCCGCAGATAGCCATGCGCAATGCCTTCGGCATTCAGATCGACATCGGTCCACACACGGCTTTTCTGGATCATGGTGTAACGTCTGTTGTGGTGCGTGTCTCTGTCGACATCTCCAGTTCCTCTGCGTGGGCCGCAGTGACGACGCGAATTGCCGTCGTGAGCTCTTCGCTCGATCGGGCGTGGCCAATGCCAACGCGTATCGCCTGCGGCGCGGTCTCTCCAGGAAGCGTGTAAGGTTGGCCGGTACCGATATTGACCGGTTTCGGGAAATCCTGTTCGCAAGCTTTGGGCGGACGTTCCGTTCGGCAAGCGGATCCAGAGGTGCAAAGCGCCATCCGCGGTAACCGCATCAATGTCGGACAGGAGCGGCCTCAGAAGTCGGTGACGTGCCTGCATCTCAACACGGACGGCATCGATGATGTGCCAAGCAGCGCCGTTTTCGATCATCCGGGTCATAACGGCAGCGCTGATCGGGGCAGACATCCAGAAAGTCGCCCTCACTCCCGGCCAAAACAGGGCTCCCGCGCGGTCGGCGCTCGGCGCAACCACATAAGCGATTTTCATGCCCGCTGCGATGCTCTTCGCGACACCCAACAGATAGCAGGCTCGCTCCGGCGCCAGCGCTGCGAGTGGCGGAAGCCGGGTCTCGGGCAGCAGGCTGTAAATATCATCTTCGATGATCTGCAAATCGAAATGTCGCGCCGCGGCGACGATCGCCCCCGACGTCCATGCGACATCGTCGACATAGTCGGATTCTGGAGCGTCGACAGCAGATAGATCGCTTTCGGTCGATCTGTCCGGCAAAGCTCTTCGAGAGCTTCCGGCAGCATGCCCTCTTCATCCATGGCAACACCGCGTGGACGGAGGCCGAACCGCGCCGCAAGTACGAGAATGGGTGGATAGGTCGGGCATTCCAGAGTAAGCACGTTGCCGGGACCGACCAGGACGCCGATCAGCATGTTGAAGGCGCTCTGCGTGCCGTTGGTGACGACCACGCGCCCCGGTTCCGGCGGCATCCCCAGCCGATGGCCGGTGAAAGCCGCGCCCGCAGCGCGATCGAGTTCACTACCCATCCAGCGGTGCGCACCGACCATTTCGCTCGGCGTGAAACGCGCTATGACGTCAGCGAGCGCAGCTCTGTACTCCGGATCGAACACCGCTGGCACCAATGGCGGGTGGGTGCGGCTCATCTCGATAACGGGGTGCTCCTCAACGGATTGCATCTGCAGCCTCCCACGGATGACGAGGAACGGCCGGGCCGTTGCCGATCGAGTCGGAACCTTCAGTCCACGCCTCGAGGCCTGCCAGGATATGCACCAGCGTCGACTGCTACACCTCGATGGGCCCAACCACGTCAGGAACTCACCGGCCGATCTCGACAGCGAGACATCACGCAGGATAGACGCGGGCGCACAATTCTTTCGGATGTGTCCAAACAATTCTGATGTCATCGCCTTCGCTTCAACTTCGCCATGCGCGCGAGATTGTGAAGCTCAAATTGCTACAGTCGGATGACGTTCATCGAGTAATTCGATGCGAACCTGTGCAAGATGCGATTATGTATGGCGTGCCGGGAGAGGATGATGTCGCGAGTGGAAGAACTGTCGCGCGTGCGCATCTTCGTCGAGTTCACTCGCGAGCGAGCTTGACGCTCCCGGCAAAGGCTTCTGCATCACCCACAAGCCAATATTGCGCAGCGCTTCCGCCGTTCGGGCTCGCCTGCGGTCGCCTGCCGGACACGGGCCGGGATTTGTGTTCCTAACTGACGCTGTCGCGGCTGGAGAATTCGCCGCGACTGCGCGACGTGATCCGCCTGACCTTGGTCGACGCATGGATGGATAGCTATCCGTGCGAGCCCGCATCCGTCACGCTCAACATCGACGACACCTGCGATGTCGTCCACGGCCATCAGCAGCTCACTGTTCAACGCTCATTATGACGAACGCTGCTTCCTGCCGATCCACGTCTACGACACGGAGACGAGCCGGCCCGTGGCAGTCGTCCTGCGGCCGGCAAGACGCGGGGCGGCGTCGAGGTGCGTGCCCGCTTTCGACGCCTGGTACGGCACATCCGCACGCGATGGCACAAGGCGCGAATTACGTTCCGCGGCGACGGGCACTATGCTTGGCCGGAGGCGATGACGTGGTGCGAGAACAACGGCATCGACTACATCTTCGGTCTGTCCGGTACCAAGCCTGTCGCCAGAAAAGTCGACGAGGTTGCCGACGACATCCGCACGCGACGCGCCATCGAGAACCTGCCTGTTCCGCGCGGCTATACCGAGACGCGCCACGAGGCAAAGTCCTTGGATCGCGAACGGCGCACCCTCGCCCGTATTGAGGCGACGATGCTCGGTCTCGACATCCGGTTCGTCGTCACTAGCCTCGATGCCGGCTCGGCCGAGTGGATCTACGACAGCCTGTATTGCGCGCGCGGCCAGGCCGAGATTCTGATCAAGCTGCATAAGACGCAGCTTGCCTCCGATCGCACCAGTCGCCGTTCGGCGCTCGCCAACCAGGTCCGTCTCGTCCTCCCTACCGCCGCTTATTGGCTGATGCTGACCGTGCGCGATGCCATTCCCAAAGGCCGGGAATTGGCCACTGCGGAGTTCGCGACGCTGCGTCTTCGTCTCCTGAAAATCGCCGCCCGGGTCGCCGAGACCGCGAGCCGCGTTCGCCTCGCGTTCGCCGCGGCATGTCCCGAAGCCGACCTAATCCGCTGCTTGCCAGGCGCGCTCCTGCCGCTCGGTCCTTGACCGGCGGGGCGTGCGCCCCTGTTCGCCCAACCATTCCTCGAGCGCGTTGCAAAGTACGGGTCGTCAGGCGGTGAAAAGCCAACGGCAATCCCGCGCCTCGTCAGAACAGATGTGCGGCCACATGGTTGCAGATCGCGATTCAGTGGGTGCGGTGCATTTCACGGAAACGCCTTGGCGAGAGCCGGAGATTACCGTCAAGAAGGGCGGCACGATCCCGCACGGCGCGCGCCTGCCCGCACGAAGATCGACGACTGCCTGTTCGCGCTCGGCACGCTGCTGACGAATACACGTTGACCACCCCGCCCGTCGCTTAAACTGTCCATCGGACAAAGTGTTTCATTATGCGTATTACAACATTCGTTCTTGGTGGCGCACTCGCCGCGAGCTAATCATCGGGCGCTTTCGCCGAGCCTGTCGCCATCACGGTCGCGTATTCTTCCGGCGCCTATGCCAACGTGATGACGGAGAGCGCGTGCCAGTTTGAAGCGACGCGTCCTGACATGAAGTTCGTCGCGCCGCTCGTGAACAGTGCTCGTCTGAGGACGGCCGTCTTGCGAGTTCATCCGATCTGTAGCTGACTGTCGGTAGGGATATCCTTACTGATAGTCGCCAAGTGCGACGCCTTGAAATTGTGGAGACTGGTCGGCGTCGGCGCTGGTCGGCTACCGAGAAGCTGCGGATTGTCGAGGAAATTGTTTCAGGTCCGCGGCTGGTGTCGGCGACAGAACGGCATCATGGGCTTTCGAAACAGCTTCTGTTTTCGTGGTGCAAGGCCTATCGCGAAGGACAGCTTGGCGGCTGTCCAGTAGGCGGATTTGTGCCGGCCGGGATTGTGTCGGAGGTCCAGCCGACGACAGAGTGTGCGGCATCGGCGGCGACTTGTACTCTGGAAGTCGTGACCGCGAATGGCCGACGCGTGATCGTGGATCGCAACGTCGATGTCGCGGTTGCTACGAACCACGCGAGGGTTCGAGACACTACGCTGATCCCGATTCCAACGGGCGTGCGAGTATGGCTGGCGACGGGCCATACCGACATGCGGCGTGGCTTTCCGAGCCCAGCACACCAGTCAATCATCGTGGTCCCGCCGCTGCAGGTCTTTTTTCCCGTCGATGGTTCGTCGATAGCGCCCGCGTCCACAGGCGTAGGCGCCAGCGTAGCGTGGATTGCTTCAATTCCCGGGCTCGCCGCCGCTGCCTGCTATCGCATGTTTCAGACTATTCCATCGAATAATTGGATGTTCGTCATCCCGCTGTTGCGGTTGAATGTGATTTGAGCGCATCAGGAACATAGCTGCTTGGAGGTGTTATGCGCGTTGAGTTAAGCGAGTTCGATATCCGCTATTTGCCCGTGCAGTCGCTGAGCAGCGTACCGCAAATGACAAAGCACAAAGGATTGCTCGTCGCTGTTTCAGTGGCAGCGAGCCTCGTCAGCGGCACGGCACTCGCACAAACAACCAGTGCGCCGTCCTCCAATGCCGCCGCTTCGGATTTGGCTGTGAAGAAAAAGACCGGCAAGAAGGCGTCCGTACGATCAAACAAATTGCCGAGAAAGGACGGTAATTTTTCCGCGCTGGCAGCACCTGCACACGGACTGAGCCGAACTGGCAGCTTGGGCCCGGTCGCAAGAAGTACAAGCGCAAAAGTCGATCCGTTCGCCAAGTTCGAAAACCTCCGTGAGAAAGGCCTGGAGATCACAATCCCGGGTCCCGCCGATACCGTGGTCCAGGATGCAGGCGGCGTCAGGTCGGCGCTGGCTGACCTCGGAATCGGCTTTGTTGGCTGGTCGCAAGCTACCTACACCAACAATCAATTGCCGAACGCAGCCAAGAGCACGATCGCCAATCAACTCTATTCGGGCCAGATTCCGACGTTCAGCACCAACAACTACTTCTATATGACCTACGATCTCAGCCGATATGGGATTCCCGACGGCCAGATCGTCCTGGGCGCCGATGAACAATACTATACGTGGAAGCCTGGCGGTCCGGATCGCGTCGGACTTGCCACAATGTCGTACTACCAGACGTTCTGGGATCGACGGTTCGAGTTCAAGATTGGCTATCTCAGGCAGAACAACGAGTTTGCGGGTCAGACCGTTGGAGGCAATGCAGCGGCGAACGTCTTCGGCCCTTCGTCAAACATGCTGTACCAGGGAGGCATAAGCAATGCCGCCGCCCCGACGCCGGCGATCAACCTCAAGTTCAACATCGATGATCATTGGTACACCAAAGCCACCGTCCAGCAATCCATGAGTCCGGACGGCTATTTTACGCAAGTCACCCAAAATCCAACTGCGCTGACCCTCTGGAGAACGCCGAACTCGGGTATTCTTTTTCTCGATGAAACGGGCTACTTGAGCAAGGCCGCGCCAGGCTCGCCGGACACCTGGTTCCGCGCGGGAGCCGGTTACAACACCAGCAAGTACAACAACCTGGAATTTCCAACTCTGCCGAGATCCGAGGGGAATACTGTCTATTATGTCGCGACCGACAGACAGTTGTGGCAGACTAATGCTGAGGCGCCGTCACGCGGCATCTATGGCGGGTTTACGGTCATGTATGCCCCGCCTGATCTCAACAAGGTCACGCAGTATCAGGAGCTTCGCCTCTACGCCAAGGGCCTGTTTGACAGCCGGCCGAATGACCAGATTTCTCTTGTCGTCACCGATCTCTATTGGAGCGCTTATGCAGTTGAGGCTGCATTGGCCAAGAAAAATCTTGTACATTGGGATAGTAAAGCAATCTCCGGGACATACACGGCCCGTCTTGCACCAGGAATATATCTGAATCTCGGCGTATCCTACATCAATAACCCAACCACCATTACATACACGCCACAGATTGGGCATGCCCTGAATTTCTCGGCATCAACGAGCATCTTCTTCTAACGGCAGGCCATGCCCGAGCGCCCTCTTGCGGCGGCGCTCCGGATGTCTGAAAAAACAGCGAAGCTTGAAGTTGTGCCTGATCTGGGAGCAGTCCGCGACGGGCTCTCTTTGCGGACAGGAAACTACCAGCGCGGAGCCGAGCTGCGTGCCAATGGGTAGCACCAGTGTCTTGCGGTTTCTAGGCAGGAAGGCAACTGGTCAGCTCATTCTCAGCTTTGAAAGTTATTAGCACTGGCATCAAGTCAGCGCGCCCCGTTGACTGAACGAGGGCAAAACTGGCGATGACGCAATCAACTGTTGTCCGGAGGCATGCAAGCAGGCTTCCGGATCGATGTGGCGCGCGCGTTGAGTGAGCGCTGATGTGGGAAGAGAGCCGCTCAGCCCGGCTTTCGTAGTTCAATGATTATCAGCGCGAGCCTGAGCGCTGGTGCACCACGTAGTAGTAGTAGTAGTAGTAGTAGTAGTAGTAGTAGTAGTAGTAGTAGTAGTAGTAGTAGTAGTAGTAGCAGTTGCAGAGGGCAGTTTCGGAGCGGCGATAGATCCAGCCTGCGTACGAGGATCGGAACAAGGCGTCCAACAATGAATGATCTCTACAATTTGTCTCATGCCGTGCTGTGAGGGCTGCGCATTTCGTGCGCAGCAACTCGAAAAGGCCGTACATCTGAGTGTCGTAGGCCTCGCAGATCAACGCCGCAGAATCTCCGCCAGCAGCGCCGCGACCCGAATTGATTGTGTGACCGCCTTTCGCAAAGCCGGCCCTCGAGGCCGCAACCGTGAGCTCCAGCCGTGACTCCCAGGGATATACCTTCATGGCGGCATTGGTGCCGATGAATGCGCGCTTGCTCTCCATCAAGACGTCGGAGTACGCAAAAGCCGGCGTGTGAAATTAGTCATGGGCTTACGTTCTATAGAACTTGACGGCGGAACGGCGGCGTTTCACTTCACTGCCCCTCCGGTCATTCCTTCGACGAACCATTTCTGAGCGACCAGGAAGGCGATGACGAGGGGCAGCACGACGAGGGTGGATGTGGCCATGAGGGGGCCGTAGTCGTTGCCGGCCTCCTCGTTCTTGAAGGCCATGATCCCGAGTGGTGGCGGCATGAGGGACTGGTCGCGCACTGCGATCAGCGGCCAGAACAGATCGTTCCAATGGCCAACGACCGAGAAAATTGAGAAAGCGATGACGGCCGGCAGCGCCATCGGCACCATGATCTTCCAGACGATCGCGAATTCAGAGAGACCGTCGAGCCGCGCGGCGTGGACCACGTCATCAGGAATGCTCTTGAACAGCTGTCGGAACAGGAAGATGCCGAAGGGCGAGACCACATAAGGGAAGATGAGCGCGGCATAGCTATTGAGGATGCCGAGCTGATAACCAAGGATAAAGAGCGGCAGCGACAGTACCTGGTGCGGTAGCATCAGGCCGATCAGCACCATGCCGAAGAGCAGGTCGCGTCCGGGAAAGCGAAGCTTGGCGAGCGCATAGGCGCAGGGCGCGCAGACAATGATCTGAAGGCCGAGGATCAGAGCACAGACGATCAGGCCATTGCCCATATAGCGCGGCAGCGGCGCTTCGGTCAGCGCTTTGGTATAGTTCTCGACACCGTAGAATTGCGCGGGCCAAAAGGAGAAGGACGCGTGAAAGATCTCGCCCGGCGGCTTGATCGACAGCGATACCATCCACATGAAGGGGACGAGAATGAGCGCGCCGGTGACGAGCAGCACCGCATGGCGAACAATGGCGGCCAGCGGCGAAAGGCTGTTGGTGGAAGTATTGGCGCTCATTGGTAATGCACCTTCCTATCCATAAGCCGGGCTTGAACGAGGGTGAGGGTCACGACGATGGCGAGAAAGACGACCGCAACGGCGGCACCATATCCGGTGCGCAGATACTCAAAGCTCTCCCGATATAGCGTGTAGAGCAGCATTTCGGAGGCGTGGCCGGGCCCGCCTTGGGTAAGCACTTTCACGGTGTCGAAAGACTCGAATGCCCTCAGCGCCACGACGATGACGACGAACATCGAGACCGGCCCGAGCAGCGGCAAGGTGACGGTGCGCAGTCGGTCGAGCCAAAGGTCAGCACCGTCGATATCGGCAGCATCGTAGAGATCCTGCGGGATGCTCTTCAGGCCGGCCAGAAACAGCACCATGGCGTAGCCGAGGTTCTGCCAGATACCGATGACGGCCAGCACCGGGAGGGCTGTATTCTCGTCGCGCAGCCAGTTGGCGGTCGGCAGGCCCATGGCGGCGAGCGTCTGGTTGACGAGGCCGATCGTGGGATGCAGCAATGCCTCCCAAGCGACCGCCATGGCCGTAAGCGTCGCCATGAAGGGCAGGAAGTGGATGGCGCGGTAAAAGGAGCGGCAGGACTTTCCGCGTTCGATCAGAAGTGCGATCAGAAGGCCAAAGACGAGGGTGCCCGGCACGACGATCAGAACGTAGACGATTGTGTTGACGAGCGAGGCCATAAAACCATCGTCAGCGAAGATCTCGCGGAAGTTGGCGAGGCCGACAAAGGAGAGCGTCAGCCCGCCGAACTGCCAGTCGGTGATCGCGATGACAAAGACGCCGATCACCGGCAGGAAGAACAGGGCGAGCAGAAAGAAGACCGCCGGCCCGGCCAGCGCCCAAGCCGCCAGCGCTTCTGTAAAGGCCCGCCTGCGGGCCGGTGCGGCGGCAAGGGATGGCGGGAGTGTTCGAACGCTACCGGTCGCAGATGGCTCGTTGGGAGCGCCGGTAAGAGCAAGAGGCTCGCTCATCGGGCTACCTCCCGGATCGGCGTGACCGATGCGCGGCCGGATTCGACTTCTTGGCGCAAACGCCGCCCGTTACGATCAAACAGAAGCACACGGTCTGGCCTGACGCCGACGTGTAGGGTCTGGCCGGGGGCGATATCAGGCGCCCGTTCGGCGAGCAGCCTTGCGATCAACGGATGATCGCCACCCGCCAGATCGAAATGGACGAAGAGATCGGAGCCCATATGCTCGATCATGCGCACGGAACCGGTCAGTACGCCCTGCCCGCCGCGTTCGGCGAGATGAAAAGCCTCGGGGCGAATACCGAGGGTGAGATGCGCTCCGGCAAGCGCATCAGCCCCGATAGCAAGCGTCGATCCGGCCACATCGATCAGGCCACGTTCGCGCACCACACCGTCGAGCATGTTGATCTTGGGCGAACCGATGAATTCGGCGACGCGCCGGTCGTCCGGATCGGCATAGATCTCCTGCGGCGGAGCGACCTGCAACAACTCGCCGTCGAGCATCACAGCCACGCGGTCCGACAGCGTCATGGCCTCGGCTTGGTCATGAGTGACATAGACGAAGGTGACCCCGAGCCGCTGGTGCAGTTCCTTGATTTCGGCGCGCATCTGCACACGGAGCTTGGCGTCGAGGTTGGACAGCGGCTCATCCATCAGGAAAACAGCCGGATGACGCACCATTGCCCGGCCGACCGCCACGCGCTGGCGCTGGCCGCCGGAGAGCTGCCCCGGTTTGCGGGCCAGCAGGTGGCCGATGCCGAGGGACTTGGCCGTACGGGTGACTTCCGCGTCGATCTCGACAGCGATCCGCGCCGTTCCCGGCAGCAGACGGCCCAGAAGAGGAAGCCTCTGGAAGGTCGAGAGCCGGCGCATTCGAAGCGGCAGGCCCATGTTGGAGGCAACCGTCATATGGGGATAGAGCGCGTAAGACTGGAACACCATCGCTACGTCCCGGCACTTCGGCCTGAGGTTGTCGACCGCCCGCTCGCCGATCGAGAGCGAACCTGCATCCTGCACCTCGAGTCCCGCCAGGATACGCAGCAGCGTCGACTTCCCACACCCCGATGGTCCCAACAGCGTCAGGAACTCGCCATCCGCTATCGACAGCGAAACACCACGCAGGACGGATGTCGCGCCGTAATTCTTATGGATGCTGTCAATCGATACGGATGCCATCGCCGTTACCTCCACATCGTCATGAAAAACCCCGCAGAGCACGGCAACGAGATCATCCCGTCTGGACGTGTACGCTGGCGTGGCAGACGTTAGAAACTCGTACTGCTACAGTCGGATGACGCTCATCGAATAATTCGATTTGTACATCCGCAGATGCGATGACGTGTTCCGCTCTTGGGGAGAACGACGGAAAATAAGTGCAATCGGTGAGCGCGGTGCGCAACTTTGGTGGGAAGGTCTCGTGGGCGACGCGGGTGGCAAAGGCCTCGGTATCAGCCGGAGTTTCGGCCAGCATCCTCGCTGTCGGGAAAACTATCTCGAGTCAAAGGTCGCCGAGTTGGGCAGCCGAACAGCGAATTGTCGGCCTCCGCCGACGCCCTCGCTAAGCGAGCGATCCTGTTAACTGCGGAGCGCATGCATCGGCGCGACAAAACGGAAGCGAACCGCACCAGCGTGCGCACCTATCTCACAATGTTTTTCTAGGCGCGCTCGTTCAAATCTTCAGTCTCACTCGTCCGAGGTGCGACGAGCCGTGACCAACGTCATCAGTGTTCTGATGTTGCTCGCGGCTTCGACCGCTGGATGGCGCGCCCGCAACAAGGGCACGTCGATGCGACGGGCGTAAAGGATCGTAATTCTCAATGCCTTCATTTGAAAACGCGATGATATGATTGGTTAACCCGTCAAGGAACGAGTAGAAGCCGTCGGGAATTTTCGCTTTGAACTTGGCAGGTATTCTATCTTGTCTCTCGTTGCAGAACGGCTCAATGCCGTCCGTCCCTCCGAAACCAAGGCCATGACCGCCCGCGCCTCCGAACTGAAAGATCAGGGCGCCGATGTGATCACGCTCAGCCAGGGCGAACCGGATTTCGACACGCCGTCTGCTGTCTGCGAAGCCGGTATCCGGGCGATCCGCGATGGGCGGACGAAATACACCGCGGTCGCCGGTATCAAGCCGCTGCGCAAAGTGATCCGCGAGAGCTTCCGCCGCGATCACGGGCTCGACTACGACATCGACCAAATTACGGTCGGCTGTGGGGCCAAGCAGGTCGTATTCAACGCACTGTTCGCCACCCTCGACCCGGGCGAGGAGGTGGTGATCCCGACACCCTGCTGGGTCTCCTATCCCGATATGGTGGCGCTGGCTGGCGGCAAGCCGGTTCTCGTCGCCTGCGATGAATTCCATGGCTTCAAGCTACGCCCCGAGGCGCTCGAAGCTGCCATCACGCCGCGCACCAAGTGGCTCATGCTGAATTCGCCGTCCAATCCGACCGGTGCGGTGTACAGCCGAGGCGAATTGCTCGCGCTCGCTGCGGTGTTGCGCCGCCATGGCCATGTCCATGTGCTCTCCGACGATATTTATGAAAAGCTCACCTACAACGCCGACTTTGCTAGCATGGCGGCGGTCGCGCCGGACCTCTACGAGCGCACGCTGACGGTCAACGGCGTGTCCAAGGCCGACGCGATGACTGGCTGGCGCGTCGGTTATGGCGCGGGGCCTCTGGCGCTGATCAAGGCCATGAACCTCATCCAGGGCCAGACCTCCTCGCACACCAGTTCGATTTCCCAATATGCCGCCATCGAGGCGCTGTCCGGCGGGCGGAAGCATATCCAGGAATTCGCGAGCGCCTTTGTGCAGCGTCGCGACCTCATCGTTGCCAAGCTGAACCAGGCCGCGGGGCTTTCGTGTCGCGTGCCGGACGGCGCCTTCTACGTTTTTCCCTCTTGCGCGGGTGTTATCGGCAAGCGCACACCGGGCGGCAAGGTGATCGAAACCGACACCGATTTTGCCATGTACCTGCTCGACGCATTCGCCGTAGCCGTCGTGCCCGGAAGCGGATTTATGGCCTCGCCCTATATCCGCATTTCCTACGCCTCCTCGCTCGAGGACCTCACCCGCGCCTGCGACCGCATCATCGCCGCCTGCGCCGCCCTGTCCTGAAAGATCTCCGGATGTCCCCTGCCAAACGCCTCCGCGCTCGCATGGCCCAGACCAGCCTTGTCCACATCATGGCGGCCCACAGCCCGCTTTCGGCGATCCTCGCGGAAGAAGCCGGATTCGATGGCCTGTGGGCCTCCGGCTTCGAGTTGTCGGCGCTTTACGGCCTGCCGGACATGAGCCTGATCTCGATGACCCAGCATCTCGACATGCTGCGGGCGATCGCCGGACGCACGACGCTGCCGATCGTCGCCGATATCGATACCGGCTACGGCAACGCAATCAATGTCATCCATGCGATCGGCGAATACGAGCGGGCCGGTGCGAGTGCCGTCGTCATCGAAGACAAGACCTTTCCGAAAGTGACGAGCCTCGTTGCCGGTGGGCGCCAGGAACTGCTGCGCATTGAGGAGTTCAAGGGCAAAATCGCGGCCGCCGTCACGACAAGACAGGATCCGGATTTTCTCGTGATCGCCCGCACCGAAGCGCTGATCGCAGGCCTCGGCGAAACCGAAGCCCTGCAGCGTGCGCAAGCCTATGTGGACGCTGGCGCCGACATGATCTTGATCCATTCGAAAAAGAAGGATCCTTCCGAGATCGAAAGCTTTTCGCGCGCCTGGACCGGATCGGTGCCGCTGGCGATCGTGCCGAACGCGTACCCGGAACTTAATGCCGAGCGCGTCAAGGCACTCGGCAATATTCGCATGACGATCTACGGCAACTACGGGATCCGCGCTGCTGCAACTGGCATGCAGGAAACCTTCCGCCGGATCATCGCCGATGGCGGCGTCCAGAACGTCCACAAGGACATTCTGCCGGTGGAGGACATTTTTAGACTTCAGAGGATGGACGAGATTAAATCAGCCGAATCTCGCTTCCTTTGCTGATCCGTTCCAGCCCGCGCCGCGAATGGCGAGGTTTTCAACGCGATAGGCCATTACGCCGTTCATTTTGGCTTAGGCCGTTTTTGCGCGCGACATATCGTTTATAAGCAGTAATCCGGCGATAGACATCGAATAATGTGCTGGGAACTTTCATTTTGTCGTGGCCTGCTGCCAGTAAGAACTGGCGACAATTTTCTGGAATAGAAGATGGCCACCGAAGACAATGAAGTGCCCCTCAACGCTATCCGCGTGTTCGTGACGATCGCGCGAGAAGGAAGCGTCACGCGCGCGGCTCACGCATTGGGAATGACCCAGAGCTCCGTCAGCCGCTACCTGGCCGTGCTGCAGGACCATCTGGGCACAGACCTCATGCAACGACGCGGCAAGCGGAGCGAATTGACGGAATTCGGACGGCTCTTTGCGAACACAGTCGCCGAGCCGCTAGACACCGTGTGCTTCACCGCTAAGAGAATGCGCCGGCGGGATCGACCAGACGTCAATCGGCTTGTGGTCCGCACGTCGCTTTCGACCTTCGCGTACTCTCTTCTGATTCCGAATCTCCAGGCATTTTCCGCTGAAATGGGCGGCGTCATCGTGGATGTGATCAGCTCACTGTCACTGCCGATATCCTCCGACGATTTCGACATCCTGATTACACGCGATCTTTCCATCGTCGAACCGGCCGACGATTGGGAAATCTACAACGAGCAACTGGTCTGTGTGGGCTCTCCAAATCACGTCGATGGTAAAGGCCTCTCGATTGTTCGCGCAATGCCGATTCTGAATATCACATCTCGGCCCGACATACTGCCCACATGGCTGCGGGCGATGAACCTGACCACTAAAGATATAAGCTCGGGGGCGCGTTATGATCACAATTACCTTGCTCTACCGGCGGTCATGACGGGAAAATGCCTTCTGGTAGCGCCCGAAATCATTGTCAGCGATCTGGTGCGCGGGGGCGCTCTACATGTGATACCAGGATCACGTGCGCCCAGCGGCATGCACTATCGGGCCTATGCGGTCGACCGCAGTGACAATCCCGAAATTTCTCGTGCTTTTTGCCGTTGGCTAGTCCGCCTTTGTAAAAAGGCCACCCTTCCGGAAGCCGCTTGATATCGCATGAGGTCTCCAGATGGTCATCTCCAATCCGACTTATTGGATGGCTGAAGAGCTGATTGCGCGACCAATCACGAGCTCGCCGCGCCAAGGCCCATCGACCGCTGGACTCTGATCTAGCTAGTCTAATCAGGTTTCGCAAAAGCGTGACGGAGCGCGCCGCTCCGACACGCGAAGGGGACGAAGCCGGATCGCCGCGCAACGCGCAGGAAACGCTTCGGCGCGTGTATAGCCCGCGAGCGCGCGAGCGCTTCAGTCACGATGACGCAACATCGCCGGACTGGCGCAACGCGCAACGCCTCGTGTAATCGCGAAGGCCAAAACGCAGGAAGCGCGCATGCTCTTATCCTTGTCGGACTGATCTCCGGCGCTCAGATGCGGATTTTCGAGCACGGTGGAAACTCCCTTGTTGGCGCAAGCCAAACCAAATAGGTGCGTCGGTTGTTGGCGCCTAGCTCGACGTGAGCGCGACAGCTCTGGCTATACCCGGATCAGCGCGTAACTTCGGACGGCGTGTCTCAAAGCATCCGCCCTGATCGATAGTTAGATTCACGATCTCGCATCGCGCAACAGACATCGAATCGTTTGATGAAACGCCCTGGTTTTGCGATGGATGACATCCGCCCTCCGTTGGGCTCGGGCTACAATCTGAGCGCGTCTTGCAGCATGGCAGCGGCCGATGACGTAAGCCCGATGCAGGTCCGTGAGACGCCTTGAGCGCCGACCCTCTCACAGTAACAGGGGAGCGCTTAGAGCTTCGCAAATGCATCAAATCTCTCAAGCATTTGTGCGTAGTTGGTCGATCATGAGCAGCGCATTGATCTCGACTGGACCCATCTTTCGCAATCCCGAATGTGAGCCTGTGCTGAGCATGCAAAGCCGGCGGGCCCGCGGTGGGTCATCTGGCTGAGCTCGGCCGCTGGCGGACCGTCCCACACAACTAAAAATCGTCACAATCCATGCGCACAGCTTCGGTACCTTAGATTAATTTGGTAAGTGTGCGATGGATGATCCAGGCTCGCGACTGTCTATCGAAGCACCTCACATTCCGAACCTTGATCCTCGGCAACTTCGCTATGCTGTTATAGCCGCGGACTTCGGAAGTCTCCGACAGGCGGCTGACGTACCTCTTGTCAAACAAACGACGCTTAGCCGCTCGATACGAAAGTTCGAGCATCTCGTGGGTATTGCGATTTTTGAGCGGTCGAACGCTGGCATTCGTCGACAGCCGCAAGTCGTACTTTTTTCGCGGCGCGGTTCATACTCGAAAACATGGAGGTCTCTCAGCGCCAGAAATCTGCGTGCGCCATGCTTGAATTCAGGCAATGATTCCCAAATCGACCTGACTACGGCTGAGCGATCAGGAACACTTCCGCGGGCCGAGACGCTCAAATTTTCTGCGCAATGGAGGCCAGATAACGAGATCCCCGCTCTGGAGAGGCTCATCGATTGCGCCTGCCCTCCAGAGGGCTGACTGATTTGAACGGCCAAGAGAGGCAAGCCACCGTGGAAGTCCACTCAACTCGCGATAGGAGGCAATAGGTGGGCTGCGGCCTCATCGACACATATGAGGAAAATGAAGGAGACCAGCATGTCCAGTCTGAGGCTATCGGTTCGCAACCCACCTCTGAACACATCGAAAGAGAGGACTGAGAAAGCTCGATTGACGGCTACCATGAAAAGGCGGGCGCTCAAGCGCAAGATCAAAGCTTCCAAAATTTCGGTGGTGTCCTCGTCTGGGTCGACGCCGGAACCGGAATCCTAGCTATTCCGAATTGACCGCACCTCACAGTAGTCAACGAATTCGCTGGCAGGGGTGCTGAAGAAGCGCAAGCAAATGGAGTGACCCATTCAAGAAACAATTTTGTTACCGGCAACTCGCCATAGGGCTTCGACCGCGCCTGTGGAATTTCGAGATCTACGCTGGGCGATCGCCGCATCCCAGCACCGAAGCCTGCGGCAAGCGGCGGAGACGCTCAACATCAAGCAGTCGACTCTTAGTCGCCGCTTGCGCAATCTCGAATGCAAGTTGGGCAGCACTCTGTTCGAGCGCACAAATGGCGGTACGCGACCGACCATTGAAGGTCAGGAATTCCTCGATGCCGCCCGGCGCGTCGTGGGCGAAGCTGATGCAATGAGCGCTCGTCTCAAGACCCGCTCGCGTGGCGAGAGCGGTCGGTTGACCATCGGCATCCACACCTCCCTCTCAGCCGGCAATCTCCGGGCCACTCTCCTCGAGCACCGGCACCGCTTCCCCGATGTCGATAGACAACTGGTCGACGGAGCGAGCGACCATCTGATCTCGGATCTCGCCAGCTCCGCCGTTGACGTCGCCTTGGTGGCCGAGCCCAACCCGAAATGGAGTGACAGGTCATTGTTGCTCTGGAGCGAGCGTGTCGTTGCCGCCCTCCCCGCGAACCATCCGTTGACGGGCCGTGGAGTAGTTCACTGGGGCGAACTGAGGCGCGAATCGCTTTTAATGTCACAGCGAGGCCCGGGACCGGAATTCCTGAAGCTCCTCATCAGCAAATTGGGATCCTCCGACCCTTGCCTGCTGCTTCGCCATGATGTCGTGCTCGACCGCTCCTCTCCTTGGTCGGCGTGGGCTGGGGCATTCTACTGATATTGGAAAGTGCGACTGGCGCAGTCTATCCGGGTGTCACCTTCCGCGAGGTGCATGATGCCGAGGGTCCGACGCGGCTGAGCTTCCGCGCCTATTGGCGGCAGGCCAACTGCAATCCATCGCTGCGTCCGTTCCTCGACCTGCTTCGCGAGCGCTATCCGGATCTTTCCGGTGACGCAGGTGCGGGCTGAGCAGCATTTCGCCGCGCCTTCGCAAAGGCGCGGTCGGTCGCCATGAACCGCTCGATCATCGGCGTGATCAATTTGGCAGGATCGGTCGGCGCCGTCGCGCCTCCGCTACGCGTCAGAATCTCGGCATAGCTTTTGAGGTCCCTGAAGACCGCCGCTGGAAGCTCGATGGTGAGCTTGACCGGCTTGTCGTCTTCAAGCGGCCCAAGTTTCAGCTTCGTCATGGTGTTCCTCCCTTGCCGTCGGGCGCCAGTACCAAATCGCGCGTGACGATCACGCGGACCGGGACGCGTGGCCGGATAGTTAGCGTCGGCTGGATGTTGAGCTGGCGCTGCACGACCTGCTGCCCGGTCTGGCTGATGCTGTTGGATGCGCCGCTGCGGATCGCTTGAACAAGGTTGTTCTCGTCCTGGCTCGTGCCCGCCTCGGCTCCGACGCTGAGCATGGTCGAAAGACCGGCGGTCTTGAACAGCATGCCCCAATGGTTTTCGACCTCGTCCTCGAGCCCGGCATGACCACCGGTGTCGGCGCCGGGCTGGCGCTCCAAGACGATCGAGTTGCCGTCGGGCATGATGATGCGGGTCCAGACCAAGAGGATCCGACTCGGGCCGAAAGCCACGGAGCTGTCGTATTGGCCGATTAGCTTCGCACCTGCGGGACCAGAAGATATTTGCCGGACGGACTGCCATAGACCGCCTCCGTGGTCTGGGCGGTGATCTGACCCGGTGCCGTATAAATCTGGTAGAGAGCGCCGCCGGAGAACGGATACACCTGGACCGCGTTGATGAAACCGGTGCGGACCGGCTGCACCCGTGCTGCGGCGTTGGCCTGTTTGACGCGAACCTTCGGATCAGCAGCTTCCGGGATTCGTTTGCCGGCGGCGAGCGGTTTCAACTGCCCGGGTAGCGGCAGGGGTTTGGCAATTCCACGATCTTGACGGGCGACGGCGGATCGGCGGTGAGCGTTGCCGGCTCCGCGGTATCGTAGTTGATGTCGGGGGATGAAATTGTGCGCAGCCGCCGAGCGTCGCGACGACAGCAGCAAAGCCGTAAGTGCGGATTTACGGAAGCACGTATCCCTGTCTTTCCGGCTTTGCTGAACGATTGAGAGAGGCGAAGCCGGACCGCCGGCGCTTACGGAAATCGGCGGGGTCATTGTCCCAGCTCCTTCGACCAGTTGATGGCGTTGACGTAGATGCCGAGCGGATTCTTGCGCAGCCGATCGGCGTCGGTTGGAGGCTGAATCGCGATGGTAAGGATCGCAGTCTGTGGTGCCGGCGAGCGCCCCATCCTGATAGCGGTGCTCGACCCAGGCGACGCGGAAGCTGTCGGGCGAAGCGCGGATGACGCTGGAGACGTCGATCGCGAACTGCTGCTTGCCGAGACTGGCGAAGGGGTCATTGGCGCGGGCGTAGTCGTTCAGCGCCAATGCGCCCGCCCTGGTCGTGAAATCGTAGGCCTGCGGCCAGTTCTGCCGCACGATGGTCGGATCGGCTGGAAGCGAGCGCACCATCATGATGAAGTGGGCGAGGTACCAGGCAATCTGCGGGTCGCTCGGCCTGTAGTCGGCCGCAGCCGGCGCCATGGCTGGCGCCTCGCCGAGCTTGTCGACCTGTACACCCAGGGAACGACGGTGCCGTGCGTGGACTGCCAGACGAGCCCGCCGACGAGGCCGCAAGCCACGATCAGCGAACCGAAGGCCATCAGCTGCCAGTTCTTGGCTTGCACGCGGGCCGAGCTGATGCGCTCATCCCAAACCTGCGCCGCGCGCTGATACGGAGTTGCGGGTTCGGGCGTGCGGCCGTAGCGGACCGACGATCGCCGAAAGACTGACATTCGTTATTCTCCTCCCGAGAGGTCGACGGAGTGGCCGCCGCCATGGGTATCGCCGGATTTGAGGGCTTGCGCGGCGGACTGCGCGCTGCGAACAACCGCCTCATTGCGTTTCATGCGCTGGACCCAGGTGGGCAAACCTCGCTCGCTCCTTGGGAAGCGGCTCCCTCTTGCGGCCTCGCCACCCTCAACGACTCCCGTAGTCGAGAAACCACCCGTGTTAGCGAAACTGGCGCGGGCGCCTGAGGCGAAGCTCTCCTGCATTGCCCCGGTTGCTTGCTCGGCGGCGCGCCTGACGTGTGCGGCGACAGCACTGGCCGCCGCACGGCCCGCGCCGCTAAGGCCGGACGCAACGTGGCCCGCGCCGGACCGACCGGCCGAGGCGAGGCGGTAGGGGGAGGACACGCCTCCCGCCATCGCCGCACCACCACGCGCGGCGGCCGCCGCACCCGAGGCCGCCGCCATCGCTCCCCTTCCGGCGAGAGCGAGCGAAGCGCCGCCATCGCCGTGCCGGCGACGGCGAGCTAGCTCCGACAGCAGCGCCCGTGCCAAGCTGCGGCGCGCCAGGAACAGACCGTTAGCGATGCCGGGCGCCGTGGCCGAGCATGGTGAGTGCGGCGAGCACGACAGAAAACCCCCGCTCGATCGTCGGCTGGCCGCCGCCATAGGTGGTGGTGAACTGCGAGACAGTCCGGTGCCGATGCCAACGAGACAGCGAGCACCATCACCTTCACGCCGGAGGCGACGACATTGCCCAGCACCTTCTCAGCGAGAAAGGCAATCTTGTTGTCGAGGGCGAAGGGAATCAGGATGAAGCTGGCCAGCGTTGTCGGCTTGAACTCGATCAGCGTGACGAATAGCTGCACCGCCAGAATGAAGAAGGCGATCAGGACCAGGAGCCAGGACACCATCAGCACCGCAACTGCAAAGAAGCTGGTGAAGCCCAGCATCTGGCTTGCGGCGTTCAGCAGTGGGTGCCCCGCGTCGAGACCGACCTGCGCGAGCCGGCCGGGCCCCAGAAAATCGGCTGTCGCCGCCGGCCTTCAGGCCAAGGCCGGCGAAGCTATTGAAGATGATGCCCGAGAGAGTGTTGAAGGCGAAGAATCCGATGTAGAGCGTCTTCTTCACCAGCCGCTGGAGGATGCCTTCGTCGGCGCCCCACGCCCAGAACGGCCGGCCAAGGTGATGTCGAGTGACGATCAGCGTCGAGGCGAGAGAAGTGGTCTCGCCTTGGATCAGGCCGAAGCCTGAATCGATATAGGTGGTGAAGGTGTTGAGGAAGGTGTCGATGACGCCGACGTTGTTCATCGTTATCTCCCTCCGCAGCGTTCGTCGTCGACGGTGTGGCTGGCGCGGCCTGTTGCGGCACGGGCCGCGCCGGCCCGCCGAACAACCGCGCGCGGTTCTCCTCCCAGACCGCCTGGCAATGCGGATCTTTGGCATCCTGGGGGCGAAGCGCGCGGCAGCGGTGCAGCTAGGCCGAGAGATCGTCGGGCGTAGAGACAGCAGGAGCGTCGGATCTGGGTTGTGGCGCGGGACGGCGATGGATGGCGGACACCCACTTCCGCCTGCCGCCGGCACACCGCAAGCACATGAAGTCGACCAACATGCTGGAGCGGCTCAACGAGGAGATCAGGCGACGCACCTATGTGGTACGTATCTTCCCCAATGGCGAGAGCTGTCTACGGCTCGTCCGTGCGTTGACCGTCGAATCGCCATGAGCCTTGGCTCGACGACCGTCGCTAGCTGAACATGGATCTGTTGAAGGACCACAAGAAGGAGGCGCTACGCCAAGCGGCCTGACAATGCTCGGGCCCACCAAAGGGATGGACGCCACCCCCCCGCCGCCGTCGCTCGCCCGCTGCGCTTCTGGGTGAGGCGAGCGACGGCGGCTCCGAGGGGATGGCTCGGCCGGATCCCATGACCGACTTTGCTGAACTTGACGCACAGAACTCTCTTCAGTCGCGGAGTTCGGCTGGATATGTCTGCTACAAATTGGGTTCGCCTGACCTCCTTCCTTAGGGCGTTGGCTTACTGAGGGGCCTTAGTGGCAAACCCTGGCCCGCAGCTTGCAGTCCACGTCGCCGGTCTCATTGCATCCGGCCACCGCGCCTTGCTGCGATAGCTCCTCTTCAAATTCACCAAATGGGTGGGACCACCACGCACGTCCCAGCCCGCGTCCATTGCCTATGGCAACGGCGGCGCAAGCGTTGTTTTCGTAAGCTTCGATTTTGCAATCCGAGCCGCCCTTGCGGCGACAGTCGAGCAGGGCCCACCGTTTAGCGCCCCTTTGTGATCTACACCCGTGCGAGACACCGACCACGTCATCTGGTTTGGAGTATGCGATGGCCCCGGAGCCGGCGAACGCGGTAGTGTTTGAAATGAACAGCGCGAGGACGCCGATTATTAGTTTACGCATTCACTTTTTCTCCATTTGGAATTGAGCATCGCAGCGATTGGCGCCTCCTGCCCTACGGCGAGATACAGCAAGGGCCGTGCCAGCGCTCCTCGCGCGCACTAAGCGCCTGATTGTGCTTTGAAACGGTTCGCGATACGCAAACGGCGCAGGGTGTTTTGAATCTCACAGCTTTGTGCACCGCCGTCAGAAAGCGGACAAGGATCGAGGGGCTGACGCATCCGGACCTTGCCCCACGGACTTGATCCGGGTTGAAGGCAATTCCTTTTTGGCAATGCGCGCGGCGCCCTAAGAGACTTGCGGTGGGCTACCGCCAACAGCTGCAAGAGGATTTCACGGTCTCGCCCCGCTTACAGCAAACTAGGGTACAGACTCAATTGAGCCAATATGCGACGAGAGCTGCGAGCTGAACAGCGGCCAAGAAATTCCGGGCGAGCTTGTCGTATCATGTGGCGATGCGGCGGAAGTCCTTGAGCCGGCAAAAGCAGCGTTCGATGACATTTCGGCCTCCGTCGCGTTTGTTGAAACGATGAATGACGACACGGTTGGATTATTGGGAATGACGGGCTTGGCGCCGCGACCAGCGATTTCGGCCGAAGGTTGTCCCCGTCGTACCCTTTGTCAGCGAGAAGCGCGCTCATGGGCGGTGCGAGCGCCAGAACATCGGGCGCGGCAGCGATGTCGGCATCCTGACCTGAGGGCCAGATGCAGGACGACCGGTCGGCAGAGCGGATCACTCAGCGCATGGATTTTTGTCGTACGGCCTCCCCGCGAGCGGCCGATTGCCTGATTGTGCTCCCCCTTTTCCGCCGGAGGCACACCGATGAGCTTTGATCGAAGTCGAGTCGAGCGACAGCACGACGGCATCTTTGCCAGCTTTGAGCAGTGCTTGAAAGATTGCGCACCATCGTTCGCGCTTGGCCCCGTGATTGAAGCGGTTGTAGATCATCGTGTAAGGACCGTATTCGCGCGGACAATCACGCCATCGCGCACCCGATAGCAGCATGTGAACAATACCGCTGATGATGCGCCGATCGTCGTCCCGATCCGGCCCCGTCAGTCCCGTCGGCAGATGAGGTTCGATACGAGCCCATTGCCTACCCCGGGAGCATTGTCTCGCTCCCGAATCAAGAACACGGAGGCAAGAGAATCACGTGGCGCTATTTAGGTTCAGACCCTAGCAGCGAGAGACAGCTTAGCGCCGAATGACGTCTGCCGGCCGAGCTGATGATCCGCCGGCACGCTCGCGGACCGCATTCCGGGTGGTAGATCTATATTCACAGACGCGCCTTTATCAGTCGCTGATTAAAACCATGACAACCGATGAGGTCTAGGCCAAGCGGGCCGGTCTATCGGCAGACCAGTCAGCTCGTTCATCGCGCGAGCTGACCCTCGGACGCAGGACCTGAAACGATCAGCTGCCCTGGCGGTCGTCCATCACGCCGGTCAATTTCCGAAAATTGAATCATATCTCAGCGCTGGTGACCCAAGCCAATCCCCAAGGTACGTGCTTTCTGTCGTAGAGACCCCTCGGATCGCTTCATCAGCTTTGAAACCCTAGCTACAGGGGTGCGAGCCTTTGAGTGCGCTTTGAGCAGCTTGACGTCATCCTTACTATACTCTTTGCGCTTGGCGGTTTTTGCCACGTGGTGTTCTCCGATTTCACTTTGCACATTTGCAGCACCTTGTTTTTGGCGAAGACGCAGCTGCTTCCCATTACCATATCAATGGTCATCGACAACTATTCAAGCGGATTTTTCTCTTCGAGATAAGAACTGGAACTACACGCGAATTTGTCCTCCCTGGATTTTATCTGCGTGACAAACCCGATTCTCGACATGCACGTCACCCAGCTTCAACATGGAAGCGAGCAATAGAGAAGGGACGCTCGATGCGCCTTCGAAAGACAACTCGAAAAGCGCTTCTTGAATGCTCCGACCTCAGCTCACCAAGACATTTCGTAGAATGATATTTTCAGGCGCCAGTATTGATGGAGTAGCGCTGGATCGCGGGACACTCGCACTGCCTCACTTGAGCGCGCATCATTAACCGGCCTCCACGGCGAGTGCACGGCGTTACCGCGCGAAGAACAAACGTCTTGTCCTATTTTCCGAAGCGCAGCGGCTTTAAGTGAAAGTACTCACAATGGCAAATCTTGCGATGCCGGATCCTCGTCAGCTGATCGAGCACGGCTCGCCCGTCCTAATTTGATCTGCCGCAGTATTCTTGATCTAACTAGCCACGTTGAGATACCCAGGCAATTCCGCTGCGAGAACGATCGCTGCCCCCGTCTCATGGACCCGACGAACCAGCGTCGTGATATTCCCCGGACTGGTCACTACCGCATGGTAAACAACCCGCGGGCCTAGCCGTCCTGGGTGAGCTTGGCACCGGCAGGCGATTGCTTGATCATGACTTGCCAGAGCGCTTGGCCAGCACAATGCCGGTGGCGCGCTGCGGATCATTCGTAATCTGTGCACATTGACCGCCACTGTCGAGCAGATGCAGGTCGAACTGTCCAACGCGGTGGAACGGACTCTGCGTCATGTCAGAGGCCTCGCAACAAATCCAGGCGAGATGTGGAAATTTCTGCCGGAGCGTGAGGCAGGGCTCAGACGCTGTATCAATAGCGGCGAGCGTCTGCTCGATGTTCGTCAATTCGCCTGCGGCGAGCACCATCTGCATAATCCTTATTGCCAGAACAAACGTTCAGGGTCGGCGTTCAGAACCGCTGTCGCCAAGCCAAGCCGTTGATGGGTCGAATGCCACTCCCAGACGCCCTTGCGGTGATCTTTGCGGAACAGCTGCCATGCCGCCCCAGTCCTATCGTGGTGCAACAGCGCGACGTCGACGAGACCTCCCTCCGCATCGATATTGCCTGAGCAGCACGGGCTCTCGACCAGATAGCCGCCAGCAATCGCTGTCACCTTTGGCGAGACATATCGGTAGCGCTCGCGCCTCGTCAGCGCGCGCACGAGCCGCCACCGGTCGAGCTCGTTGGGATGCGCGGGCAATCCGGAATGATGTCGTCTGATGATGGCGGCGTTCATTGCGCGATGTCCTGGACTGCGGAAATTTCTGCCTCGAGGCAGCCAACCACCAACTGCTTGCCGAAGTCGACCATATAAATGGGTAGGTTCGCTTCCGTATGGCGACCGACCTGTACGATCTCACCAATGTGTCCGACGCTGACCAGACACTGTTCCGCCGACGCGTCGGGAAAGGAACCGTCGTTGAGCAGATCGATTGCAGCCTTGACACGTTGGCCTGAGCAGTATTTTGGCAACCTCGGTTCGATCATCGGGGTGCCCTTCCTGACAAGCAAGGCTCCTCGCCTCCGTGACTTCGCGTGACTAGATCGAGCTCCTTGCATTTCATGCCGACGCGATAGCCGGAGTCGAGGAATTCGACGCCATAGATATAAAATTGTTGCAGGAACGTGCCGATCGAGACGACATAACCAAGCTCGCCTTTCTTGACCAGAACCTCACCGATCTCCTTGCCCACATAGGTGCCGTCGTTGCGGATGGTGCGGTTTGCCTGCACCTTGTCGCCATAATCAAAGAAGGGGGCGTCCGTCAACTCGACGATGTCACTATCACGGACGATGTTGCTCATGCTGTCGTCTCCGTTCCATGCTTCAACTGTACCGCGCCTCGCGAGCGCCCGGCCTTACGGAGCGCCCTATCATGATCCTCGATCAACCGCGTTCGATCCCCGCACGGCGGCGCGGCTGTGATCATGAGTTGCATGAGCCTTTCGGGATCCCAGTGCAGCAAAATCAACGCCCGCAACTTAAGATCCAGATGCTTGAGATAACCGTCCGTCAGCCCATGGTTGATGTTGAAGAAGCCGTCGACGCGGCACGCGCGTCCGTCCTCGACGGGGGCGTGCTTGAGCCGGCGGCGAGCCGCGCGTTTCAGCGCGGGATGCGCACAGCCGGCAGAGTCGACCTGATTACCCCGGCAACTGAGGGCGTTGTGGACGTCACCACTCACGGTCCCGCCGATACGCTCGAGCGTGCCTAACAACACCTTGGCGCCAACCCGAGCAGTCTCTCGACAGCTGCCGTCCTTCCCCGAGTTGCCCGAGACGCATCTCCAAGTAGGCAACAAGCCTTGACCGAGAACTGGAAGTCCCACGCGAGGTGCTCTCATTGCAGCCGAATTCCGGCTTGGTGGGGCCGACCGCGCCGGTGGCAGGAAATTCGTCTCCGCATCACGTGGTCGGGTGCCAACGGCTTGGCTTGGCGCAGGTAGATTTCGGCACTTTCATCGAGGTGATAGGATAGCTCTGCCGCCTTGGGATGATGCTGGGCCGGCTCGACACCGTGCGACCAACACAGGACTCGGTGTGGACGCCCTCGTTTCTCTCGGATGACCGACTAAAGGCCTTGGGCATGAATGTCGCCTGCGCAAGGCTGGCCGCAGGTGACTGGATTGATATCGCTGAAGACGGGTCCGCTCTTCGTCGGCCCATCGGCGAAATCGTCCCTTGGCGCTGGAGAAAGCGGCCTTCGGGTCGACAGGAATAGCTTAACGCGCTCCCGCCGATATTCGCGTCTCCAGAATATGGCTTAGCAACTGGCGAAAAAGCCGGCGACCAGGGCGAACCGTCCACCCGGTATGACAAGGCGACCGGCGCGACCGGCGCCTCGTCGAGCATTACCCGCCAGAGTTTCTGAACCGTTCGTGTCGTGGTGACATCCATCGTGGCCCTCACGCAGGCATCTGGTGACGCGGCAGCGCCGTGTCGAGCACGCACGTATTGTCAACCGGGCAAACCGCCACGCATTGCGGTTCATCAAAGTAGGCGGCGCACTCGGTGCATTTCTCAGGATCGATCAGGAAAACGCCGGCTCGCTCGGAAATAGCGAGATTCGGGCATTGTGTTTCGCACGCCGAACAGCCCGTGCATTGTGAGGCGATGATCTTGAACGGCATTATCTGAACCCATCCTCAGGCGGCGGAAATCAGCGCGTTGTGGCTGGCCGCCGAATCGACCCGCTCAACGTGCTTGATCTTTCCCTCGTTGACTTTATCGAGATAGAGTTTGAACCAGGCGATTGCTGACCCATCAATGGACTCCCAGGCGTACTGATCGACCGGCTCGATGCCGGCCTTGATCAATTCGGCCTTCGGGCAGCCGCCGATCTTTGAGACGAATACGGCGTGGCAATCCTTGATGGCGCCGATGGCGATTTCGAGCTTGCTGTCCTCGCCATGGCCGTCCTGGCAATAGGGGTGGATAGGACGATGACCAATGAATTTTGCGCCGGAAGTCGAGAGCTCGTAGATCTGGAACTCCTTGGCATGACCGAAGTGCTGGTTGATCAATCCCGAGCCCTTGGTTGCAACCGCCACCAGCACCTTGATTTCGCTGGACGCGCTGGCGAGCTCTGCAAGCTTCTCCTGCTTGGCCGCAAGCTTTGCAATGCGCGCCTTCTCGACCTTGGCCTGATACTCCTTTCGGGCCTGCTGGTCGTATTTGATGTTCATGGCCATGATCTTTTCCATGGTGAACTCTGCGCCGCGGTCCTCCCCGAGCAGTCCGACGGCGTCGGCCCGGCACTGGCGACAATGACGCATCATGTTCATCTCGCTTTCGCAGCTGTCCTGCAACGCGGTCACTTCCCGTGCGGTCGGGCCGCGTTGCCCACCGAGACCGAACACGGTGCCGTGCTCGGGCGACGATATCAGCGGCATCACGTTATGCAGGAAGGCGCCGCGCGACTTCACGGCCTTGTTAACCTCAACCAGATGCTGATCGTTAATCCCGGGAATCATCACCGAGTTGACTTTGCACAGGATGCCGCGCGCGGTCAGCATCTCCAGGCCCTGGAGCTGCCGATTGCTGAGGATGCTTGCGGCTTCAATTCCGGTGTAGCGCTTGTGGCGGTAAAAGATCCATGGATAGATCTTTGCACCAATTTCGGGATCGATCATGTTGATCGTGATCGTCACGTGATCGACCTTGAGTCTGGTGATCGTGTCGACATGATCGGCTAGCGCAAGACCGTTCGTCGAGAGGCACAGCTTGATATCTGGCGCGAGCTTGTTGACGAGCTCGAACGTCTTGAATGTCTTGTCCGGATTCGCCAGGGGGTCGCCAGGGCCGGCAACGCCGACCACGCTCATCTGAGGGATCGCGGAAGCGACCGCCAGCACCTTCTTGGCGGCCTGCTCTGGCGTCAACTTCTCGCTGGCAATGCCTGGGCGCGATTCGTTGGCGCAATCGTATTTGCGATTGCAGTAATTGCACTGGATATTGCAGGCGGGTGCGACCGCGACATGCATGCGGGCATAATGGTGGTGCGCCTCCTCGCTGTAGCAGGGATGGTTCTTCGCCTTTTCCCAGACCTCGTTTGGCAGATTGCCGATGCCGGCCTGAGATCCGCAGCTCGCCTTCCCGCTGCCACCGATCGTACCGCAGCCCTTGTGCTTAGCCATAACTTGCATGGTCTCTCTGATCTCGCCGCCGCCGCAGGATAGCTGGTGTTGCGCTGAAGTACTCATTCTTCCAATTCTCTCCGCAGGCCGCACTTTTCCGGCAAACATCCCCAGAGTCGTTTCTGAAGAGCCAAGAGCAACTGGCGTGCCATGTCTGCCACAAATGATTTTTGCGTTCGCTTCAAGCAGTTAGGTCACGTTGCTCGTATGTCGGTGTTATCAACTCATGTTGGAAAGCTGACAGAGATTGCGATCACAAGAGCGCTGGCAGCGTTGTTTTGGCGACGGGTAGGCTGCTTCATCTAGGCGCTTGGAAGAGCAGGGCGGCTGGCGTCCTGTAAAGTTGATCTTGTCGCCAAAATGTGACGCCAGTGCAAAGCACAATCCGCAAAAGACGTTCCGGACGCTTTGAAGGACAACTTGGTGTGGCGATTCTTCGTAGTTGCAGACAAGAAGCAGCCCCGTTACCGACCTATGCCGAAGATCACGCGGGCCTCTACGTGACATTCCGGAAGGCATTGTCAGGCAGGTGAAGAGAAACGCCTGGTGGCCACGGTGCCGACAGCCACGAATTCGATCGTGCGTCCAAACGTTGGCTGGCTCTCGAATAGATCGCGGGGGTGTAGATGCCGATCAGATTCACGAGCTGCAGCCGCCTCGGTCGACATCGCTCGAACTGCCGTCCAACAACTACCTACATCGCTGAGGTCTCGGCATCCAGCCAGCCGATCCTGCTCTTCAGGAAACGGAGGCCCAGCACCAGCAACTCGGCGTGCTCCCGGTTGTCCTTGCCGTAGCCGTGGCCGCCAGCGGCATGCTCGTAGAAATACGCCTCATAGCCCATCGCCTGCAGCTTCGCTACCATTTTGCGCGCATGTCCGGGATGGACGCGATCGTCCCGCCGCCTGGTGGCCATCAGGATCGGTGGATAGGACTGCCCGGGTCTTGCGGTATGATACGCAGAATAGGTCTTCAGCCACTCCCACTCCTCAGCGTTGTCGGGATCGCCATATTCGGCGAGCCAGCTCGCCCCGGCGAGCAGTTTTGTGTAGCGGCGCATGTCAATCAGCGGGATCGCGCAGAACAGCGCGCCAAAGCGCTCGGGATATCGCGTTAACATATTGGTGATGAGGATGCCGCCGTTTGATCCACTCTCGGCCGCGATCCGCTTGGCCTGTGTCACGCCGCGCCTAACGAGATCGGCGGCAACCGCTGCGAAATCATCATGCGACAATCTCTTGCCGGCGAGCCGACCGGCGTCGTGCCAGCGCGTGCCGAACTCGCCGCCGCCGCGCAAATTTGCCTGAACCGTGGTGCCGCCGCAATCGAGCCAAAGCTTACCGAGCGCGGAATTGTAGTACGGTTTCACGGAGATCCCAAACCCGCCATATCCGCTCATATGGACCGGCGCGTTGCCGGGCTGCCTGACGGGACCGGTCTGCAGATAGGGAATTCGCTCACCGTCGATCGAGATGGCCTCGTGCCACGTGACCACGCAGTGCTCCGCGGCAAACGTCTTCGGCGCCTGCTTCAGCACGGCGGGACTGGTAACGCCGCGCTCCATCAGGATGAGGGACGGCGGCGTGAGCGGATCCTCGACGTGGGCCAGCAAGTCGCCATTGCTCTCTGACGGATCGCGATCGAAAGACCAGATTTCGACGACGCCAAGATCAGGAAGCCCGGCCAATTGCTCGCGGTTCCAGCCATAATCGGATGGTGTGCAGATCTCGAAGACTGGCCGGAGTTCGTCGAGAATGCAAAGCACGAGCTTGCCCGCAGCCCAAAAGAAGCTCTGCAGCGCACGGCGCAGACCCGGCTCGAAGAGAACCTCGAATTGGCGGCTGCCCGCCAGGAATGCCGGCAGCGGGATGACGAGCACCGTATCCGCCGCATAGGTCTGCCCTGCCACAGACCAGGATTCGCGCGGCTTCAGGGCAAGCCAGTTGCGATGCGACCGCATCCAGATGTTACTTGGCAGATCGAGCCTCGTCTTGGCGCCCGTTTCATCGCCGAGCCAGACCACGCAATTGGAGACGTCTGTCGCATCGAGGAACCAGATCCTGGGCGGCACGACGGTGTCGTCAACACTGCAATCGACTGACACATGAGCAGCCTTGGTCTCAAAGATCACTGCCGCTTGCTCAACATGCGTACCGCGCCGCCACAGCCTCACCGTGCGCGCATAGCCGGTGGTCGCGGCCATGCCGTCGCCATAGGAGCTTAACAACACGAGCGTATCAGAATCGAACCATACGCCGCTGCCTTTGGCTTCGGGCAAGATAAAGCCATCGCGGATGAAGAGCTTCGTATCAGTGTCGAATTCACGCAAGGTCACGGCATCGCTGCCACCGCGCGATAGACTCAAGATCCACCGCGAGTGACTTCCAGGCGGTGCGACCGTGGCGTTTAGAAGCCAGTCTTCGCCTTCGCTGACGGCAAGTTGATCGAGGTCGAGCAAGACGTCCCATGACGGCTTCAGCGAGCGATACTCTTCCAGGGTGGTTCGCCGCCAGAGGCCGCGTGGATTGTTGGCGTCCCTCCACAGATTGTAGAGATACCCGCCGCGCCGGCTGACATAGGGGATATTGTCAGGTCGGTCGTAAATCGCCGTCAGCGCATCTCTGTCTCGTTCGGCTGCCGGTCCGCCAAACACCTGAAGTGTTCTGCTATTCTGCCGCTCGACGAAGTTCAGCGCACGCGCGCCTTCGATCTGTTCCAGCCATAGATAGGGATCATCGTCAGGAGCGGAAGGCGTTGGCCTTCCGGTTCGCGACTTCGTCGAGGCTCTTTCTGTGACCATGCTTCATTACAACCTTGGCATTGACGCGTAGCTCCGACATGGTTCAAGGATTTGCATCGCGAACGTTGCATCACGATTTTTCAGCTACGACCTGGCCCGGCGCGACATTCAATCCTCTCGACACTGAATGTTGCGGAGTTGCAGCAATTGGCCTGACGCCGTTAATGCGACGACCGGGCTGGCGATGTCAGTGCAATGGGCGTCGCGAGGGTTTCCCCCATCAACGCCAACGCGCTGGCCCGACGCCTCAGTGCTGGCCTAGGCCGAGATGTTGCGTTTGCCACCGTGCGCCGCCGCGATCTTGGTTCCGAAGAACGCTTCGAGCGCTTCCGGAGTGATCAGCGCGCTCGGCTGAAACCTTCCGCTACGCCAGGCCCAAGCCCAAGGAACGATGTGGCCTTCCTCGCAGATGCCGGACCGCCCCGGCAAGAATAGCTTCCGCATCGCTGGTTTGGCGAAGTCTGTGGAACCGCAGCATTCATCATTCGGTTGCTTCGCCGCCGCGCTTCCTGGCGTTGATAGTGATTGGTAGAGTGGTGTCACTCGCCATCGCCGGTAGGTCGAGCACCCAGCCGTTCGCGATTCTAATCCAACCACCCCACAGCGTCTCGTGCTCCCATTCGACAATCGGCTCCTCAAGATCCTTCTTGGGCACATAAATCGAAAGGCCCGTCTCGGGCGAACGGCGAATCATGACCTTCATGGGAGCTCCGCAAGTTGTGAGCTCTCGCCCGCGCGCTCCTGACGCGCACGCCACAAGGCTCTCTGTTTGGCAGTGATGTCCGGCATGACCTGTAGGACACGATCGATCTCATCCGGCGCCGTCTCGCGCGACAGCGAGAAGCGAACCGCACCGCGCAAGAAGGCCGGTGGTACTTTCATCGCGCGCAGGACGTGGGACGGTTCCATCGAGCCGGACGCGCAGGCCGAACCGAGTGAGACGGCAATTCCGTTGCGGTTCAGGTGGTGGACGATTGCCTCTGCTTCGAGATGCTCGAAGGCAATGTTTGACGTATTTGGCAAGCGATTCTTGATATGGCCAAGCACCATGCAACAGCCGACAGCGAGAATGCCTTGCTCCAGCCGGTCGCGAAGGGCGCCAATCTGCATCTGCTCTTGTATGAGGTGTGCTGCTGCGAGTTCCGCCGCTTTGCCGAGCCCAATAATGCCCGGAACGTTTTGGCTGCCAGCGCGGCGACGCCGCTCCTGAACGCCGCCGAAGATCAGCGGCCGGAACTTGATGCCGCTGCGCAGATACAGCGCGCCGATCCCCTTCGGACCATGGAGCTTGTGGCCGGAGAGCGACAGCATGTCGATGTCCGTGGTCTTCAGGTCAATCGGAATCCGCCCGACCGCCTGGACCGCGTCGGTGTGAAAGAGCGCGCCGACTGAGCGCGCCATCTGGGCGAGGGATTTCACCGGAAAGATCGTACCCGTCTCATTATTGGCCCACATGACCGAGGCGATTGACGTGCGCCTCGACAATGCGTTGCGATAAGCCTCGATGTCCAATCGGCCGCTTGCATCGACCGGAATGACATGGGTCTTGACTCCTCGTCGGCCCAGCTCCTCGGCAAGAGACAACACGGCCGGATGCTCAACGGCCGTTGTGACGATCTCGTCGCGTCCCTTCTGTACGGCGAGCGCCGACAGGATCGCCGTGTTGTCGGATTCAGTCGCGCCCGAGGTGAAGACGATCTCGTGATCGAATGCCGCGCCAATGAGGGCCTGCACCTTCCGGCGCGCTTGTTTTAATGCGGGCGCAACCTCAATGCCGAATGCGTGCGCGGACGACGCATTGCCGAATTGCGCAGAGAAGAACGGCAGCATCGCCGCAACCACCAAGGGATGTACACGGGTCGTCGCGTTGTTATCCAGGTAGATCGGCCGCACGGACTCTCCGCTCTGCACTTAATGTCCCACTTTGGCAGCTCCGGGGAGCGGGATCAGGCGGACGAACTCGCCGAGCCGCTCGACCAGGCGCGCCTGAATGGCCGCGAGCGTCGTGCCCGCAAGCTTGCATAACATGCAGGCGCCGGTAAGCCTGACCATGATCTTGTTGCCGTCGATTTCGACGAGCTCACAATCTCTACGATCACGCCTGAGGCTTGGCCGAATCTCATCGAGCACGGCGCTGACAATCCGCTCGCGATCGGCAGGCTCGACAGTCGAAGACTGATTCGTTCGTTCAGCCTTCAGGGCCATGTTCGATGCTCCTTCCATCGCCAATGGTCCCAAGGCAACTTAGCCGAACGATTTGCCGCAGGAGCAGCTCGATTTGGCATTTGGGTTATCGAAGCGGAACCCTGATCCTTCGAGTGACACCACGAAATCGATCGTGGTGCCGCTCAGATGCGCCCGGCTCGCGTTGTCGACGAAGACTTTAATCCCGCCTTGCTCGAACACGGTCTCATCGGAGCTCGGCTCATCGGCAAGGCCCATTTTGTATGTGAACCCTTGGCAGCCGCCGCCTTCGATCATGATCCGCAAACCGCTCGCCGGCTGCGCTGTCGAGGAGATTGCGGCCTTCAGTGCGTTGATGGCGCTATCCGTTAGGTTGATCATCTCTGGCTCGCTCTCACTTCTGTGGCAAGGTACACTTCGCAAATCCCATGCCAGTCGAGATGCAGCTGAAATCACTTGGTCTTGCAGGCGACGACCCATTCGATTTGCGACCTGTCGGGTTCGCGACAGGCGGCTTTCCAGCATCCCAACATCATCCGGCCGAGACCTGGTGATGGTGCCAGCACGTATCCATGCACATCGCGCCAAGCCGCCGCTTACGCTCTACGTCGACGCAGACATAGGGGGACGGCAAACAACTTGCATGAAGGTAGCGGACACGTCGCATTGGGCGACGCGTGCACACCACACATTGATGGGGAGCCTTCCATGACCTCGATCGACAACACCGCTCTTGGCCCGCTGGACAAGGAGGGGCGGTTGCTGAATGCGGTGCTTAAGAGTGAAACAACGAAGTCGGGGCGATTTGGATTTCGAGGCGACATCGCGCTGAAGTTTCAATCCCAGCTCGCCGACGAAAAACGACCGCCGGACTATTCTATCGAACAAGTTCTTGCAATCGCGCAGGAGGGCGAACCCACCATTCCAGTTCTTGCCGGATATCTGCATTCCTTCGCATATCTACCTGAGGCCGCAAAGGTGCTGGACGGCAGGTTGAGCCCCAAAGGCAGCTATTTCATCTTCTGCAACAACGTTGATCTGCTCGCGAAGTACCGCACCAAGATAGGCGAGATCACCTTCCGCATTCTGCCTTGCGATGAATCAACTGTGTGGAAAGAGATGATGGACCTCGCCGGCGTCGACAAGAATGACATCAAGAAGCTCGGTACCGCCGGTAGACTCGACTACTTGCTCGACGCAGCCAAGGACATCGATGGATCATACACGGAGATCTCATACGAGGACGGCCTGGCCAAAATGGAGCCGGTAAAGAACAGAAGCGAAAACCGCCCCGTCTGAGGAAGCGCCTCGGACCGTCTCTCGCCAGCTCAGCGGCTGCTGCGGCAGGCGCCGGGTTGGCGTTCCAGCACAATCGAGTTGCCGTCGGGCATGATGGCGCCGGTCCAGACCAAGAGGATGCGGCTCTGGCCGAACCGACAGAGCTGTCGTGTTGGCCGATCAGCTTCGCACCCTGGGGAATCAGCAGATATTTTCGGCGAGGACTTGATCGACCAGCGAAAGGTCAGTGGTTGTGCTGCCGACTTCGGCCGGCAACGCGGCAAACGAGCCAATCGATCGCTCCGATCCGCGCCCGTCCCCGCTTGGTCGGCCCTGGTATCCTTTGGTCCGAAAGAGACCATAGGCGGCCCAACAGGCAACCAGAATGTCTTTCGACTGGTTCGCCAGGATATGGAACGACAGCGTACTGACTTTGCTCCAATCAACCGCAGTTGGTCCGCCGGCATCCATGCGCCGCAGTTCGGCTTCGAGCCGTTCGAATTCGGGCACATCACGGACATTCATGCCGGCAGGCGCGGGACCCGGCACAGGCGCAGCACCGCGGCACGAACGTGCATCGATATCGCCTCGAGACGGACTTCTTGTCGCTGTCATCGAGTGCGAGCAGAACTCTTTGGAAGGAACCTTGCACCTACTAGCACGACGCGGTATTTCGGTCATCCGGAAGCCGTTATGCTGCACCTCAACGCAGAAGAAAAATGATGCTTGAGAATCCGATTGATCAAAGCGCCGCTTGGCTGCTGGTACTGCAGCAGCGCCTGCGCAAGCTTGGAGGAGGTGTCCAGCGCCAGCATCTGCGAGCCCTTGAGATAGGACTTGGTCTCGTCGAGCTCCTTCTGCGTCGGGCCCTCCTCGGCGATGCGGCGCACCTCCTTCTCGATGGCATCGATGGTGTCGCCGGCGCGGTCGGCGCGCGTGCCTGTGTTGCCGATGAAGACCGCCGAATGCTCCATCCATAGCAGGGACTCGAACACCGAATAGGCCAGCCCGCGCTTCTCCCGGACCTCGCGATAGAGCCGGGAGGACAATCCGCCGCCGCCGAGGATGTGGTTGACGACATAGGCCGCCATGAAGTTCGGATCGCTGCGCTTCACGCCGGGGCCGCCGAAGGTGATCACCGTTTGCGGCACGTCGAGCGCCACGAAGGCGCGCTGCGGCGGTTTGGCGGCCTCGATGTCGGGCACCGGCACGAGGTTGGCCTTGGCGGGGAGCGCGCCGAAGGTCTGGTCGAGCAGCTTGCCGAGCGTGGCCGGATCGACGTCACCGACCACCGCGATCTTCAGTCCGTCCTTGGCAAGCACGCGGCCGACATAGTCCTTCATGTCGGCGACCGTGATGGTCGGCACGCTGTCGAGGTTGCCGTTGGTCTGCCGGGCATAGGGATGATCGCCGAAGGCGACCTCCAGGAATTTGCGGCTCGCCAGCGATGATGGATTGGTGGTCTCGCGGCGCAGCCCCGAGATCACCTGGGAGCGGATGCGCTCGACGTCGGCGGCCTCGAAATGCGGCGAGGTCAAAGCCATCCTGAGCAGGTCGAAGGCCTCGTCCTTGTTGTCGCGCAGCATGCGCAGGCTGCCGCGGAAGCTATCGCGGGTGGCGCTGAAGGACAGCTCGATGGCGCGGCGGTCCAGACGTTCGTGGAACGTCTTGGAGTCGAGATCGCCGGAGCCTTCGTCGAGGAGGTCGCCGACCAGATTGGCGACCCCCGATTTGTCCGTGGGATCCTGGCCCGAGCCGCCGGCAAAGGAATATTCCATGGCGATCAGCGGCACGGTCGCGTCCTGCACGAACCAGGACTCGATGCCGCCCGGCGAGATCAGGTGCTGGATCTTTGCGGCCGCCTGTGACGGCGAGATCGTAGCCAGCGCGAGCACCGCGCCGGTGGCAACGGACAATGCGACGCGCCGCGCGCGCGAGAAAGCAAAAGGATAGGTCACGAACGCTTCTCCTCGCGCTTGGTGCTAGCTGTGTCCTTGATCAGATAGCCCGTTACCGAGCGCTTCTTCTCGAGCCATTTCTGTGCGACAGCGCGCACCTGTTCGGCGGTGACCGCGCGAATGCGGTCCGGCCAGCTTCTGATGTCCTCGATCGACAGGCCCGTGGTCAGCGCGCCGCCATACCAGCGCGCCAGCACCGCCTGGTTGTCCTGGGCGTAGATCGCTTCCGCGATGAGCTGGGTCTTGACCCGCTCCAGGTCTTCGGCGCGAACCGGGTTCTGCGCGAGGTCGGCGATGACGCCGTCGACGACCTGCTCGACCTCGACGAAGCTGACGCCGGCTTTCGGCGCGGCCGAGACCGCGAACTGGGTCGGATCGAGCGAGATGCTTGAATAGCTAGCGTTGGCGGAGACGGCGAGCGGCTTGTCGACGACGAGGGCGCGGTAGAGATAGGAATTGCTGCCGCTGCCCATCAACTGCGCCAGCACGTCGAGGGCGGCGCTCTCGCCGGCTGCGGCGGTCGCGGCCGAGGGCACCAGATAGTAGCGCCGCACGCTGGGTTGCTCGACGCGCGGATCCGACAGCGTGACGGTGCGCGGCGCGGCCGCCTGCGGGCGGATGCGCCGCGCCGGGATCGCCGGCTGGGCGGCAATCGGCCCGAAATTGCGCTCGACCAGCGGACGGATTTCGGCGGCCTCGACGTCGCCGGCGATGACCAGGATCGCGTTGTTGGGCGCGTAGAAGCGGCGGTAGAAGGCGAGCGCATCTTCGCGATCGAGCTTCTCGATCTCCTGGTGCCAGCCGATCACGGGCCGGCCGTAGGGATGGTTGAGATAGAGCGCGGCCATTATCTGCTCGTTCAGCCGCGCGTCGGGATTGTTGGCGACGCGCATGTTGTACTCTTCGAGCACGATGTCGCGTTCCGGCAGCACGTTCTCGTCCTTGAGGATCAGGCCGGTCATGCGGTCGGCCTCGAACTCCATCATGGTCGGCAGCTGCTCGCGCGGCACGCGCTGGTAGTAGTTGGTGTAGTCGACCGAGGTGGAGGCGTTCTCGTTGCCGCCGACGCGAAGCACGGTCTGGGAGAATTCGCCGACCGGGTGCTTGTCCGTGCCCTTGAACATCAGGTGCTCGAGGAAGTGCGCGAGCCCGGACTTGCCCGGCGTCTCGTCCGCCGAACCGACCTTGTACCAGATCATCTCCGTGACCACGGGCGTGCGGTGGTCCGGGATCACCACGACTTGCAGGCCGTTCTGAAGTATGAAGCTCGCTGGTCGTTCGCGGGTGGGTGTGATCTAGGCAAGAACGCTCCTGTTCACAGGAGCGCCCCGGGAGCTAGGATCCCGGCCATTTTCCGTTTTGGACTCGACCGCCAGCGCTGTACGCGTGATCAAAGCCAGGGCAAAAGTGGCCGTGCCTAGCACCTTGATTGTCAGGGACCTGGAATTCTTCATGTCATGGCCTTTGGTCGGTAGAGATCCACGTTCTGCAGCGGACATCGCGACAAAGCAGGTGAGCCGCACGCCGTTGGCAAGCAGCGGAGCAAATGTCGGGCCGATCGCCTGACACTTCTGCGCACGGGCCGCTACGCGGCCAACTGCACGCAAGCGAAGCGCAACGCGTGTCTCCTCTCCGAAAGCCAACCCGCATTTGTTTGGTATCCGCCGATATGTTGCGAACACGACATTGCACACGACCTCGCACGACAACTCGCCGCCTCGCCGCTGCCCCACTTTTCTGAGCATCCCTACACGACTTGATCTCCGTAGGGCTTGAACGGCTCGTAGGGAGCGCACCAACGCTATTAAGAAAGGATTACCATGCCTGTTAACCTGCATGGCTTTGTCGCGCGTCAGGACACGAGCCCCAACAGGTCGAGGAACTGACGACCTAGCTGAGCGGGATCATCGAGCAGCTCGGCGGCGACATCACCAGTGAATTGGAGCGTGCGCACCAGCTCACTAATCCGGAGGTTTCGATGAATTCTCTTCGGGTCCAAGCCGCGCCATCCGGGCATGCTTTAGACGGGGGTGCGGCCCTGTCCACAGGCGATCCGCATGATAGACGATATGGACGCAGTGCCCGCGATCCCAGCGGCGGCATAGCCCTCGCGGTGGGCAACGGCGCCTTTGAAGATAGATGATGGCGATCGTGCGGGTAGGCACGGCCCAGTCGCCGTCTTCAAGATAGGTAGTCGTCCATGAAGAATACGGATTTCAGCTTGAGACGAGCTGAAGTCGGATGATGAGCTGGGCGAGGATTGGCGCAACAAAAGCTGGAGCCCGCCGGAAGTTGTAACCGGCGGCGGCGAGGACGGCATTGGCGGCATCGCCATTAAGCAGTTCGTCGATCGAGGTAACGAACAGCACACTCGACGAACTGCTGTCAGTTGAGGAAAGCGAAGATTCCCTGCAGGGCGAAGCCGCCGCGCAAGTACGCGACTTTTCTTCCGCAACATCGACGACACGCCAAGAGCCCACCGCGTTGTTGCCTGGCAACAGCTCCGCGATCTGCACTGCGTTCAGCGCCGCGCCCTTGAGCAGCTGATCCGCCGCCACGAACATCGAGATCGAATGGCCGGAGGGATCGCTGAGGTCCTTGCGGATGCGGCCGACCAGGACGTCGTCCTGACCCGAGGCGTCGATCGGCATCGGGAAGTTGTTCTTGGCACGGTCGTCGACGATCTTCACGCCGGGTGCCTGCGCCATGATGGCGCGGACCTGGTCCTCGGTGATTGGCTTTTCGCATTCGAAGGTGATGGCCTCGCAATGGGCGCGCAGCACCGGCACGCGGACGCAGGTGACACCGATGGCGATAGTCTCGTCCTCGAAGATCTTGCGGGTCTCGTTGATGACCTTGGTCTCCTCATCATTGTAGCCGGTCTCGGGATCGACCGCGGTGTTGTGGTTGAAGAGGTTGAAGGCATAGGGGTGCGGCATCACCTTGGGCGTATAGACCTGCCCGTTGAGATTGGCGCGGGTGGACTCGACAAGCTCGTCCATTGCGGCGGCGCCGGCGCCGCTCGCGGCCTGATAGGTCGAGATGATCACGCGCCTGATGCGGTTGGTCTGGTGGATCGGCCATAGCGGCACCAGCGCCGTGATGGCGGCGCAGTTCGGGTTGGCGATGATGCCCTTGTGGTCGCGGATGCGGTTCGCATTGATCTCGGGGATTACCAGCGGCACGTTCGGGTCCATCCGGAAGGCGGAGGAGTTGTCGACGACGACGGCCCCCGCCTTGACGGCGATCGGCGCGTACTTCTTGGAGATGCTGCCGCCGGCGGAGAACAGGGCGATGTCGACGCCTTCGAAGGCGCGTTCGGTCAGCTCCTCGATGACGACGTCTTGCCCGCGGAACGACACCGTCTTGCCGGCCGAGCGGGCGCTGGCCAGCGCCTTGAGCTTGCCGACGCGAAAGCCGCGCTTGTCCATGGTGGCGATGAATTCGGCGCCCACCGCACCGGTGACGCCGACAATCGCGACGACGGGATCGTTACTCACATTCTCCTCCATTCAAGTTGAGCATGATCTTGTCGGAAAACCGGATTCCACTTTTCCGGATCATGCTGTGAGCTGAAGACAACAAAAACGCCCCGGACCAACGAGGGCGGGGCTTCGGTAGAGTGGATTGCGTTCTAGTCGACGACTACACGCGCACGCCTCCCCGGGCCCCGAAGGCCGTGGTGGTTTTGGTCATGCGTTTGGTGGTCGCGAACATGGCGGCGACTTATGCGGGAGAGTTGTCCCAAAACTTGATGTTGAAGAGCCACGGATGGTTTGAAGCATTCGAGATCGGACATTCTCAAGTCGCCTTCAGCATTGTCTGAACCCGGCCACCTTCTTTAAGGGACAACAAGTTCTGTTCAGGTCTATCGTAGCCTAACTGGATCAACATCTGCGGCGGCGCAACCGCAATAAGACTGTCAGATCGAACCTCGATCCTGCTTGCATTTAAGTTCTTCGGGGCTGTTTGTGCTGGCAAGGCGAACATAACTGCGTGAGTAATGCTCGATGTGAGTTGCCGATTGATAGTTTCGAGCCACCAAACCGAGCATGTAAAACGGCCAGCGACACCCCTGAATACAAGCAGTAACCAGACACCCAGCGAAGACGGGCCGCAGGGCGTCGCATCACTCGTTGTGGGCTAGGTTTTCCTTGTGACCTGCGTGTCGCAATCGCCCAAATGATCCTAGACGTTCTGCCGGTCGCGAGCGCTTCGAAGGCGCTTAGATAGCCCCGATCGTGCACCTCCGATTAACGTCTCTCTTCATGTCTCCTCCTGCGGCTGCACTTTGGGAGCTCCAGGAGACTTTTCCTGCGAAATCGAACAAGACCCGCTGCAACAAACCTTCTCGCCCCTGTAGTTGGCCAAGGTCTGGAGCAACTGCGGCATATAATACTTTTTCGCACCTTCCCTCATATCGTCCGGCATTGCTTTCGGATGGTCTAGCCATGTCATTGCCCGCTCGATCAGCTCGATCGCGCGTTGGTTGTCACCACTCTCGTAGTAATACTGAGCGACCACCCTATAAGAAGAGAAGTTGAGGCCGCCGCTGGCTTGCGCTGAATTAAGGATATGTTCCGACACATCCCTGCCGATCGCGAAGCGTTCCGCACGCGGAAGGTGGGCCTTATCGTTCTCCGGATCAAAGAGTTGCGTCATCACGACAATCAGCCCACGCACAGCCTCTGACTGTTTCTCAATCGCATCTCGGACCAGTTGGCGTAAGACCTGGAACCCGGTCGCCGTGTCGCGCATTTTGTGAAGCAACAGATCCGCATGAATCTCGCGGAGATTGAGATTGTCCGGCATCGCGGCAATGCCCTCTTCGATCGCTGATAGCGCTGTCGGCCAATCATTTGCTTCCATCGCCGGTCGAATTGTCCGGCGCATTGACAATTCGCGCGCTAGGCGTTGGTCTTTCGCAATTCGTTTCGCATCAGCGGCTTTAGCTTGATAGCTGCCGCGCCAAGTGCCGTTGATAATTTTCGGCAAGACGTCGTCGATTTGGATCGGATGACCGATAAAGGCAATGTGGCCGTCGCGGTCGACGACGAACGATGTCGGAACCCCAAGAGAAGAGCTGGCATCCATCCAAAGCTTGTTCATTTCGCCTGTACTGTCGAACCCGATTCGATAGTTCAGATTTGAGAATTTTTCAGTCAACCATGCGTCCAACTTGGTGCGAGCCTCATCCGCCGTTGGTGCTTGTTCGCTAGCTGCGACTCCGACGACCTCAAGCCCCTCGTCTTGGTATTTTGCTTGCAGCTCTATCAGATGTGGCATCGCCCTCACACATGGGCCGCACCAACTTGCCCAAAATTCGACAATGTACACTTTCCCTGGCTGGAAGTTCGTGAGGGGCTCGCCACGCAGCCAGTTCTCGACTTTGAGCGAAGGAGCCGGGGACGCCATGCACAGCACCATGATTTTCTCCAAAGTTACTTGCTGCGCGACCTTGTCGCTTCACCTGAGTTAGCAATCACCGTGCCAGGCTGTCCGCGCCCACTGAGTACATGATAAAGCTTTGAAAAACATCCACACGACCAGTAGGGTCCCCTGTATGTAACCTGACATGCTTTGCGTCGGTGTCAGATTTCGGGCACACATCGCGCCCTTCGTGCCGCCAAAACATTGTCATGCGAATGCGCATCCGTGAGCCGCGCTGCGCCAATAGGCGGCGCGTGAGAAACCGGATGATGCCCGCTGACCGACAAATTGCAAGCGTGCGGACGTGGGGTCGCAAAGAACAACAGCGGTCAGCATCGGACACGGCACCAGCTTTCCGAACCGGGCTGCAAAGCTGCCTGTTCGGCGCGGTCCAGATGACCACGGAAGCCGATGACCTCGTGCGCGAGCTGCTCCGTCGGAATCGCAGGCGCGAAAGCCGGTGCGAGCCCTGCTTGAACATAGGAAGCCAAGTCTACCTCGCCAAAGCGGCGCAGTTACTCCCGTCGCCATGTTGATTTCCCCGCATTCCGGTTTCAACCAGTCGCGGGAGATGGTACTGACAGCCTCGGGGCCACCTCCGCACATCCGCTGCACGATTGTGTGGCCAGGACAACTTGCGAGCGACGTCCTTCGCATTGGTGTCGGCAATACCGCTGGGGCAAAGGCGTGGCATCTTGCGATGGCGCGGCGCGATCCGTCGCTGCCTGCGGCCATCAAGGATCGGATGGGTGGCGATCAGGGTGCCGTCTTCGAAGATCTGCATCTCGTTGGCGAGCGTGTGCACCTCGACGATCCGCTTCCGGGTGGCGTCGGGAACGCTATAGAGATTGCCGCCGACGCTCACCATCCCTTCATGGGAGACCCGCCGCTCCAATTTGAGCACCGAGCGGAATGATGCCAGCGGCAAGGGGCCTAGGTGTGGCTTCTCCGTCGCAAAGGCTTCGTTGACTACGCATTGGGTGGTGGCGTGCACGCGCGGATTAGCGACCGTATCGAGCCAATGCCGCAGCTAGGCGTTCAGATCGTCGAGATTGCGGAACGAGCGGGCGAGGAAGAAGTCCTCGCGGATATACCGGAACGGCCGCTCGACCTTGCCTTTGGTCTTGGCCCGGTAAGGGCGGCAGGCCCTGGGCTGGAAGCCGTAATGCCGGGCAAAATCGATGAGCGCGCGATTGTAGACAATGCTGCCACCTCCTTCGCCGATCACCGCCGTCTTCATGCGGTCGTAGAGGATCTCCTTGGGAACGCCGCGCCTCAAAGGCTGCCATGTGACAGCGCAGGACCGTCTGCATGTCCTGGTGGAGGACGAACCGGGCCCAGATCAACCGGCTATGTCCGAGCACGAAGGAGAACAACCACACGATCCGCGTCACCGAGGGCTCGTCGGTAAAGACGACCTGGAAGTGAGCAAAGTCGACCTGAGCCTGGTCTCCTGGCGGCGTCTCGAAGCGAACCTCGAATACCGGCAATGGCGTTGGCTGCAGTTCACGAAGCAAATCCGTGACGGCGGTATAACGCCGGCGTAACCGCGCTCGCGCAGCTCCCGCCACAGTCGCTGGCCGGTCAGGCCGGGGTAGGCCGTGACGCGCTCTCGCAATACGGCACGAACGGTTCAATCAGTCGCGAACGCGGCTTGCGAGGTCCGTACACTGGAGGCTCCAGGCCGCGGGCGATCGTTCGGCGAACCGTCTTCCGGTCGAGGCCCAATTCGCGGGCGATCACCGGTGATCCGGCCATCGACCCCGACGGAGCGGCATCGTCTCGCATAACGACGATGCTCATGCTGCCTTCGTGTTTAGGGAACACACTCGGCCTCCGCGAACATCCACCTTTCGAGGCTCATTCCCGCACCCCGCATGGCTCCTACATTTCAGACCCCGCGTTGCCGCGACGCCCGCAAGACTCGGTCCCGGCCTGCCTGCTTCGGTCTTGGCCGGATGGGACTTCCACCCACAAGCATTCATTAGCTTGGCATGATGTACTCCCCGGTGGTGGTGTAGCTCGGTAGAGCAAAGCCGCCCGGACGCGCGCCCCCAATAGCGCCGTAGCGGGCGGGCGGCTTTGCGGTGGTCACCGGCAGTTCTCCGGTAGGACCGGGTTGCGACACCCCAACCGAGGAACCAGTCCCGGACTTGATCCGGGATGACCGATGATATGATGAACCTGCGCACGCTCGTGGAGAAGACCCCTGATGCCGATCTGTTGCGTGAGATGATCGGCTTTGCGGCCCAGCGCCTGATGGAGCTGGAAGTCGAAAGCCAGACCGGGGCAGCTTACGGCGAGAAGAGCCCCGAGCCCCTGGCCCAGCGCAACGGTTACCGCGACCGGATTTGGGAAACCCGCGCCGGCGCGGTCGAACTGCGCATTCCCAAGCTGCGCAAGGGCTCCTACTTCCCGGGCTTCCTGGAGCCGCGCCGCGTGGCCGAGAAGGCGCTCACCGCCGTGGTGCAGGAGGCTTATGTGCAGGGCGTCTCGACCCGTTCGGTGGACGATTTGGTGCAGGCCATGGGCATGACCGGCATCTCCAAGAGCCAGGTGAGCCCGGCTCTGTGGCGAGATCGACGACAAAGTGAAGGCCTTCCGCGCCCGCCCGATCGAGGGCGACTGGCCGTATCTGTGGATCGACGCCACCTCTGTGAAGGTGCGGCAGAATGGCCGCATTGTGTCTGTCGCGGTGATTGTCGCAGTCGGCGTCAACGGCGACGGCCGGCGCGAGGTGCTCGGCATGGACATCGGGCCGTCCGAGGCCGCGACGTTCTGGACGGCGTTCCTGCGCAAGCTCGGCCGCCGCGGCCTGCGCGGCGTCAAGCTCGTCGTGTCCGATGCCCACGAGGGTATCAAGGCCAGCATGGCCAAGGTGCTCAACGCCAGCTGGCAGCGCTGCCGCGTCCACTTCATGCGCAACGCATTGGCGCATGCCGGCAACGGCGGGCGGCGCGTCGTCTCAGCCTTCATCGCCACTGCGTTTGCCCAGGACGATGCCGAGGCCGCAACTGCGCAATGGCGCAAGCTCGCCGATCAACTCCGCCCCAAGCGGCCAAAGCTTGCCGGCTTCCTCGACGAGGCTGAGACCGATGTGCTTGCCTACATGACGTTCCCGCCGCAGCATCGGACCAAGCTGCACTCCACGGATGAGATGGACAAGCGATTTTTTCCTGCCGAGCCGAGGATTGCGAAAATCCTGCAAGTCCATTCTTTTGTTCGGCCGCGCGGCGGGTCATTCTTCCGTCCCGGCCACCGATCTCGCAGCCGGCGCGCGCAGGGGCGGTCAAGGCTGGCCGCATTTGCGGCCACCGCAAGGCTTGGCCTTGACCGGCCCGAGCACGGTGGCAGGCTGCGTGGAACGGGACTGGCCAGCTCGGCTGGAAGTTGCTGTCAGCCGCGATTATGTTTGTGGGGCGCGGGCGACCTCGTGGCGAAGCGTGACGTGTCGGCTGCAAGCGTCACCGGACTGCCTATTTTGTCTTGCCGAACTGAGGCGCCCGCGCCCCGGCCTTTGGCCGCCCGCGGTTTCCATTGCGACACGAATCGCTCGTAGCTTTGCTCCGCCTGGGCGGCAATCAACATCTCTTGGTCGCGCAGCGCCTTGATGTTGTAGGCATAGGCTGGTCCACGCCGGCTGCCTTTCTGTTGCGGATGTCCGGCCTGAAGTAGCATCGCGCGGGTCTTGTTGGCGACCAGCGCTGGGCGCGCCCACAGGTAATCTTCGCCGAAATGCCAGCAGAGCACAGCGAGTTTGCGAGCCACGGCCACCGCGGCGATCTGATGGCCGCGCCGCGCGCGAATGCGCACGAAAAACGCATGCAGTGGACCGGCCGCCTTGGCCGCTGCCCAGGCCGCCTCGACCAGCATGGCGCGCGCGTGACTGCGGCCGATCTTGCTGATGCGGCCGTGGTGGGCCGCTCCCAGTCCCGACTGCCGCACCCGCGGGTTCAGCCCGAAATAGCTCACCAGCTTCTGCGGGCTGTCGAACCGGCTGATGTCGCCGATCGCCGCCATGATGCCGGCGGCGACCGCCAGATTGACGCCGGTGATCGTCATCAATCGGTTGACCGCGGAATCCTCGATTGCGTCCTGCGCGATCTCGCGGTCGAGCAGGGCCAGGTCTTCCGCCAGCCGGTCGAACTCACGGACGTGCCGATCGATGGCCGCGCGCTCATCGTCCGGCAGCTGTTGAGTAGCCAACTACGCCCGGCCGCGGGCGTTGAAAAGATCGGCATGCGGGCACTTCCGGATCAGGTGTGCGTGCAGGATCGAATGCACCTCGTTCTTGAGCCGCGTACGATGTCGAACGACCTGGTAGCGCCGCGCCACCAGTCTGCGCTTGCGTTCGGTCTCCGCGTCAGGCGTCCAGATCTGCGGCAGGTATCCCGCCGCCTGCAGACTGGCGAGCGTGCCGGCATCGATCTTATCGGTCTTGACGTGAGCCTGGGCGATCGCCTTCACTTGCAATGGATTGGCGATAATCACCCGCGCCGCGAACGGTGCCAGAACCCGCGATACCGCCATGCTGTTGCCGGTCGCTTCGACCACCACCTCATCACTGGCCAGCAGGGTCTTGCTAAATCCCTCCAACGCAGTCCGCGTCATATCAATGCGGCCGACAACTACGGATTCGCGCTCTCAGCGCAACCGGGCGAGTCGCAGAGGCGGCCAGCTACTAACTCGAGCTCGCGGCTCATCGTATGCATCGGCCTGCCCGCACCTTCGTGCTCCCGGTGCCTCTGTCCCGATGGTCGCACCATACGCCACGGTGTAGAATACCGCAGCCGAACGTTGGCACCGAGAGATCTCATACCGGTTACCAATCCCATTGAACGCCTCAACGGCGAGATCAAGCGGCGCACCGAGGTGGTCGGCATCTTCCCCAACGAGGATGCCATCGTCCGCCTCATCGGCGCGATCCTGCTCGAACAGAACGATGAGTGGGCGGTCCAGCGCGCCCCGCTGCATGACACTGGAAACCATCGCGCCGTTGAGCGATGATCCGACCGTCAGCCTTCCGGCTATCGCCAGCTGACCTGCCCGGCTCCGGCCGGTGAACCCGGTGCCCCGCCGCCAGCTACACCACGCCACGGGACACGATCGAACGCACGACTTTCAGGGTCTCGAATCTGCTGTTTCGTGCACTGCGCTCGGGAGCCACAACGTGTCGGATGGAAGCACGTCGACGCCGCTCATTTCCAGACGACTACAACCGGCAAACCGTCGATCTGGTCGCATCGAGCGGCCGCTCGATCGCATCGGAGGAGGGAACTTGGCCTGCGCGATTCCGCGCTACGGCGCTGGGTGGAACGACGTGGGCCGGGCTGGAGCTGACCGCGGCGGCGCGGTGCCCCACAACGCAGGCGACGCTGCCGTCGACAGACCACGCAGCGGAGATTGCTTGTTTGCAGCGAGAGACCGAGCGGTTGCGCATGGAGCGCGACATTTTAACAGGTCAATGTGCTGGGCGCCGAGCGTCGACGGCGATGAAGTTACGATGAGAAGGCTCGCCTTGTCGAAGAGACCTTGCAGGCTGGCCAGACGGTCTGCGGCATCGCGCGCTGGCACGGGTGGCTCACAGCCTGTTGTTCACTTGAAGCCGACAAGCGCGCCAGGGTCGGCTGGACGGCGATTCCGTGCCAGCTCTCGTTCCCTTCGAGATCACGCCGGTGGCGGCTCCGATCTCGATCGACGCGCCACAATCGGCCTCTTCCCTGCCTGCGCAGCGTGCAAGAGCTGGAATCATCGAGATCGAGCTTGGCGGCGGCTGTCGCGTCGCGTTGCCCGTGACGGGGACGTTGAGGCGCTGTAGTGAGTTCTTGAGCTGCTGCGGCGACGATGATCCAGATTCCGAGCCGCGTCAGGGTTTGGATCGCCACTAGCCACACCGACATGCGTCCCAGCATGCGAAGTCTGACTCTTACAGTTCAGGAGAATCTAAGCGCGATCCGCACGCTGGCGATCTCAACATCTTCCGGGAACGCCGCGGCGATCTGGTCAAGATCCTCTAGCATGACGCAATAGGCATATCGCGGCAAGTTCATCTGGCCCTCCGCGTCGGCCGGCGCGGTATCGATCTCAGCGGCGGTCTCCTGTAATCCGCGAGCTCGCGACTTCGCGCACGAGACTATGCGGGTCATCGACGAGGCTAAGGATCTCAGTCACTGGCGCACGGCTTGCGACCTCGTAGCGGATGCGCCAGTCAGGATCGTGCCGCAGCAGCGGCACAAGCTGCACAGATAGTCGTCGGGCGATCTCCAGTCTTACCGACGCCTCACGATCGTCGATCATGCGGAGCAACCATTCATTTGGAATGCGCTGTGCCACAACACGGCGGACCTCGGCTTCCTCGTCGTCCACCATTCGGCGGAGCAGCATAGGCTCGATCCGGCTCGCGACGACAAGGCGAACATAGTAATATTCGTCTGAGGCCATGGGTAGCAATTCTTCACCGTCGAACAGGGTCGCGACCCGCTTCCTCAGCTCGGGATGCGGATGCTTCCGCAATTGCAACGCGTAGCGTCTAGGCAGGCGAACCATCGCATTCCATTGCACTTTTTCATTGGGATCATCGATCAGCCGCAGCAGCAGAAAGACATTGGCAGACTTCGCCGCGATTGCCCTTACCTCAGAATGCGGATGGCTGAGATAGCCGTCGGCGAGATCCGGATTCCATTCGAAGAACCTCTCGATGCTGGGGGGACAACGGTCGTTGACGCAGGCGTGCTTGAGTCGACACCCGCCGGTTTCGCTCAGTGGGAGATGCTCGCACGATGCGCAGTCAAGCCGGTTGCCTTCCCAGTCAAGAGCCTCGTCAATATTATCAACCATAGTCCTGCCCACTTAGGTCAGGCACGCGCAGCAACGACTTGGGTCCAAATTTTGTCGCAGGTAGCGAGCTCCAGAAGTTTTCCGAGCGCCAGCCCCGCGCCTGCATCTGAATGGTCTGATCGTAGAAGCCGACCGTCCCGTCGATAGAGCCGCCGACCAGCCCCCGCAGAGTCTTTGAGCCACCGGCTTGGAAGTTCTCAACGATAACGTTGAGACCATCGTCCCTAAAGGACCCAAGCTTCACGCCAAGCTCGACAGGCATATACTGAGCATCCGGGACTCCACCTCGATCGCTAATTGGGCCACCTCGGGCTCGGCGGCATGCTCCGAAATGACCGGCAAGCGGTAGCGCTATGACCAGCATCAGTCGTGTCAAAACGTGCATCCGAGCTTCCGTGACTGTTCAGAGAGCGTTACGAACAGGCTTCATGGGCAGGCGCGGGCCGCCAGACCAGGAGCCGCTTTCCGCGCGGTCCACGATGGCGTCGAGGACAACAACAAAGGCGGAAAGGACGATGATTCCTGCGAACACTCCGGTCGCATCGAGGATACCCTCGGCCTGCGCAGTCAGATGCCCCAATTCTGCGGACGAGCCGGAGATACTCGGCAACCACCGCTCCATGACGGCCATGCCGACGGACACCCGCAGGCCCGACAGAATCCATGTGGTTGCGGACGGCAGGTGCACGTGGCGCAGCAGGGAGGACTTCGATGCGCGCAGCAGGCGTTCATTCGCTAGCACGACCGGACTAACCTCGCGCACGCCCTGAAACGTGTTGAAGAATGCTACGAAAAGAACCAGCGTCGCGCCGAGCGCGACTTTGGAGGTGAGCCCCAATCCGAACCATATGACGAAAATGCGTCCGAGCACAATCCGCGGATCTCATACGAGGACAGCCTGGCTAAAATGGAGCCGGTGAAAACCCGCCGGCTGGGCTTCGATATTGAAGATCGCGCCGTACAGGTCGTTCGGCTCGATGCCAGATCTCCCGAGCTACCTTTGTCTCTGACAAACCAACCCTGTTCGTAGCGAAGAAAGTCGGTTTAAGCAGCTGGCACGTGGGTCTGACAGTTTGTCGGGCAGACCCGGGCGCAGGCGCTGCAGCCGATGCAGGCCCCCTCGTCCTTCATCACCATGACCTTCTTTTCGATCTCATCGTCATCCTCATCGAGATCGATCATCTCGCCGTCCTCGCTCAGGCCCTTCAGCGTCATGACCTCACGGCCGCAAACCTTATAGCAGCGGCCGCAGCCGATGCACTTCTTGGGATCGATAGAAACCAGGTAGTCCGGCCTCCAATTGCGACCATCGCGGGTTCTGCATGACATGGCTTAAGATCCGTTATGTTTTGTCCAGCGCCTGGAGATATTGGCGCTTGCTTTCGAGCTCGCTGAAGGCAGCGTGGGCTTTCTGGGCTACGTTCAGGATCGAGGACCAGTTGACCGGCAGCTCCTCGGAGAGGTCGTGGAGATCCATCTTGGCTTGGGTCGCCTTGGCCGACAGCTTCTTTATTTCCGCTTTGAGGCTTTCAACATCGCTCATGCTCGCCTCAATAATTCGCCACTTCCGGGAACTTACGGATCATCTCGACGCCACTGTTGACGAATTTGTCGCCTTGATCGGCGAGATCATAGAGATGGTCGAAACCAAAGCGATGCACATCGCGCAGCTGCTTGCTCACGACAACCAGCCGGCCGCCGATCAGCACGATCCGACCGAACCCTTCGTGATGCATCTTCAGCATTGGCGAGATCATTACACCGGTCGCCTTCTCGATCGAGAGCGCAACGGCGTCAAAGAACAGCTCCAGCCGCCATGTCGTGTCGGAGTCGGGATTGCCGACGATCGGCAGCGCACGGCGCTTGCGCTTGTCGAGAACGTAGGGTTCGAGCAGCTCGAGATCCTTCTTGCCCTCCCAGGCGCCGTGGGTGTCCTGGGCGCGCCAGATCTTGATGAGCTCTTTTAGAAATGAACTCTCCGCGGCGGCGGCTGGACTGACTTCAGACGGGTCGGCCATCTTTGTTCCTTCAGGCTTCGAAATCCACCGTACGTTCCGGGTTTTTGCTGAGCAGCTTCCGCAGCCAGGGCGGCGGCGAGCCCTTCAGCACGGTTTCGAGTTTGATGCAAAGGTCGTCGATGGGCTCTGGTTGCAGCACCTTCATCGGATGGACCTTGCTCGCGACGACTCGCGCAGCACCCGAGCCGCCGATCGCCGCAACATAGAGGATTGCGCAGTTCCTGATCGCCTCGATCTTCGGCGCGAGCTTATCCTCATTACCGTCTTCCGTGAGGTCACCGTCGAACTGGATCGCCTCAATAAACTGATGCCCGTCCGGGCCGACCTCGTAGATCGCGATGTTCTTGGCCCAGCCGAAGTGCGCATCGACATGCTTCAAGTCCTGAGTGGCGAATGCAACTTTCATCCGTGTTGTTTTCTCTCCTTGCTCAATGCAACTGTGGCGGATCGACCTGCAGGTCACCGCTGGTGGATCGCCAGGTGTCGGGCGTCGGCCCATGGTTGGTTTCGCGGTCGGTGATGATCAGATTGGCGATGTCAAAGATCAGATCTCGCGTGCCGCGATAGCCAACCGTCGTGAGGTGCGCAGCGCCAAGCCGATCGAACAGCGGAAAGCCCACCCGGAAGAACGGAACATTGAGTCGCGAAGCGGCCTGGCGACCATGTGAATGCGACATCAAGAGGTCGCAGTCACGCGACCTGGCAAGCTCTTCAAGATCCTCCAGATCGCCGATCAGGACGTCCTCGCTCCTGACCCGCTGGAGCACCGGTGAGTTCGTCGTCGTCACCGCAGCCGTTACCTGCGCCCCCATCTCGTGGAGGAAGCTGGAGAGATCGAATAACAAGTCCGGCTCGGCGCCGATCGCGAGCTTGCGGGCGCCGATATGGAAATGGGCATCCAGCATGGCGTCTGCCAGCTGTCCACGCTGCCGGCGATATTTCGAGGGCACCGACCGGCCGCTGATCTGGCTCAGGAACGCGATGAATTCGTCGTTTGGAATAAGACCGCAGAGCCGCTCGAACAGACGGAAAGGCGTGCCTGTCTGCGCCTGCATGGTCTCGGCCGCACGGCGCATTTGCGCGCCGATCGCGATCGTCCAGGCCGCCTGCCCCATGGTCGCGATCTCGTCCACCGCAATGCCGCCGATCGTGGTCGGCGTGAATTCGTCGGGGATGTGGCCGTCCAGCGAACCGGCAAGATCCGGCAGGAAGGAGGGCTTGAGCCCAAAATCCTCAATGATCGTGCGAAGCTCGTCGAGGTCGCCGGGCGTGAGGTGGCAACCAGGTAGCACGTTAACGCGGGAGGCATCGCGCGGTCTCGCTGCGTCGACGGGAGCCACAAGCACCTCGATCATCCGCGCCACTGTCTTGCCCCAGCCATCCTGAAAGGCATCCTTGAAATCCGGGGTCGAGACGTAGACAAGGGGGAGCTTTTCGAGCTGCGGATGCTTCTGTCGGATCAACCGGATGAAGGCTTCGACGTCATCGCCGTTGGTCTCGGTGACGCCAGTCGAATTGATGCCGATGATCTCGGGCTCGACGCGATTGTAGATGTTGAGGATCGCCTGTTCGAGGTTCTCGTGGCCGCCGAGCACGGTGGCAACTTCGCTCATGGCAGTGGTCTGCATCGGCACAGGTTCGTTGAAATGGCGCACGAAGAGTGTCAGCCCGAAGGAGGTGCAACCTTGCGGGCCGTGCAAAAGCGGCATGGCGCCGCGCAGGCCCATGAAGGCAAATGAGCCGCCGATCGGCTGGCTCATCTTGAGCGGATTGACCGAACAGGCTTTCTTCGAGGTAGTGACGATCGCCATGTCGTTCCCCTACTCCGCCGCCTGCAGTGCCGGGGGCTGGAGATCGGAACGAATGTCCTTACAAGCAACGCACAGTCCGCTGGAATTGGTGCACGGCTTGGCGGGCTCGTCGAGGTTCGGGCCATGCGCCGCAATCGCGCTTTCACAATTGCTGGCCTCACTTTGATTGGAGAAACTTATCGCATTGACGCCGTTCTTGCTCACGTCCCGAATTGGATCAGCGGTTTGCGCATGCATCTGCGCAACCGTCCTTGCCTGACGCTTCCGGTCGAACTCATCCCATGGCGCGGCTTGGCGGAGCTGATCCCATATCGGATTGTAGAGCGCTTTCTCGATCTCCTCCATGAGCTTGATAATGCCGACATAGCCCATATAGGCGTGGCAGCGCTCCTGGTTGATATCGAGCCATGGCATCGCCGCCTTTAGTGCGACGAATTGCGACTTGCCGCCGGAGAGCATGATGTCGGCTTTTGCGTCCTTGAGCATCTTATAGATCTCGCGAGGGGACATGTCCTCGATCATATGGGCGTGCTGGCCCATTAATTCCTTGATACGTTCCTTGTCCTTCTTGGTGGATTTCTTCACGGACGTGCCGACCATCTCGAGCCCGGCCTCCTGCAAAGCGGCCACCATCGACCAGGATTTCACACCGCCGGTGATGAGAACAACCCTCTTGCCGGCAAAGCGCGGCTTGAAACGTTCAATCGCAGCCCAGGCCTTGGTCTCTTCGCGTGCGATCAGGGCTTGCGTGCGTTCCATCAGCTCAGCCGGCGCGCCACTTTCGATCAGCATGCGCGCGATCTGGCGGAGTGAATCGCTGGTATCCTCAATACCGTAGAAGGAGCCTTCAAAAAACGGGATGCCGTAGCGCTGCCTCATCTTGCGTGCGACGTTGATCATTGCCCTTGAGCAAACCATCATCGCGGCTTTGGCCCGGTGCGAATAAGCGACCTCGCGATACTTGCCGTCCCCCGAGATGCAGGACAGGATCCGGATTCCGAGCTCATCGAGCAGGGGCTTGATCTGCCAAAGCTCGCCGGACAGATTGTATTCACCGATGATGTTGATATCATACGATGTCGTGTAATCCGGCTCTCCGGTACCGATGACGTGCTCCAGCAGTGCTTCGCCAGCAAGCTTGTTACCAAGGTTCTTCGACCCGACAAATCCCGGTGAATTGATGGGAATGACCGGCTTGCCGAATTTGGCGGAGGCCGCCTTGCAGACCATATCGATGTCGTCACCGATCATTGCGGGCACGCATGTCTGGTAGACGAAGATGGCCTGCGGGTTGTATTTCTCTGTGATCTCCTTCACTGCCCTGTACAGCCGCTTCTCGCCGCCGAAGACGATATCGGTCTCGCTCATATCTGTGGTGAAGCTTCTGCGCCACAGATCGGAGCCGGACGAGACCGAACCACGATTGTCCCAGGAATTGCCCTCACAGGCGATTGGACCATGCACAAGATGGGCGACATCGGTGAAGGGCTGCAGCGCGACTTTGGCGCCATCGAAGGCACATCCGCCGGCGGCGCCGCCCGGCTTGAGCTGCTTGGTGCAACCATTCTTACGCTCGACCTTCGACTTGCTCGCGTTCCTGGCGCAGCCCGGTTCGTTAAAGACGTCCTGTATGGTCGTGAGAAGCGAAGTCATGGTGTCTCTCTCGGGGATGTTAACACACCGCAGACCACAAGGATGACCGGCGGAGAACCTGTGATCCCCGCCGCAGCGCCGCTGTTTCTGCGGACGATGAGGCGGGGAGCTCGCCTTAGCGTATGATGTCGAAGCTGTAGTCTGTCTTGCCAACCGAGCTGGTCTTTCGATCGATCTCATCAAAGATCTTGTCGAGAATCTTGACCAGCACATTCATGCTCCCCTGATAGCCCCACACTGGATAACGATGGTGATGATGGCGATCGAAGATGGGAAAGCCGATGCGGATTAGCGGCGTTCCGGTGTCACGCTCGAGATACTTGCCGTAGGTGTTACCGATCAGGAAATCGACCGGCTCTGTGAACAGGAGCGATCGCATGTGCCAGAGATCCTTGCCTGGGAAGGCGCGGCAGTTTTTACCGAAGGGCGAGCTCGCGAACAGCGCCTGCATCTTCAGCTCCCACGCCTTACTCGCGTTCGTCGACAGCACGTGGGTCGGCTCAGCGCCGAGCTCCAGCAGGAATGCGGCCAAACCATAGCAGAGGTCTGGATCGCCGTAGATCGCGAACTTCTTGCCGTGAACATGCGCGCTGGAATCAGCCATTGCGTCTACCAGACGCCCGCGCTCCTGCTCCAGCGCATTTGGAATTGCCTTGTTGGTGATACGCGACAGTGTCATCAGGAAATCGTCCGTGGCGCTGATGCCCAGCGGGTGATTGAAAGCGACGACCTCCTGATCGTGCCCTTTGATGAAGGACAACGTCTTCTCCGTGCAATATTGCTGCATGGAAATGGTTGCCTTGGCGTGGACGGCGTTCGCGGCATCCTTTAATGTAGTGCCCCCATCATACATGCGGAACTCGCCGTCCGTGGGGGTATCGAAGACGTCACTGTTATCCGCGAGGATGGTGTAGCCGATGCCCATCAGCTCGAAGATACGCTTTATCTCACGGACATTCCCGACAGTGTAGCCGTCGAAGCCACCGATGAAGTTGATCGTGTTGTTCGCTTTGCGCTCGAGTTTTGGGGCCGTGCCGGCTTTGCCATCCCAGAAATGCTCGAGGATGCCCTTGAGCGTGTTGTCGTAGCCAGTAACGTGGCTGCCGACGAACGCAGGAGTGTGAGCGAATGGTACGTCGTAGTCCGCTGGGACTGAACCTTTTTCCTTTGATGTTTTGATGAAGGCATTGAGATCGTCGCCGATGACTTCCGCCATGCAGGTCGTGGCGACCGCGATCATCTTCGGCTTGTACATGTTATAGCTGTTGGCAAGCCCATCGGTAAGATTGTTAAGCCCGCCGAACACGGCCGCGTCTTCCGTCATGGACGAGGAGACGCACGAGGTCGGCTCCTTGAAGTGCCGTGACAGATGGCTGCGATAATACGCGACGCAGCCCTGTGAGCCGTGGACGAACGGCAGTGTGCGCTCGAACCCGAGGGCGGCGAACACCGCACCCAGCGGCTGGCAAGCCTTCGCCGGATTAACGGTTAGCGCCTCGCGGGCGAAGTTCTTCTCGCGGTACTCGGATGTCTTGGACCATTCTTTGATGCGATCGACGTCGGCGGGATCATGCGGATTCTCAAATAGCGCCTTCTTCTTGGCCAGCATCTGCTGGTATTCGTCTCCCCGGAAAAGCTCAGAGTGGTCGAGTATGTGTTCGGCGTTCTGTGTCATCATGGCACTCTTTGGGTTCTTGCGTTCGTTCTCCTGCCCTTCCCCTCCTCTGCGGAAAGAAACGGCCCGGGGTCGGCCTTCCTATTCCGCTGCCATGAGGCTCGGCTGCGGAGCGTCCTTCCAAGGCGCGGTGGTCTTCCCCCAGATCGGGGAGTTAATCGCCATGTCCATGTCGCGGGCGAAGATCGCGAAGCCGTCATAGCCGTGGTAAGGACCCGAGTAGTCCCAGGAATGCATTTGGCGGAACGGCACGCCCATTTTTTGGAAGACGTATTTTTCCTTGATACCGGAGCCGACCAGGTCTGGCCGGATCTTTTCGACGAAGCGCTCGAATTCGTAGCCGGTGACATCGTCGTAGATCAGCGTGCCATCTTTGACGTAGTGCTGGGCGGTGCGTTGGTAGTCATCGTTATGCCCGAACTCATAGCCCGTGCCGACAACATCCATGCCGAGGTCCTCATAGGCGCCGATGACGTGGCGAGGACGTAAGCCGCCGACGAACAGCATTACCGTCTTTCCTTCAAGCCGCGGCCGGTATTTCGCGGTCACAGCATCGACAAGCGGTTGATATTTCGCGATGACGCGTTCGGCGCCTTGCTTGATCTTGTCATCGAAGAAGCTTGCAATTTTTCGCAGCGACTCCGCGATTTTGGAAGGACCGAAGAAGTTGTACTCGCACCAGGGAATCCCGAATTTTTCCTCCATGTGCCGTGAGATGTAGTTCATCGAGCGATAGCAATGCAGTATGTTGAGCTTTGCCTTCGGCGTCGCCTCCAATTCAGCGAGAGATCCATCCCCGGACCACTGGGCGATTACGCGTAGGCCCATTTCTTCCAGCAGGATTCGTGACGACCATGCGTCGCCGCCGATGTTGTAGTCGCCGATGATCGCAACATCATATGGCGTCGGTTCAAATTTAGGGCTGGTCTCTGGGGCGCTCTTGTCAAAGATCCAATCCCGAACGGCGTCGTTCGCGATGTGATGGCCGAGCGATTGCGACACGCCACGGAAGCCCTCGCACCGCACAGGCACAATGGTTTTGCCGCCATATTCCTTCGACTTTTCTCGGGAGACCGCCTCGATATCGTCACCGATCAAGCCAATCGGACATTCGGACTGAATGGTGATGCCCCTGTTGAGAGGAAATAGCTCCTGGAGCTCATCGATGAGTTTCGTGACCTTTTTATCGCCGCCGAACACGATGTCCTTCTCCTGAAAATCGGAGGTGAACTGCAGTGTCACGAACGTGTCGATGCCGGTCGTCCCGACGTAGTAGTTGCGCCGCGAGCCCCACGAGTACTGACCGCAGCCGACCGGACCGTGGCTGATGTGGATCATGTCCTTGATGGGTCCCCAGACCACGCCCTTGGAGCCCGCATAGGCGCAGCCGCGGATGGTCATCACGCCGGGAATGGACTTGATATTCGACTTGACGCCACAATCCGACTTCCCCGCCTCGTGAACACTGAGATGCTTGGCGCGCCTTTTGGCGGTCTTCTCGGGGTAGACCGTCAACACCTCATCGATTAGCTGCTTGTTGCGCGCCTTGATCTCTGCAACGCTTTGGGTAGGTGCTCGGCTCATACAGGTTTCCTTTTCGATTGTGGTCTCAACAAGAAGCGACGCTTTTGCGGTCGACCGACGGATTTCCGATCCGGCGTTCAGGTAAGCGTGCAATCTGCGTGGGCGGTCCTACCGATCGCAACTTCGCGACGTTCATGCCGCAGCGGTCGTTCACGATCATGTAGCTCATCTCGGCTGAGCGGTTAGGAGCGTCATGTGTGACGCTGTCTATCGATGACCAAGACGCTTCTCGGTGAAGTCATGCCTGCTCTCCAGCGGTTGGTCATATCGGCTTCTTTATTCACTCGCGTGCGATCACGGGGCATGTCCCTGTGCATGGGATGCAAAGGACTAACAGCCGCCTCCTGCGCAGGGGTCTGCAACGAGTGTGCCAGCGCCGGTTGAATAAAAAAAGCAACGTTTATAGAGCTAGATAGCTGCCGGATGCGGATTGTTATAAACCTGACCCTGTCTGCCACCAACAAGCGTAGCCGCAACGCCCTGTCTGAAACAAAACAATCGGATACGCTCTGCACCAGCGGCGTGGCTGGAGTCTGGCCGCGCCGACGTCACTCCAATGCGCAGCCTTGCTTCGTACGCGCCGATCCAACGATCGCAAACACCATCCGTTCGAAGCGGATTTCAGCGCGGTTAGATGTGCCCATCGTGCTCGCGATCCCACCCCCAGCAAGAATCGCATCGAGCGCTCCACCACCTGCTGCAGATGTCTCCACAAGAACTCAGTTGCCCAGCAGCAGTCCTCTCCCATTTCCGCATGGTCTCTCGCTCCGACGTTCTTTTATTTGATACTGCGGAGAGGCGCGCTCGGAGGGGCGAACAGCTGACGCCGTGGAGAGCACGTAAGCTGATCAATTCCCAAGCAGCGCGGTAGCTTAAACTCCGCAAACGGTCACCCTGGGCTTGCCCGGATTTGAACTTGCCGGCTACGACACAGGGCGCTTCCGCATCAAACAATCTGCAGCTTTTGCGTTCGGCGTAGTTCGACAAAGGGGAACATCGGATTCTGACGCGTCAGACAGTTTGAGCGAATTCACGGAAAGGCCGGCAGCTTCGCAAGTGTCGGCAGTCGAGATAAGGCAGGTCGAATGCGGACCACTGGTCGATTTATCCTTTCTCGTTCCAGGACAGGATCGAAATTCCTTACGCTTACCTCCGTTGCGTGGTGTATCAATCGCCATTGAAACCAGTTTTGCTAACGCGCTCCGCCAGCCTTTTTGCAGAACAGCGCGCCGATGGTCCACTTGAACGGTATTTTTCTTGCCCAGGTAATTTATGGTAAAAAGGGCCAAGACCTCGGACCGAAGTGCTCAGGTGCGGATTTCACGCATTGCAACGTTCGTAAATTGGTGCATCACCACTGTTCCGGCGGTAACAGCGCTTGGGTTCATGGGACTTGCGCTCAAGGACATACCCATCACGGCGCTGTCGAATGCAAATCCTGAGATTATCCAGGTTGCCATTCTGAGCGTTTATATTTCGTGCTGGGCTTACGGGACCAGCATCGACACGAAAATCCAGGGTGGAATCTATGCGGACGACCCACAGGGAGGACGTGTCCGGACCGGATCAATTGCTGCTGTCGCCTTTCTCGCGGTTGTTTCAGTCATTTTGCGTCCTGAATGAGATGGAGGAGAAGTTCACGTTAGAACCGGCCATCGGGCGTGAGGGATCCCGAAAGCCCAGGGGTCGGCGCCGGCGTTCTTCAAGATGATCAGCTTCGGCTTCCGTGACGGACCCTGTTCGTCGATGCCGCGCTTCGCGAGGAATATGAACGGCTCCACTTCGAAAATCGACGCCGCCACAGATCGGTTACTTGCCGCATTGAAGCTCGAGGGAGGGACGAAGAAAGTATCGCCCAATCGCTCATCTTGAACATCACCGAGCACCGGCAGTTCGGGATCGGACTCATCGCTGCCATCGTCGCGCTTTCCGCTTTGATCCGCATGTCCGTTGGACTGGTTGGAATGATTCCACTTGGTACCTTCTGCCAACCATCATCGCCTTCTAGGTTCGGCATCACTACGCCTGGGGCCATCCTGAACCTCGTCTTTGGCTTGACCGCGCTCAGCTAAATTGATTCTCCGTGTCAGTGCCGATTGTCCTCGAAATCCGCATTGGACGCCATGTCACGGGATTCGGTACTTGGGCTGGCGAAGACTCCAGCCGGGATCCCGCTCTAACGATGTCTGCCCTCTGGATGGAAGATGCCCGTCATGCAAGCGGAGATCATCTCCTCCGAATCGATCGCTCTGCCTCGCGCGCCTTTCGCTTCTGTAGGGACGAGTTGGCTGCTGCACTAAGCCGCCGCGTCGGTTCACGACCTAGCGTTAGACCCGTTAATCTTCCCTTTTGAGCTTCTCGCGCTCCTGCTGAAGCGCTTCGGTCTCTCGGGCGACCTCGCGTCCTTCGCCCAGTTGTTCCTGGAAACGCTGGCGGGCCTCGGCGAGAACAGCGGGGGCGAAGGATTCAGTCAACCGAATCTCGATTGCAGATTGGGCACTGCAGGGTGAGTTCATGGGCCCTTTTGCCGCCGTCGGGTTAGGTGTCATGAACCCTCCATTTCGGCAGCTCTTAGGCCCGAATAAACGTGATCCGGCCCCCTTCGCCACGCTTCCGATGTGGCTTTATCTTTATTTCGACGTCCTGATCGAACGCCGCCAGCATGCGCAGCAGCTTCTCCACGGAAACCAACTTGAACTGCCCTTGAAGCAGCTTGGAGATGTTGGGCTGCTTCACGCCGACGAGCTTCGCGGCTTCGGTCTGAGTGATCTCCCGCTCCGCCATCAACCGCTTCAGTGTACAATGAGGGCTGCCTTGAGTTGGTACTCGTCCGCGTTCGGGAGGCGGTTGGCGGGCAACTTCTTCCTCGTGCTCATGATCGGGCTGCGTTTGTTCCGTGTTGATAGCTTCCGCGTCGCGCAGGCGCTGCCATGCGAGGCCAGATCGTCCCATATGCGGATCGGCGGCCAAAAGAGCTGCTGATCGGACCGCGTGAAGGTCAATTTGAACGCTCTACGCGCTCGAGTGCCTTCGGAGTCTTGGCTTAACCTGTTGCGGGTGTGCTCGTCTTGGGGGACGGCATATATCGGCCGGGGACCACATATGTGTGTGCTTAAGAGTATGGACAGTATTCGTGTGCACGCGCCTGCGGAATTCAGCGTAAGACACGCGTCACTTCCATAGAAGAGATTCTGGCCAGTCTGTGAACTCCAACTCGAAGCTACGTAGGCCGGTGGGTTTTGTCGTGAATTTAAGAGTCTTCCCTGAAAGGTCGGCCAATGAACCAGATGCGAATGTGAAAACTGTCGTGCCGGAAGTTGCGACCCCAATGCCTTGCTCGCCTTCCATGCTAGAGAAGTCGGTCGCCTCGGAGAGTTGCCCAAGTGCAACTCCCTCCAGCGCGTGGTGAAATTCCATGGAGGCCAAGTATGTCCCTTTGTCAGCAGCCCACTCGCTGACCGACACTGCTGTGATCCCCGCGTCGGTCAAGAGACCACCTTCGATCCGGCAGCCATATTGAACGGTGAGAATAATCCGCTCATTCCGAACTCCGGCCGGCTCTCGATCGGCGGCAGTGATCGTGCACGCGTACCGCCTTGTTTCCGCAACCGCCCCCATGCCTAGCCCGATCCACTCGAGAGCGGAACATAGTACAAAAGCGAGAGCGGGTCTTATCATTCGACTGCACCTGATCTGAAAAATCGTTCCCTGCTCTGTACAATCTGACGCTACGGGCGATTCAAGCTCCTTCGATCGCTCTGCCGGATCAACGTTACTCAGGTGACTGCGGTGTCGCAGAAGCGAGGCGACGCAGTGCCCTTGGATGGGGCCGGAACGATTTCAATGTCGGTGCGCAGCGGGCAGCACGTCGGTGAACCAAGGCTATGGGCCGAGCTTTTCAGGTCGGCGGCGGCCATGAGAGGCGCGACGGCCCGCGGCGCCGGGGCGCTACATTCCTGACCCAGGCGCAGGCGCTCTGTGAGCGGACGCTATTTAACGCGGAATGCTCCCGCGGCACAGGTCCCAAAATTTTGCTTCACAATCTCAATGTAAAAGGAAACGTGGCCGAGACGAGCCGTTCAAAGGCAGACTGCCGCTCAAGCAGACGCTCTTCGAGCATCTTACGCTGGAGATCATCTAGCTCGCTTTGAAGCCTTCTGCGACAACGCCAAATGTCATTCCGTACGGATCTGATCTCATTCAAGCGATCGTCAATCGAAGCCATCACGGATACCGTATCCAACTTGAACCAGCCATGGACAAGTGCTCAATCACGTCCTTCCTCGCTAAGCCGCCGATAGATCTCAGGACTTGGGCCATCTGCGGACATGATGTCACGATCTCCTCCCAGCGTGTCCTCTTGTATCGGCGTCTTTCAACGCAAGAGCACGAAGTAGCGGTTGCTCCTGCAGAAGTTCAGCTTATTCTGCCCTCACCGCGCAGGATTTCAAAAGCTAGCAGCAGCCCGTGAGTGGGCCGACTAGGTAATCCAACCAACACCCGCCGGATCACGGGGTCACACTCTGGGCAGCCGCGCCTTTCAGACTTGAGCACGGCAATTGCCATGCCAGCGAACCTCAGGTGGAATTGAAACAAGCCATGTTCGGTTCGGAGGCTCGTCCTTTACGAACGAGCCGGGCTTCGCGGCGGCGGCGCGCCAGAGCGGCCCGGATATGAGTCGGAGAGGCTTCAGTCGGCAGGGCTCGGCGAAATCGTGAACGATGCGCACCGCCGGGCGCCTCGGCTCAGTGTCTCGGCCAGCTGCGTAGGTCTTGTTACCGCCGTTCCCGCGTGCGGCCGGCAAGCTGGCAAGCGAACTTCACCACAAGCATCTGCGATCACCTCTAGCCGGGCCTGGCGCCTTGTAGCATCTGTGACACTGAATGTAGTGATCAAACCAAGACATCCGCCTTTGTTTGTTCCTCCGGACCCGTTCTACAACTAAATCAGCAACTTGCATCTCGGACGCAACTGGCATCGCAGTTGCTAATTGTCCAACCACACCGTGAGCGCTGAGCGCGGCCAGCGGTGCAAGACGGATACATCAACTTTGCGGGAGCGTATTGGCCACCCAATCGCTCGATGGAGCACCGATGCGGCCACCGGACAGCTTACTGCTTGCGGCACACTTGTTGTTGTCAGATCGACCTTCACGCCGAACGTTGAGGCGCTAGTCTGATCGACCAACAGAAAGGCCGCGATCTAAGCTCAAAGCGAACTCGCGAATCACATAAGCCCCTCAAGCCCGTGCGTGAACGCCGGCGGCGAGCTCCTCAGAGTCGTACATTTTTGATGCAGCCTCGCTTCAGAGGATCCGCTGCATGCTGCGCCGGACCCTCGAGGAGCGCGTGGCATCGCTTTCGACTGTTTCCTTTTCTAACAATCAGAACTAATGAGGCGGTGTATGAACATGTCGATCCCGGAGCTTCGGGTTGTCGCTGAAGCATCTATTTTAGCTATTGGGCTGCTGATGTCGTCAGGAGCTAACGCCGACGATGATCTGATGAGAAACGCCAAGCAGATCTTCCATCCAATCCCCTCGGTCATTCCTGCGGTAAAAAACAATCCGGTGACGCATGGAAAGGTGGAGCTTGGCAAGATGCTGTTCTTCGATCCGCGGCTATCGGCGAGCGGGGTCATTAGCTGCAATACGTGCCACAATCTCGGCACCGGCGGAGTCGATGCCGGTCCGACCTCCGTTGGTCACGGCTGGAAGGTCGGCCTGCGCCGGGCCCCAACTGTCTACAACGCAGTGTTCAATGCGGCGCAATTTTGGGACGGACGCGCCGCGGACCTCAAGGCGCAGGCCACCGGCCCGGTGCAGGCGAGTGCCGAAATGAATGCGACTCCAGATCATGTGCTCGGTATCTTGAACTCAATGCCCGGCTATGTCGTCTTGTTCAAGAACGCTTTTCCGAACGAAGCGAGGCCGGTCACCTTTGAAAATTTTGCGAAGGCGATCGAGGCTTTTGAAGCGACTCTCATTACACCTGCGGCTCCATTCGATCAGTATCTGGAGGGCAATACACATGCCCTCGATGATCAGCAGAAGTCAGGGTTGGCACTGTTTATGGCGAAGGGATGTTCCTCTTGCCACAATGGTATCAATCTCGGTGGACAGGCCTACTTCCCGTTCGGCGTGATGAAAAAGCCGGACGCAAGCGTGCTTCCGGACGCCGATAAGGGCCGGTTTGCGGTCACCAGGGCGGTCGGCGACGAATATGTCTTCCGCGCGGCGCCATTGCGAAACGTCGCGTTGCGAGCCCCTTACTTTCATTCGGGACAGGTTTGGAGCCTGAAGCAAGCTGTTGCCCTGATGAGTGAAATCCAGCTCGGCACCAAGCTTAGCGATAGAGAGGAAAACGACATTATCTCATTTCTGAATTCGCTGACCGGTCGGCTGCCTAAGATCGAATATCCGATACTGCCGACGCGCACCAACACGACACCAAAGCCTTCAATAGACAGATAGCCTTAGCAGCACCGGCCTCATGCCCTGCCGAACAGCAACAGATGCGCTCCAAGAACCCGGGGTCCCGCAATGACGCCAAAATGAATGATCCCCTGCTGTCACTGATAAGCAGGCACATAAAAAGCCGCCCGGCCTCAATGCGAGGCCGGGCGAAAGTCACGCGGGAGCGACGCTGCTTTCCGCATCGTTCCAGCTTTCGTCGGTAGGGAGGACTACCGGCGATCGACTTACGACGAGGGCACTCGCCGTCAAACAACAAGAAGCGGATATCGCTCTGCACAAGTTAGCGAGCCGCTTGCCTTCCGCTCCTGTCGTAAACTTCAGGACTTGCTCACCACTTGCCAGCTGTCCGGTTGGCACGGGCAGCGCCTTGACGGAGCTGGGATCCATCGCGCAGGCGGTTTGACTGCCGAGCCCTGAAACTCAACCGTCAGTTTGCCGTCACGCGCCAGTATTTTGGCACCGCCGAATACCAGCAAATCTTCCCGAAGACCGCGCGAAGGCGCAAATTAGGTATGAAATTCCGCAAGGGCGGTAAAATAGATTGTTGTGATGGGACGCATCCATGGGATGGATAAATGAAGCGATAGGATCGTGGTTCGCGTCGAGCGCAAGTGACTGGGAATATGTCACCTAATCGGTATGGCCGGCATGCGGTCGTCCGCCGGATTCGAGCTTGTCGCCGCTGTATGCGATCGCCTCCGCCGGGGCAAACCGGCATTCGTAGGCGCTGGAAACTTTGGAAGCTCGCAAGGTTATCGCGAGCTCCCAAAGCGCGTTCATCTTATTCACAGATAGGTTGGCGACACGCTCCGTACGATCATGCCTCGGCCCGCAACTCGCGTGCGGCGGCCACCATATTGACGAGCGCGGGACGCACCTCCTCCCATCTTCGAGTTTTCAGTCCGCAGTCGGGATTGATCCAGAGCTGCCGATCGGAAACCCGCTGCCGCGCCAACACAATCAGCTGCTTGATCTCGGCTGCTGCGGGAATGCGCGGTGAATGAATGTCATAGACGCCCGGCCCGATTTCATTAGGATATTTGTAGCTCTTGAAAGCGTCGAGCAATTCCATTTTGGAGCGCGACGCCTCGATTGAAATGACGTCGGCATCCATTGCTGCGATCGCATCGATGATTTCGTTGAACTCGGAATAGCACATGTGCGTATGGATCTGAGTTCCGTCAGCGACAGCGGAGGAGCAAACACGGAAACTGTCCACTGCCCAATCTAGATAGTCCTTCCACTGCGATTTGCGCAGTGGCAATCCCTCCCGCAACGCAGCCTCGTCGATCTGGATCATGGTCGCTCCAGCCGCCTCAAGGTCGATGACCTCGTCTCGGATCGCGAGAGCGATCTGTCGGCATGTCTCGCTCCGCGGGATGTCGTCACGGACAAACGACCAGTTCAGGATCGTCACCGGTCCGGTCAGCATAGCCTTGACGGGTTTTTTGGTCAGAGACTGCGCATGTCGCCACCATTTAACGGTCATGGGCTTCGGGCGGGAGACATCTCCAAACAGGATAGGAGGACGAACGCACCGCGAGCCATAAGACTGAACCCAGCCGTGCTTGGTGAATGCGAAACCCAACAGCTGCTCGCCAAAGTATTGAACCATGTCATTGCGCTCGAACTCACCGTGTACGAGCACGTCCAGGCCGATATCTTCCTGCCAATGCACGGTATGGGCTGTCTCCGCTTTCAGAAGCTGCTCGTACTGCGTGTCATTCAGCGCTCCCCGCGCATGAGCTGCACGCGCATTGCGGACGTCCGCCGTTTGCGGAAAGGATCCGATGGTTGTGGTTGGAAACATCGGCAATGCGAAGGCGACGCGCTGGACGTCGGCGCGCTGGGTGAACGCACTGCGACGGCGACGCATGCTATCGTCGATCGCGGCCATTCGTCCGGCGACGTTCGCACTGTGGATCTTCGGCGATGTTTCGCGGGTGACGGATGCATCCTCTGAGAGCGTGAGTTCATCGGTCACGTCGGCAGCATGGCCAGCCAGCGCTTTGCCCAATATCGAAAGTTCCTTGATCTTCTGCACTGAGAACGCCAACCACGTCTTCAGATTGGGATCGAGATCGATCTCTAGTTCAATGTCGGTCGGAACATGAAGCAGCGAGCAGGAGGGGGCAATCTGAACACGGTCCCTGCCCAGTTTTTTGACCATAGGAGCAAGTTGGTCGAGTAGCGCCGGCAGATTAGAGCGCCACACGTTGCGACCATCAACGACACCGAGCGAGACCACGAGATCTCTACCTGCTCTGGCGACAATCGCGTCCAACTGGTCAGGTGCACGAACCAGGTCGACATGAACCCCGGCAACGGGCAAGGCCAAGACTGTTTCAAGATTGTCGCCGACACCCCCGAAGTATGTGGCCACCATGATTTTAAGGGCCGGCACGGCCTTAGCGAAATGAGCATAGGCCCGGCGGACAGCGGCCCGAGATGCTTCGTCGACGTCCATCACTAGGCATGGCTCGTCGAGCTGAACCCATTCAGCGCCGCGCGAGGCTAGTTCGCGGAGAACATCGACATAGACGGGGAGGAGTCGATCAAGCAGCGACAGCGGATTGAATGCGGGATTTACGCTTTTGCCGAGCTTCAGGAAAGTGACTGGGCCCACTAGGACGGGCCGCGTCTGATAACCGAGGCTTCTTGCCTCCTCATATTCCTCGATCGGCTTCCGAGAGGCATACTTAAAGATCTGATCCTGGTGAAATTCCGGCACCATGTAGTGGTAGTTCGTATCGAACCACTTCGTCATCTCCTGTGCGGCTACGCCGGGCCCATGCTGAGCGTGACCACCGTCTTGAGCGCCACGCGCCATGGTGAAGTAGGTTTTAAGCGACACAGGACCTTCGTTCCAGCCGTAAACGTCGGGAATGGCGCCAACCATTAGGCTGGTATCGAGCACATGGTCGTAGAGCGAGAAGTCATTCGAAGGAATGACGGTCGCACCGCGGGATTTCTGCCGTGCCCAATTAGCGGCACGAAGTCCACTCCCCGCCTCGAGGAGCTCGGCTTCGCTGGATTTTCCCGCCCAGTAGCTCTCGAGTGCGAATTTGAGTTCGCGTCGTGGGCCGATGCGTGACGTCCCCAGTGTGGCAACGGGAAGCGAAAGGATTGACATAGCTTAGACCCCATGTTGGGGCAAAGGCCATGGCGGACGCAGACAGCGAACATCGCGTGAGCGACAACTGCTTGGCGCACACCGGGACGCCCCGCCCGTGGACGATATCTTGTCGAGGCAGGTCTCCTGGCTCACGGGTCGTCGCTGCTGTCCGGCCTTCCCGAAGCCGCATGGCTTCAGTGACTTCGTTGGACAGCGGCTCGCCGCTTACAGTTGCGGGGGCAGCGCCGGCATTGCACCGGCTTCCCTCTTAGCTCCGGATCAAACGAAATCCGGAGACCGCGACGGCTTGAAATTATGCGCACGAGGATCGATGCGTCAACCTACCGATTCTCGCTGCGACATTGCCCAAGCGATTACGAGCGCACTAGGCGGGTACGACGGTCTTGCTCGCGGCCTGGTGAACACGCCCTGATCCGTGGAGGCTCCGCTTGTGAAATGCATTCGCTCCCTGCTCGCGTAACGGTTGAGCTCCACCACCGGAACGAACCCGGGCCGCTTTCGGTATCTGTGTGATCGCGAGGAGGCGACCTTCCGTCAGCAGCTTTTCGAACCTGCGCGTCAGGAAGGTGCGATCATCCTCGGCCGGCATCCGTTTGGTCACAGCCCACGAGGCTCCCTAAAAATTTCGAAAGCCGGATTGCTCCAGGACCGCACGGATGATCAGGTCGGCTCCTTGGTGTTCGGCGGGCCCGCGACCAGGCACGAGGTCGACCGCTCCGTGAGGTTGGCCAAGATGATCTTCTCGGTGCACTAGGTGTTCACGTGCTGAGCGACTTTTGCGTCGGCTTCGATGCGTCGGTGGCCGCTCGACGCCGGTCTGCCTCGCCTCGACTCGCGGCGAGCGACGATAGGCCTTAACGCGGCCACTGAGCATCGAGGGCCTTGTCCTTGTTCGTGACAAATTCGACGGTGTCCTCCGACAGAGCCCTTTGAGGGGTTCCTCGGAGTCGCTCAGCGCCTTAAGCTCATAACGATGTTAATCGACCTCGATGCGCCCCATGCGGTCGTGGTCTCCTCAAGGTCCCACATCTACAACTTCGTTCGCGAAATCGAGCGATGAGGCCTTTTGGTCGCGGGCTGCCTATCCTGTCTTGGACGGGACACAGGTGTCAGGGACCGGACAGACCACCGCGCATTGCGGCGTGTCGCAATGGCCCTCGCACTCCGTACATTTTTTGGCATCGATAACGTAAATGTCGCGCTTCAGACTGATCGCCGCGTTGGGACACTCGAACTCACATGCGCCACAAACGGTGCATTGCGAAGCGACGATCTTGTAAGCCATGCCTTCCGACTCCTTAGGCGAGCGATGCCATGGGCGATCCCTTTCAAATGCCGTGCCAAACGCAGACGCGCTCAATGTTGGGCAATTTGCCCAATTCGGCTGTCCCGGGTCTGAGACCATGTTGCATCTGCGACAGCAACAGGTCGCTTCAATTTCAGGCTACGAGCCCTCGGGCCCTCTTGCGAGAGTCAGTCGCGACTTGACGCTGGAAGCGTCCGTCGGTTTGTTTGGCACGTCAGCGCGGGGGCAAGCGAGGCTGACGCTTCCTCAACCGGCGACGGCAAAAACCGCCAACGGACGCAGGTCTACGTTGGATCTCGGCAAACCTCCGGTCACACACCCCGACTGGAGGTTTGTGCAAGCCTCGCTCATGGCTGCAACGCTAGCTGCGCGGAGGACTCGCTGGAGGCTTGCCAAAACGGGCTTGTGGTATAACAAGCTTCGGAGGGAAATGAAGTGGCGGCGGGACGAGCGACACTGGCCTTGCAGACCGAATTGCACTCAGCCTCATGCCTGGTGCCGAGTAGGCATGGCGGTGCTCGTGAGCGTCGCTTGGCCGCACTCAGCCACTCGCAACTATTTTAGACCAGCTGGAGCAGGGTTGAAAGATGACTGTGCAAATTGCTTCAGTGGCATGGCTTTTCCGAACAGATGGCCCTGCGCAAGGTCGAAGCCGAGTTCGGCCACGGCAATTAGGTCAGCCTGGCTCTCCACACCTTCGGCGACGGTGCGCACATTGTACTCTTTGGCTAGATCGACGATATGGCGGCACACCGTTCGCTTGAGGGGCCCATTCGCGCAGCCGCCGACGAACTGACGATCCACTTTCAATTTCATGAACGGGAATTTTGTCCTCCCCATCAGCTGCGGCCAATTGGCACCGACATTGTCGATTGCAAGGCCAATGTTGTGAAAGCGAACCTCACGCGCAACCTCGACCAGGAGATCTAGGTTCTGGATCGCTTCCACGCTCTCGATTTCAATCGTCAAACCGCCGAAAGCGGCGTGCGACGGCATGCGCCGACAGAGATCGCGTACTGCCTGCGGGTCAATCAGGAATGCTGCCGGGAGATTGATGGAGAGATCGATCGAAGTTTGCTGCTCCAGAAGATACTGCCAATCCTTGATCGCGCGGTCGATCACGAACTGCGACAAGTTCCTAAAATGCGGATCGTGAGGTTCCGGGATGAAATAGGCCGGTGGAACAACGCCCCAGGTCGGGTGCCGCATTCGCACATGCGCCTCGGCGCCGCGGCGGCTAAGGGTACACGCGTCAAACTTCGGCTCATACCAGAGCTCAAGCCAGCCAGCGTGTAAGGCTTCTCCGACATGGACCGCGGGACGGGGCGCCGGCTCTCTTGGCAAGAGCATGCCGATCCGATCGCGCAACGTCTCGGCTGCAAACGGCGCCCTGAGCGGCGGCAGCATAGCAAGTCCATATTCACTGCCGACCTGCTGCACTGCCGCCATGATGATCGACTCGCGCGCTCCGAACGCCAGCACTCGGCCTGCAAATTCTTCGCGCACCAGTATCTCGAGCAATCGTCCAGGCTCGATGCGGTCCGAGCCAATGCCGAGCAGGATCAGATCAGGGAACTCCGTGCGGAGTACATGCGGCAACTCATCAGCAGTCCTGCATTCGCTGATAACAAATCCCATATCCTCCAGCACATCCCGTAGAAAGGCGCGCAGATGCCGCTTGCCGACGGCCAGGCATGCCCGCGGCCGCACCTTACGTTGCCCGAAGATTACAGGTTTCCGTCTGACCAGTTCGGCCTGCCCATGTTCCATCGCAACCACTCCCGTTCCGTGACGGTGCCTTAAACGAGGAGCGAAGGTCCAAACAAGCTGTGCTTCCCGATATCTTTCGATTGTTCGAGATAAGCTTAAGATAGTGCATTAGTGTGCAAAATCTTTCGCGATCTTGCTCAGACGATTTTATCGGGCGCACGCGTATGATACCTGTCGCGCTTCGCGCAACTTTGTACGATGTCGTACGCGAGGTGGGAATCTCTCCTTCGGACGGACCGAGCTGACGCTCTATGGCGCTGCGATCATCGTGGCGCACGATTTATTGAATAGAGTAGTTCGTGAGCGACGATCGGCAATCACTCTTACGAACGTTTGATCGACATGACCGGCGTGTGCCGTTTGGTGATTGTTTTCCAATCGAAGGCAGCCCATCATGAGTTCGCAGCTGCTCAAGCCGCAGTCGATTCTGAGAACGGCAATGGCTTGCAATTACCTCAGCTCTGTTGCCTATAGCGAGTGTGGACGTGCTGCTTCCTACCGAGCCAGATAGTTGCTCTCAATTGCGTTTTCTGTATCCTCCTGAGCATGAATTTCCTCTAGAGGGCTCGGTCAGGTGTTCGTGTTGGCGCTGAAGGGCGAGGCACGTCCAGCGCGGGCACGGCTTTGCGCAAGAGCGTGCCAGGAGATGAGAACGCGGTCGCAAAAGCGGTCGAAGAGCTACTTTCCGAGTTAGGTGGCCTCGGACCGGAGTTCAGCCTTCGAGGCGCGAAGCAGGCGGCGTTGCGCCTGATTCAGGATCCCGGGCAGGGCTTCATTTTTGTCGTCGAGGAACAAGGCACCGGGCAGATTGTAGGGGTAGCTAGCATCTCGGCCGTACAGGCCGTGAGAGCAGCCGGAGCGTACGGCGTGCTTCAGGAGCTATGGATTTCTCGTGACTTCCGCAGCTCTGACTGCGGTCGGCATCTGCTCGAGGCGGTAGATTCGGAGGCGAAGCGACGCGGCTGGCAGATGATTGAGGTTGCGTTGCCTCCGGATGGCTATCCGGCCCTAGAACGGGTACGCCACTTCTACGAGGAGAGGGGATATCGGGTTGGAGGATTGCGCGCGCGCAAGAGGCTCTGACAGTGGTACGACCTCTGCGCCACACACTTAAAGCGCTCCTGGGCTAGCGTGCTATCGGTAAAGTCCTTCACGCAGTCAATCCTGGGCTTGTTGCTTCTCAAAACGAACGCTTCACGCGTGCGTCGCGGCCCAGCATGATCGAGAACCTTTGACGCTGATGCGGTGCTGACTCCCACCGCGAGCGGTTACCTCTTCGGCCTTCTTGGCGAGAACGTTCAAAAATATCAGCGATCAATCATTCTGCATTGTGGGAAGCGATACCGCGACCCGCCCGACCAAAAGGCGACAGGTCGGCTGCGGCCCGTCGCGGGCGAAGCCCGACCCAGCCTTACGAATCGTTCGTTTGCGCTTCCCATGCAGTGCGATTTACTGGCTCTGGCTTGAGATCACCCACACAAACGCCATCCATTCGTCACCAATTACATTCTCTCGGCAACTGGCCAGCCAGTCGTCTACCAGTCTCATTTCCTGCATCTTGGTGCGGCGGACCGGCGCGTGAAAGGATTCCGCACCACCTTGCCACTCCTGCTGGCGAATTTCGAGGAAGGTGCGCGAGATCAGCCATCACACTGATCCGGTAGAGGATTCCGTAATGAGCAATGTGCCGAGTGCCGCGTCCAATACGACATTCGTGCAGCTCCCCCATGCGCAGGACTGGATGCAAGCGGACCGCTTCGCCGTTTGGCGCCAATACGAAAACGTGGGCCGAGGGAATCATGCGCGACAAAGAGCCGCCCTTTTTTGATCGACCGTCAGTCCGTCAGGACCGCTCGTCGCGAAGAACCAGCTGAATCGTCCGACTTTCCCCACGCCATCACGCATCAGCGGTACATGCCAGATGCTATTGTCGCGCGTCATTGCAACGAACAATACGGTCTCGTCCGAACTGATCAGGCCATTCGGGCCCGGGCCATTAGAAATCAAGCAATGATCCGGCCGTCAGGGCAAAGTCGAAATACCCGGCCGGTCCGATCGTGCAATCCAGTCTGGCCCTGATCGGTGAAATAGATGTCGCCTTTGGTCGCGATATGCAGGTCGTTGCAGCCTCTGAAGGACTCGGAATTGCGGTGGCCCAGCAACGGTCGGATGGTCCCTCTCTGTGGATCGAGCTCCAGGAGACCGTTGATATAGTCGGACACGAGCACCCGGCCGTCCGGAGCAACCTTCAGACGTTCGGCCAGCCGTCGTATTCGATGATCAAAGACCAGACGCCCTCCGGTGAAATCCGGAAATGCAGCCGAAGGGGATGTCGACGACATAGAGATTCCCGGACTGGTCGAACGACGGTCCCTCGATGAAACAATCTACTGGATATGCCCCGCGGTTCGCGTCTGCCCATTCCGAAGAAACAGCCGGGCGACGAAACTCCGCCGGCATCGACGAGAACACGCTAACCTCCATCAGCTTGGGCGGGTTTTCGAGATGCTCATGATGCGCCTTCGAGCCTGCGACGCGGCTGGCCCTCGTATTTGTAGCCGAACTGCTTGGGCATCGGGCCCTTGTTGCGATCGTTGCGCCCAGTTTGCTCCCAGGCGTGAGCCAGGATTCCGACCGCGCGCGACAAGCAGAAGACCCCCCGCGCGAGCGGAGAGGCGAAGCCCAGTTCGCCGTAAATGACCGCGGTCGCGCCATCGATGTTCATCGGAATGAGCTTGCTCTTGCGCTGTTGCATCACCCGCTCGATCGCGCGAGCGGCCTTGGCATAATCGCCGCCGACACTGCCCTCGTCAGCTGCGGCATCCACCAGCGCCAATAGCGGGGCCGCGCGCGGGTCGACTGGATGAAACCGATGGCCAAAGCCCGGCAGATATTTGCTGCGGGTTGCGGTGAAATGGTCGATTGCAGCGCCAGCGGCCTGCTCGATCTCTCGCCCTTGGCGCCGTCGCAGCACATCCTCGTAGAGTTCGATAGCCTGCTCCCCTGCTCCGCCATGCACGTCATCGAGCGTGTTGATTGCCGAGGCCATTGCGCCATTCAGGGGCAGGCCGCAGCTCACCGCCATTTGGGCAATTGCAATGGAGGGCGCGTGCGGACCGTGGTCAACGGATCCAACCAGCGCAGCTTGCAGCAGCTGCTCCTGTGCTGGCGTCGGCAGATTGCCACGTAACATCAGCCAAATCATGGCGGGAAAAGAAACGCGGCCTATCAAATCTTCAATTGGATAACCCCGATAGGCGATGCGACCTGGCGCGATATCGCAAATGGAGGTTCGCCACCAACTGGCCGCTTGCTGTCTCAGTTCTTCTTCGCTCATTTCCGCTTCCGTCCTTTCAACCTGCCGATTGCCAACCGACGCAAGCCGTCGGATGTCATGATATCGGTCCGTCCGTGGCTGCGCGGACGGGCAGGAAATCAGCCTCTCCTTGCTTTGGCCTCCCGACGGCTCGGCTTGAGACTAGTTGCTCAACCTCCGCATACGAATAGCCGAGCCGCTGCAGCCATCGCTCAGTGTCTGCTCCGAGCGTCGCAGGTGGTGAAGGCACCGAAAACTCCTCATCCAGCCGGAACCCCGGCCGCGTGATTCGTAACGGCTGCGCATCGTCTTGTTCTGGCGCCAAAGTCTCGATGAATCCGCGCTCAACGACCTGTGGCTGCTGCAACACTTGCGAGACCGTCAGCACACGGCCGGCAGGGACACCAGCCAAGTTCATTTGGGCCTCCCATTCCTCAGCGGGCTTGCAACTCAATGCCTTGTTCAACTCCGCGCTCAGCGTAGCGCGGTTCACCTTGCGCATCTCGCGTCCAGCAAAGCGTGGATCCGTCTTCAGGTCCGGTCGGTCGATCAGGTCGCATAGGGCTTGATACTGCTTCTGCTCGTTGGCGGAAATGTTCAGCGGGCCCGTTGCGGTGCGGAACGTGCCGGAGGGAGCCGCGGTAAAGTTCTCGTTGCCGATGGGCTGCGGCTCGATCCCGGCGTTCAGGTGGTTGGAGACGACCCATCCCATCGCCGCAATGGTGGCCTCGAGCAGGGACACGTCGATGAACCGACCCCGTTGCCTATGCCGCTGGTCGACCAGAGCCGCGGCGATAGCAAACGCAGCAGTCAGTCCCGCAATCGTGTCCGAGATCGGAAAGCCCGTGCGCAGGGGAGCCGAGGCTATATCGCCGGTGACGCTCATGGCTCCGGAGAGACCCTGGACGATCTGGTCATAGGCCGGACGGGCGGACCACGGTCCGCTCTGCCCAAAGCCGGAGATCGCGCAGTAGACCAGACGCGGGTTCAGCCTGACAAGCACATCAAAGCCGAGGCCAAGGCGTTCCATCACCTTCGGCCGGAAGTTTTCGAGCACCACGTCGGCTTCCTTGACCAGTCGCAAGAACACCTCGCGGCCCGCTTCCGATTTCAGGTCCAGTGCAATCGATTGCTTGCCGGCGTTCACAGCGACAAACGAGAGTCCCTGCAGGCGCTCCGCTCTTTGCGGATCCGCGCCGAGGCGCCGCGCCAGGTCGCCGCCGTTCGGATTTTCCACCTTAATGACCTCCGCGCCAAGGCGCGCAAGATGGTAACCGCAGAACGGACCCGCCAACACGTTTGACAGGTCGAGAACGCGGATACCGGTTAGCGGCAGAGACATCTGAAGAGCCTTCTTGTAGGTGATCCGATAGCGAGCGCTTAGTACGCAACTTATTTCAGTTGCTGCGCAGCACGTTCCGCGAATCGATTCGTGAAGGTCTTGATCAGGTCGATCTTTGCGGCTGCGATCTTCGGATCAAAGTCGCCTAGGACAGCCAGCGGGATCTTGGCCGCCTCGATGTCCATCTGACCTGTTGGCGAGAACAGCGCTTTCGACGCGTTCATGATCTCGATGTTCACCTCGCGATTGTCGGTCTTGTATGCAGGAGGCATCGCGTCGACGAGTTGTTCCGTCGACGCCGTGTTGATCCAGCGGTGGGTTTTGAGCAAGGCGTTGACGAGGCGCTGGACCGTTTCTGGATTTTTGTCGATGAAAGTCTGCTGCAGGTAGAGACAGGCGGTCGGATAGATTCCGCCAAAGGCCTGTTTTGAGCCTTCGAGTGTGCGCGCGTCGAACAGCGGCGTCGCACTCTTTTTGCGCGCGAGAAGGGTCGCAATCGGGTCGAAATAGACGAGCGCGTCGATATTCCTGGCCTCGAGTGCCACCATACCGGGTGCCCCGCTGCCGACCGCGATAATGTTCACGTCGCGCGGACCCAACCCAGATTTCTTGATGTAGTAGCGCGCCATGGTGTCGGTCGATGACCCCGGCGCCGTGATCCCGAGCTTGAGGCCCTTCAGGTCGGCACCGGACTTGACCTTGTCAGCGAGGCCGCTGCGGATACCGAGCAACACGCCGGGAATGTCATTGAGCAGGAACACGCAGGAAATCTGTTTGCCCTGCGCCTGCATCTGAATGGTGTGATCGTAAAAGCCGACTGTCCCGTCCACCGAACCGCCGACCAGCGCCTGCAAAGCCTTCGAACCACCGGCCTGGAAGTTTTCGACGGTCACCTCAAGGCCCTGGTCCTTAAACGAACCGAGCTTCACACCAAGCTCGAGAGGCATATAGTTGAGGATCTGTGATCCCACTGCGATCTTCAATTTTGTCTTCTCGGGCTCGGCGGCATGCGCTGAAATGAGCGGCAATACAGCTGCCGCGATAACCACCATCAGTCTCGGAAAAGCGTGCATGGGAACCTCCGTGAGAATGGGAGCGCTACGATCAAACTTCGTGGGCAGGTGCCGGCCGCCAGACCAGCAGCCGCTTTTCCACCCGGTCGACGATGGCATCGAGCGCGATGACGAAGGCGGAGAGGACGATGATCCCTGCGAAGACACCGGTGGCATCAAGGACGCCCTCGGCCTGCGCAATCAGGTGCCCCAATCCTGCGGACGAACCGAGATATTCGGCGACCACCGCTCCCATCACGGCCATGCCGACAGATACCCGCAGACTCGACAGGATCCACGTGGTGGCGGACGGCAGGTAGACGTGGCGCAGCAGCGAGGACTTCGATGCACGCAGCAAGCGGGCATTCGCGAGCACGACCGGATTGACCTCGCGGACCCCCTGAAACGTGTTGAAGAATGCGACAAAGAGGACCAGCGTTACCCCGAGCGCGACCTTGGAGGTGAGCCCCAATCCGAACCAGATGACGAAGATGGGTCCTAGCAAGATGCGGGGGATCGCGTTGAACATCTTGATAAAGGGCTGGACCACCTCGGCCGCAAACGGGCTTAAGCCGAGCCAGATACCAAGCGCGGTGCCGATCCCGATCCCAACCAGGAAAGACAGCACCGTCTCCAGCAGTGTTGTCCCAACATCGGTCCAGAAGTCCGATGTTGACATCCACTCGCCTATTCTTGCGACAAGCGTCGATGGTGCCGGAAAGAAGAAAGGATCGATCAGCCCGACCCTCACACCCAGTTCCCAGATCAGGATCACACCGAGGACGATGGCGAACTGCGTGAGAGCAACCTTACCCCTGCGCATAGCTTTTCTCCACTTCGGCGCCGAGCAGCGACCAGATTTCACGATAGAGCGCGACGAATTCATCCGTGGTCTGGAGTGCCAAGACGTCGCGTGGACGGGACAGCGTGATCCTGACATCGCCAACCATGCAGCTGGCAGGACCGGCAGACATCACAACGACGCGGTCCGCCAGCGTGATCGCCTCATCGAGATCATGGGTGATAAAGACGAGGGAGCGCCGGTCCGCCTGCCATAGCTCGAGCAGGATGCGATGCATGAGGCGGCGCGTGTGAACGTCCAGCGCGGAGAAAGGCTCATCCATCAGGACGATCTTCGGCTCCATGATCAGGGTCTGGGCCATGGCAACGCGCTTGCGCTGGCCTCCGGATAATTGATGCGGATAGCGCTCCTCGAACCCCTTCAAGCCGACCTTGGCGAGCCAGGGCCGCGCCTGCTCGCGCGCCTTTGCGATCGAGCTTCCCTGAAACACCAGCCCGAGGCCGACATTGTCCTGGGCTGTTTTCCAGGGCAGCAGCCCTTCCTGTTGCAGCATGTAGCCGGACTGACCGTTCAGGCCCCTAAGCGATTTGCCGAAAATGCGAACCTCGCCGGCGGCCGGCTTCAGCAGTCCGGTGACAGTATTGAGAATGGTCGATTTTCCGCAGCCGGTCGGCCCGACCACTGCAACGAATTCGGTTTCGCCGACCTGGAGGTTCATGCTTTTCACGGCGGTGAAGTCGCCGAAGCGAATCATCACGTCGCGCAGGTCGACGGCAAGTGCCGGCTGCCCTTCCATTGTTTCGCTCCGCAGAACCTGTTCTAAGCCTCAAAACAGGTAAATGGCGCTACATCCGGAGTCAATTGCATTCTGCAACATAGAACCCAGATGAGCATTGAATACTGGACTTTCTATCCATTCTGGATATCTGTTCTGCACGACAGAACACGAGGACTGTATCAATGGCAAAGACTGGGGTTGATGCGGTCGGGCGCGCCCTGGCGATCCTCAAGGCCTTCGGCGCTGAGCGAGCAGCCATGACGCTGACCGAGATTGCCGAGGCGACCGACTTCTACAAGAGCACGGTCCTTCGCCTTGCCGCATCCCTGGAAGCGGACGGATTCCTGGTGCGGGGGACCGACCGGCTATTTCGACCCGGACCGGAGCTATGGCGCCTTGGGGCGCTCTATCAGCGTGGGCTGGACCTCGGTGACCTGATCAGACCCTCGCTCCATCGTCTGGTCGAAGCAACCGGAGAGACCGCATCCTTCTACATCGCGGAGGGCGACGAGCGCATTTGCCTTTATCGCGTTAATTCTCCGCGTTCCGTCCGGCATCACCTCGAAGAAGGACAACGATTGCCGATTGATCGCGGCGCTGCGGGCCGCGTTCTTACCGCTTACCGCGATTTTGCATTCGCTGATGGAAAGAAGATCAGAGATCGTGGCTTCTACGTCTCGATCGGCGAGCGTGATCCTGAGGTTGCGGCCGCAGCGGTGCCCGTAATCGATGTCTATGGCAAATTGCGGGGCGCGCTCTCAGTCTCCGCCATTCGCACTCGCTTTGATGCAGATGCTCGGAAATCTGCCGTTGAAGTGCTGAAGTCCGAGGCTAAAGCGCTGATTGGTTTGCTGCCTGCAACTGAGCGCTGAGCTACATGGCAGCGTTCTGTTTATAACGCACAGCTCGGCGGGTGCCGCAATGGCCTCTCCTGAGCGTAGCGCGCATTTCTCGCATTGTTGAGGCCTGCAGATCATCCTCGATCTCGACGCCACCCATCCCTACAGAAGCCGCTGTCGCGGCGTGCGTGGCGAGGTGGCGTAGATCGCCTCCTGCTGAGAGGATGTGGGTGTTGGAGCCCCCCTCAGACAGGGTATTGAGATGGCCGATTTGAGCCTCTTCGCCGCCGCATGATCGAGGACATGACAGTCCGCAATCTGTCGCCGGCGACGCAGCGATCCTACATCAGCGCGGTTTCGAAGTTCAGCCGCTATTTCGGCCGATCGCCGGAGCGGTTGGAGCTGGAAGACGTCCGGGCCTTCCAGGTGCATCTGGTCTCGACCGACATCTCATGGCCGGCGCTGAGCCAGATCATCGTCTGTGCGCTACGGTTTTTCTACGGCGTCACGCTCGGCGAGGCGCTCATCCCGGAGCGCATTCCCTATGCGCGAGAGCCCCGCAAGCTGCCGGTCGTTCTCAGCGCCGACGAAGTGGTGCAGTTCCTCGAGGCGGTGTGAAGCCTGAAGAGCCGCGCCGCGCTCACCACCGCCTATGCGGCCGGCCCCAGGGCCTCCGAGGTCGCGGGACAGCGGATCGAAGACATCGACAGCACCCGCGGTGTCATCCAGGTGCGCCACGGCAAAGGCGCGAAGGATCGCAACGTGATGCTGTCGTCCCAACTGCTCGGCATCCTGCGCACCTACTGGCGGCTCGCCCGGCCGCGGCTTTATCTGTTCCCTGGGCGTGACGAAGGTCACCCGATTGATCCGACCGAGTTGCATGCCGCCTGCCGCTCGGCGGTCAAGGCTGCGGGCCTGACCAAGCGCGTCACGCTGCACACGCTGTGCCACAGCTTCGCGACGCATCTTCTGGAGAACGGAATCGACATCCGGATCGGCCAGGTTCTGCTCGGGCACAATAATCCGTCGTCGACCGCGCGCTACACGCAGGTCGCCACCCATACGATCCGGGCGACCCAGAGCCCGCTCGACCGCCTGTCGCTGGAGGTGACGCCACCGGCATGACAACGGCTCCGGGATCCGGCTTATGACCCCCCGACGTCCGCCCGCACCGACCGCCATTGACATTGCCGATATCTTGCGCCGGCATGGCGACGCCTATCGTCGTGACCATGCCGGTCATCACGGTCGCGTCGAGCGGCGGGCGATGAGCGCCATTGTTGGGTGCCGAACCGAGGCGCTCGGCGGCCACGTCGAGGCCCGCAATGACTGCGGCATGACGCGGATCGCCTATAATTCCTGCCGGAGCCGGCATTGTCCGAAGTGTCAGGGGCCAGCCCGAGCCGCGTGCCTTGCCGCGCGAGAAGCCGACCTGCTGCCGGTTCCCTACTTCCACGTCGTCTTTACGCTTCCTGCACCGATCGCCGCGATTGCTTTCCAAAACAAGGCGGTCGTCTAGGCCATCCTGTTTAGGGCCGCCGCCGAGGCGATGACCGCCGCTTGCTGCCAATCCGCGCCGGCTCGGCGCGGAGATCGGCGGCGTCGCGGTCCTGCACACCTGGGGACAATCGCTAACGCATCATCCCCACATTCACTGTGTCGTGCCGGGCGGCGGCCCGTCACCTGATGGAACACGCTGGATCGCCAGCCGACCGAACTTCTTCCTGGCCGTCAAACCGCTGTCCCGGCTCTTTCGCTGTCTTTTTCTCAAACGCCTGATCGGGGCCTTCCACGCCGGCGCCTTGCGCTTCTTCGGCGATCTTGCTTCTCTTGCCGAACTCGACTCTTTCGCTGGTCGCATCAAAGCCATGCAGCGCGTCAACTGGGTTGCTTACGCCAAGCGGCCCTTCGGCGGACCCGCACAGGTGCTGGCCTATCTCGGCCGCTACACCCATCGCGTCGCGATCGCCAACAGCCGGCTCGTCGCACCCGACAACGATCATGTTGCCTTCACATGGAAGGATTACCGCCAGGACGGCGCGACAAAGATCATGAAGCTCAAGCCCGACGAGTTCATTCGCCGCTTCCTGCTTCATACGCTGCCCGATGGTTTCCATCGCATCCGCCACTTCGGCTTCATGGCCAACCGCCATCGCGCTGCCAAGCTCGCCCTTTGCCGCGAACTTCTCGATCATGAGACAGCCCAAACGACAGCCAGCCGCCGCCTGTGGATTCGGAAGCTCAAACCTGGGCCGAAGTTCCTGCCTGTCCGGATTGTGGTGGCGTCATGCGCATCATTGAGCGCTTTCGACACAGCTTCAGAAGCTCCATCCCTCGAACATCACCGTTCCGATGCGACACATCGTGAGCCAAGTCATGCCGTGCACGACGATCATCATTCGTCATTTCGCTCCCAGCGTCTCGATCATCGCGGACGATGTCGACTCCGTGCTTTCACACTGCGCGACAACAACCGTCCGATGCAGCAAAATGCCTATCGCGATCTCCAGTGAAGCGCGTCTGATCTCAACTCTTCCCCGATGCGCACATCTCGTGTCTCTGCCTCACGCGCCGAGCCAGCAGATCGGGCCTTCCGATCTCGAATGTGCTGCATGCTCTGGTCCTCGTCTTCGGCCAGAACGAACTTCAAACTGGATTAAGCCCGAGGGGCAGGGTCAACACCCACGCCTTCCTCGGCGGTGCAAAATCCATGCACCAGATTCGTGTGGGCGTCGGCGGCGCCACTACAACGATCGCGTGGTTGCCCCCCAGCGCATCCAGTACGAGGGCAACCTATGGCGTGAGGACACCACGCGGCAATCCTCAGCGCGCGGCAATCCTCAGATGGGCTGTGACGGGCGTCTCTTGGAGACTCGTACGACTCTCACGGCTACTCGCCGTTCCCAGCCGGTGGTCGGCCACAGTCGTCTCTTCTGGCGCGATTTGGCGGATTGTTAGCAAAGTTGCGCGACTCTCCGACCGCCTACATCTGTTCGTCGGAGCCGTGGCCTCTCGCGAGATCCCGTGTCCGTTGCATCGTGTGGGAAAAATATTCGTCGCGCTCGCGGCGCACGCGCTCTTGATGCGCTCTGAAATTCGCAACTCGTTTGCTGATGTGCTCTCGCTCGGAGGTGTCCCAGCTCAACCGCGGGGGAGAATCGGGTGGGGAAGCTTTTGCGATTGGCGCGATGGGTGCTATCAGCTTTGGAATAGGCGCTACGCTCCGTGCGCGTTCTACGAGTGCCGCGGATTGTTGAACCAGCGCCTCCAGTTCCTTCTTCCAGTTCATCTTCCATGTTCTCCGACCAGTCATGGGAGCATGCTAATTTGGTGCGGTACGCTCGTCCAGCTACCCCTTTTGGTAGTTGCGAGGCCGCTGCTTGTCCGCAAAATAGTGGCCGATGAGCCATTTGGGCCGATGAAATTCGCGGCTTCCCTGCTAGGAGAACCCACCAACGTAACCTTCGTCACCCAAGTGACGCAACAGGATGGAAGATCAGAACGATGCGACCTGGGTCAAACCCGTCGGCTGTGCCTGGTCTCTGGCATGAAAGCATGATCGCCCAGGCTCGCCATGCTCGAACTCCTCAAGCGACTACGCTGACGCCGAAGCAGCGGAGATTGTGCGTCAATGGGCGAATCGGCGCCGCCCGAATGGTCCGACCAGAACTACTCTACAGTATTGCTCAAATGGGAGATGGGAGTGGCGAGGGGTGTTGTGAAATGGTTTAACGCGACGAAGGGTTTCGGCTTCATTCAGCCGGATGGGGGCGGCCAAGATGTTTTTGTACACATAAGCGCCCTGGAGCGCGCTGGCCTCTCTGACCTGCGGGAAGGGCAGGCAGTCTCTTACGAGCTTAAAGTCGACCCGAGGCGCGGTAAAAGCAGTGCGGAAAATCTGCGTGTCTGATTTCATGTCGTAGGCGTCTGGCCTCAGCCCCCCGCCCAAGTCTGGCGCTTACCTCGGAACGACCCCAGCCTCTTTAAGCACTGGGGTCGTTTCATTTCTCGCCAATTTTCGACGTTTCGCGGGTCCGAATACAAAAGAACGTAGCTAGCGATGCTCGCTAGCGCATCGCCTCTTTGTCCCGTTTGGTAGACGGGTAACAGTCAGTCCGCCCGCTCGTCATAGCGCGATTTGAAGGCGCTCGCGAGCGGCTTATTGGTCGGAAGGTCATCCTCCCCGATCATCCTGGACCGGAGGTGGTGGCGCCGGCGCTGATCAAACCCGATACCGTGCTGCGGCGCGAGTTCAACAGTGTGGACCAACGAAGGGATGGGAAACCTAAGCAAGGACTCTCGCGCGTTCGAGAGGGCTACGATATCAGGCTATTGATGCGCGAGCTCCCTTCGCCGGACGTTGGATCCGGTCAAGGTCGCCAGCCTCGAGGGCTCACAAGCAGGCAATTCGTAGATTGTGGGCAGGCTCCTCAACGCCCTCCATCAGGAGCCTTCGGGGATCTCGGGGAGCACGACGCCGCACCTGCGGCCGCGGTTGTGCATGCGGTCGCCGCGTTCTTTGCTCAGCCACACGCCTGGCTCGTACGCTGAAGCTGCAACCGCGTAGTCGCCCTTCAAGTGCTGGATGATCTCGCCGAGAAATGATACGCAGCGGCGATGATCGTTTACCTTCACATCAATAAGTGTCGGGGCAGGGCTGGATTGAATTTACCTTAATTGGGCGGGGCCATCTTTGGTTGAGTGCTCGTCCGGTCGCCACGCCATTATGGGATCGCTCTCCGCCCTAGAGCCTCTCGTCGTGGAGGTTGGCAATCCTCCTGGCGCAGCGAACCGGCTAGAACTGAAAATCGAATTTTGAGATGCACGAAGGCAATGCCGAACTCACCTATCGGAATTCCAAGGGGATTTTGCTGAGCCGGGACATTTCGGGCGTCCACCACCGATCCGCGCCCCTCGTAGTCTAATTTATGTAACCGCGGAACGCTTCCGTCCATCATTAGGGCTTCGCACGGACCAACATACGGCCCGTTGGCATCGCGCGTTGAAGCCCACTTGAGGATTCAAAGCCGGAGCGGCTGCTAGCATCAATGCTAAAGCTCGATCCGTCCTCCTAATGAACCAGCGCATGCGACGGCACCTTGAAACATCGCGCTTCCGATCGGCATCAAGCGTCGGCGCCTATCTGGGTCTTACGCCTCGACGCAACCACTCTGGCGAAACTGGGCAAGATATCACGATGGGGCGACCGTCTTCTCCCAACCTACCTGTACGAGGCGGCGATCGTCCTGCTTCATCGAACGAAGAAATGGTCCTCTCTTAGGGCTTGGGGCATGAAGCTCGCTAAGCGGATTGGCATGCGAAAGGCAAAGGTCGCCATCGCGCGCAAACTCGCCATCCTTCTTCACTGTATCTGGGTCTACGGCACATCGTTCGACTGGGGCCAGAGGAAGGAAGCCTGATCCGATCTTGTAGAGTTCCTGGTCCGGTCTGCCGGACTGGCGATGTCTCGCTGGGACGGTGTTGTGGCGGCCTCGGTCAATCAGGCGGTGGCGGCTCGTCCGCACTCCGCTGCAAACGTTGAGGCGCCCGACCCCGACATCATCATGAGGCGCTGCGCGACTTGGAAAGGACCATGATCCCAGCGAAGACCTCAACCAGCCCCGGCGATCTAATGCACGTATCAGCCGGCCCGCGCCGTCTCCGCAATCCGGACCAGCTCCGACGGCGCGAGCACTACCACCGTGCCGTGGGCGAGTTCAGAAATGTAAGTTTTGACAACAAACCGCAATTAAAGGGCCGATTGACACCCAGCGCGCGCGTACGCAGGCGAGGCAATCGCGGCTCCCCGGAGATCATGATCCGCGAGCGCCCTGCTAAAGCTGCCGAAGCAGTGCCGGGACATCGTGAGTGAGACCTCCTCCTCGGTGTTGGCAGCTCGGCAATCTGCAGGCCGTCCGAACGCACGAAAGGCATCACGATGCTATTGCACCGTTCGTTTGGCGGGGTTGGCGAAGCGCAGCGCCTGGTGGCGAGCGACGCAGCTCTTCGAGTAAGGTCAGGCCCTCTTTCACGACGCCGGCCGGAACGACAGTCCCACTCAGGACGCCAGTCGAGGACACCGAGTGCCGTTTGTCGTGTGTCAACTATCAACTCTCGCAGTTGATGGAGAGAACGACCCATGCAACCGTAACGATCGGATACCACCGATGCAGGTCGATTAACATCCGGAGAGACGCCCGTGCCATGCGGCGCCACGTCCATGGATGAAAAATGCGTACAAGCAGCGGCTGATCATCGACAAATCAAACGGGCGGATCCTTCGTACAGTGATGTTTAATAATGACGAGTGACGGCACAGAATCTTCGCTCCGCATCTGGCTCGCCGTCATCGTGCTAGGCATCGCCTCGTTTCACATCGTCTTGGCAGAGATAGCACCTATCGGGCTGTTGTCTCAGATTGCTCGCGACCTCGGACGAGATCAGGCAGCGGTCGGGCTCACGGTGGCCCTCTATGCCTGGATCGGTGCTGCCAGCGGTCTGTTGTCACCCGTTCTGCTTCAGAAGTTTCCTCGCAAGCCGCTACTCATCGCCTTGACTCTTATCCTTTCCGCAACAACGTTTGCGGCGACGATGTCTCACACTTTCGAAGGGTTGTTGCTGGCACGCACGGTGGGCGCTGTCGTTCACGGTTTCTATTGGGCCATGGCGGCTGCGGTTGCGTCTAAGATTGCGCCGTCCCGCAGTATGGGTGTTGCGATGGCAATCGTATTCGGCGGGATCTCGATGGCGACCGTTGTTGGCGTGCCGCTCGCGAACTTCGTCGGTCAGGTGAGCGGATGGCGTGCAGCGTTCAGATTAATTGGCGCCATCGGACTGATCACCTCAGCCCTGATGGTGGCAGTTCTTCCGAAAATGCAGGCCGGGACGCCAGCGGGATGGAGAGAGCTTGGATCAGTCTGCCGCAGGCATGACCTGTTGGGGATCTATGCCGTAACGACATTCATGGCGGCGGCGCATTTCGGGGCGTACACATTTATAGAACCATTCCTCAGCGAGATTCCAAACGTTGCCCAAGTCATGATCGGCGCGCTGTTGTTCGGCTTTGGCGGAGCAGGATTCCTGGGGAACATCCTGGCGGGCGTCCTCATCGACCGCTTCATGAAGCCCATCATCACTGCGGGGCTGCTTGCTCTGTGTCTGGCGCTCGTTGGCCTTGGATGGTTTGGTCCCCACTTGGGGACAGGCCGGGTCCTTGTCTTGCTGGTCATCTGGGGCGCTGCCGTCGCGGCGCTGTTCGCGGGACTCCAGACCTGGATCCTGCGCGCCGCCGGTTCGACAGTGATGACTGCTGCCGCGATGCACTCGGCGGTCATCAATTCGGCCATCGGCTTCGGAGCCGTCCTTGGCGCCCAGATGTTGACTGTAGCCGGCCCATCAGGAGTGATGCTGGCAGCTGGTATGGTCGTCATCATCCCTCTGCTGATAGTTCTCCCGCAAGCAGCCCCAGAGGGTGATCTAAAAAAGGGGGCGTTGCTTGATGGATAACGCCGCAGCCGTGCGCAACGCGCGGATCGCCGCGTGCCCTACCACGAATGTCGCACGAAACCTTCCGCTGGTACGCGAGCGTTGGACCAAAATGTTCGTGCAGCCAAGCGGACCGGTCGAAGGGGGTGAAACACCACGCCAGGCCTTGCCCGAGAACTCGTTGAGGAACTCGGCATCGAGGTTTCTGGCGATGTACGCGAACATTTCGGGCGATTGCGCCGTTGCGGCATTGCGAGGAGCATTCGGTCGAGCGGTCTACCGCACTGCGGAACACTTTTGCATTCTTTCCACACAACAATGTCTCTGTCCTGAGATTACCCGGCATTCTAGCATCATAATTGGCGCTACCCGACAGACGGGCAAGCTCGCCTTCTTCATCCCGTGAGCGTCCTCACGCTGGCGTGTGACGCGCTTCTCGATGATCGGTCCTATCGCGCTCAACCGAAGGCGCTCTTTGCTGGCTCTTCTGAGGCGCTGCCGAGCAGCTGAGCCATCATCGCCTTCCTGCGCGAAATGAGCAAGCTGATGACCTATTTGCGTGCCTTCCTGATTGAGCGCTCACCAGCATCACAATGGCATTCCAAGCAGCGACTTTGATCAATTGCGTCCTTAGACCCACTGGGATCTCAAAGCCATGGTCTAGAACTGGGCTTACTGTCAATGAACGCGCATGATGGTGCCTTAAGACGAGACGCAAGATCGGCGCGGCCTCTAGATCAAGTTTACGCGCTAGACACGTCCGACCAACGGCCGATGATCCAATGCGACGGCCATCCCGAAACGAGTGAAGCGACCTGCCACAATGCGCTCGGAAATGTTGTCATCTGGCGCGGACTCTCCAGACACACCGGATCGAACTCTGCGCCGAAATTGGAGCGGTTGGAAATGTGGGTAAATGAAGTCTCATCGAACAGTTCCACCGCTGCGGCTTTGGAGCGGCTGTTTCCGCGGTCAGCGTGAGTTTCCGGTGCGCCAACCTGTCGAGCAGATTGACTCGCCGCAACTGCAAAATCGGACTAGTGGCACACCCGATAAAAATCCATTAGCGTAAGCTTCCTATGTTTAGCTTGCCTGATTTGCGTGTACTGGAAGTCGCGGCTGTCGTCATCGAAGAGGGCAGCATGAGCGCGGCCGGCCTCAGACTTGGCATCACTCAATCGGCCGTTTCACAAGCGATGAAGCGCGCGGAGGCGCATATTGGCGCGTCCCTCGTCCGTCGCGATCGTCGTCCTCTTGGGCCCACGGAGGCGGGGCAAGCTCTGCTCACCCACATGCGCGAGATAACCCTGCGCGTCGGACGAGCTGTCGAGGAAATGCGGGCCGCCGCAGCGCGTCCCGAACGCGAGGACCTTCGGCTCGGGATGATCGACACGTTCGCGTCCACAGTTGGACCACTGTTGGTCCGCAGCCTCATGGCGGGTTCAATCGCGCTTCGCGTGAGCGCGTATTCGGGGCTGGTACCCGCGCACGCCGAGGCATTGATGCGCAACGAGATCGATGCAGCTGTCACATCGGATCCAATGGAGGGCGTTGACGAAGTTACCCCATTACCCCTATTGCGCGAGCCATTCCTCCTGGTAGCACCGATTGCCTGGGCGGATACTCTTCGCGATCGTCCACTGGACGACCTACTCCTCGAGCACCGACTTATCCGCTACACTGCGCGTTCGCACATGGGAACGCAAATTGAACGTCATCTCCGGCGTCTAAGGATAGAGCATCCGCAGACGATGTCGTTCGACACGTCGGACTCGCTGCTCTCGATGGTCGCCAATGGCATGGGCGTGGCGATTACAACACCCCTGTGCATATTGCAGGCTGCCGTCCATCGACCGGCGCTCGAAGTCATGCCATTGCCGGCGACCGGCCTCTCGCGCACGATCGCGTTGGTGACTAAGCAAGGCGGATTAGACACGTTGGCTGCGCGAATAGCGGATGATATTCGTGTGCTCCTGCGGAACTGGACCTTGCCCCAGATCGCTGCTCAAATTCCCTGGATGGCTCGTTCCGTCGGCAGCATCGTGTTGGATCCGCTCGCTCACGAGGACGCCGCCTGCCGGTGCGTTGCGGGCGGCTCCACCCGGACGCTCGACGAACAGTATATCCCTAATTAATCATACTTATTAGCCTCCATAACATCTCCGATCTCAGCTTTAACTCTCGCCCGTCTTCGGAGAGAGTTGTTTGCGTAGCGTCCGAACCCGGGATCAGAGATGTCAGCGACTCGCACCGAAATAGACAGTCTAGGAACGCGCGAGCTGCCGCTGCGCGCCCTGTACGGCTTGGCCTCCCTGCGTGGGAGCGAGAATTTCGACATCTCACTCCAGAAGCTCGGTGATCAGCCGGCACTTCTTCGGGCACTAGCGCGCATCAAGCGCGCTGCCGCGGCGGCGAACCGTGAGCTCGGAGCCCTCGACGCCAAAGTAGCAGGAGCACTAATCGCGGCTGCGGACGAGGTCATTGCTGGTAAACACGATCGGCAGTTTATCATCGATTTGCTCGAAGGCTCCGGCGGCACATCGATCAACATGAACATGAATGAGGTTCTGGCGAACCGGGCCCTGCAAATTGTCGGTGAAAAGCCCGGCCGGTACGACGTGATCCACCCAAATGATCACGTGAACCTTTGCCAGTCGACGAACGATGTGCTGCCCTCGGCGCTCAAGTTGGCGGCGCACGAAAAGTCCGGCGATCTGGTGGGTGCGCTGGAACAGGTGGCGGCCGCTCTTTCGGAGCGGGCCATTGTATTCGCTGACGTATTGCGCGTCGGCCGCACATGCATGCAGGCCGCCCAGCCGATGACGCTCGGTCAGGCGTTCGGCGGTTACGCATCAGCGATCAAGCGGCTCTCCTTGAAGCTGTCCGTGGCGCGCCAGGAATTGATGGTGCTTCCCCTCGGAGGCACTGCGATTGGCACCGGGCTCGGAGCAGTGCCGGGCTATCGCCGTGCCGTCTATGGACATCTTGAGGCGATCTTGGGCGCCGCGGTACGCCCAGGCGACGACATGTTCGATGCCATGCAGAACGCCGACGCCTTCGCACGCGTGTCGTCGGAAATCCGCATCGCAGCAGAGGTATTGGCGAAAATTGCCTCTGACCTGATCATCCTTTGCTCTGGGCCAAATACGGGGCTTGGCGAGTTGCGGTTGCCCGCTCTCCAGCCCGGTTCTTCGATCATGCCAGGTAAACTCAATCCAGTTCTGCCGATGATGATCCAGCAAGTTGCGTTCGCTATCGTCGGCAACGACGCCGCAGTATCTCTCTCTGCGTTGAGCGGCCAACTCGAAATCAATCACTTCGAGCCAGTCATCGCCTCGCGCCTGTTCGATTCGATCGAGCTTTTGACGCGATCGGCCAGAATATTTGCCGACCACTGCATCTCGGGGATCCGGGCAAATCGGGAACGGTCGCTCAGCAACTTGATGCAATCTTCGGCTCTTGCGACCGTGTTCGTACCGCGCCTGGGTTATGAACAGGTATCGACACTTGTCCTTGCAGCCGCTGAGCAAATGCGGCCCTTCGTCGAAATCGCGATCGACCGCGGACTTCTGAACCGTAGCGCGGTTTTGCAGATGCTGCACGAGAGCACCCGTTATCGCGAGAATGGCGCATGAGCGCGATTCTGCACCTGCCCTTGTACGGGAAGGGCTCACGAGCATGCCGCGAGTCGATGCACAACACCGGAGGATCAACCTACGAAGGTCATACCACAGCCAACTCGCCATCGCCCTGTCTCAACCCGATGCGGCGGATGAGACGATGCGCCGCGATCGAGAGGCCGCTTGTTCATGGGTCAGTGCTCCGGCCTCTCTTCAAGTCGTGCTTATACGGACGCGCCTGGCCGAAGTGCCAGGGGCAGTGATCGGCAAAATCAGCAAACACGTAAGAAATTGTCGATAACGTATTCTAACCATTCGCGTGGGGCCGTCCTGGCCTCCGCCAATCTTCACATCCTGTTCGGCCGGTAGCCCGATCAAGATGTGCAAGTTCTCCGATAGCTGGTTACGGCCTGATTCACCTGATGATACATTCACGAGGCGTGATCGAGTCCCGCAGGTTCGAACACGGGCCCAACATTTTTTCGTTCGTTCGCTGCCGTATTCAAGACGGCACTGAGGCACGCGAAATCCATCCGATGCCGAGAGGCAGCTGCGCGCGTCAGAATCTCATCCGTCGTCTCGACTGGGGCCCAGCTGAAGTTTCCCCACTCCCAGCCGTTGTTTATGTCGTATGCGACATTCGGTTTGAGTATAAGGTAAGGTCAATCAAGATGCTCTGGCTATAGGCCTTGTCGATGACCGTGCCAGTGTTTACCTGGTTTGTAGCAAAAGTTAGCATCACCTTTTGTATTGGCGTCATTGCATTTAGCTGCTTGCCATAGAGTGGCAAAGCGCAAAGGGGTTCGCATTTCCATTCACCAATTCGGAAACGCCGCATGTTACTGGTGTGACAGTCAGTTCTCGATTGAGATCACCCCCGCTTCACGGCCGACCACATTGCCGCTGCCTTGGGCCGTTTCGACTTCCAGCCTTTGGCCGATATCAATGCCGTAAGAGCTGACGCCCTTAATTTGGCCGGTAGGGCGCGCAATCGGGCCGCCAAGCAGTTTGGAGTGGCGATCAGCACGGCGATCGGCTGGATGAAGCGGGTCGATGAGACCGGCAGCGTTGCTCGGGGCCAGATGGGTTGGAAAACCATTACCTTTCTGGCGGCCCTGCGCCATGACCGGATCGATGCGCCATGGTTCATCGAGGGACCAATCATGGCGTGAGCTTCCGGATCTATGTGGAGAAGGTTCTCCTGCCGACCCTTCGGCCCGGCGACATCGTCGTCCCGGACAATCTCGGCAGCCACAAAAGCAAAGCCGTACGCCAGCTCATCCGCTTCGCCGGAGCAAAGCTCTTCTTCCTGCCAAAATACTCACCCGACCTGAACCCCATCGAACAAGTCTTTGCCAAACTCAAGCATCTGCTCCGCAAGGCAGCCGCACGAACTGTCGATGCGGTCTGCGCCGCCATCAGCGAACTCCTTTATGCATTTACACCCGAAGAATGCGCCAACTACCTCAAAAACTCAGGCTATCGAAGCTAGTCCCATCACGCTTTAAGGGCGAGCCTCCCAGGAGGCTAGCGCCCAATGCTCTGTGCCTCGATCATATCCGTTCTCAGCTCAACCCGCTATCCCGATCGCTCTTGAGGACCGTGCCGGAGCGCTCGTCTGAGCTCGCCGAACTGGTTGAACATGACGATGAGAGCGATTATTCCGGCGCCAAGCTCTGCGAGCGCTTGACTGGCTAACAGTCCGTTAAAACCCGCTACCAGCGGGAATAACAGTACGGCCGGTATGAAGAGATACCCCTGCCTGGCCAAGGACACAATTGCACTGAGGCGCGCTCTCCCAAATGACTGAAGCATTGCCGTCACGAAACTCTGCACCCCAAACAGTCCAAAGAAGAGATGGAACACGATGCAGGTCGAGACGGCAATTTCGGTGACGTACTCGTTATCGCTAAATAGGCTCACCAAAGGCCTCGCAAAAATCACAACGGCCGCAGAATACAGCACCGAGAATGCGATCGTCACGAAGAGCATGAACTTCGCAGCTCTCAATATATGAGCATAGTCGCGTGCGCCCCAACCGAAACCCAGGATAGCTTGAGCGCCAATACAGAACCCGGTGATAGGCAGTGCGCCGACCATCAAGATACGCACAGCTATTCCAACCGCGGCGATGGAATCGTCGCCGAACGGCGCAGCAGCTCCGTACAAGAGCATAACGGCAAGAGCAGATAAGATACTCGTCATTGTCGCCGGCGCGCCTACCAACGCGAGCTGTCTGATGCGATCTGCTCGCAATGATATGTGAGATATCCTGACGAGAACCGTCCCGCCAAGCTTCGTAAAATACACGATATACAGTCCGACAGCAGAGATCTGAGACACCAGCGTTGCGAGGGCTGCGCCTCGCACGCCAAGGTCAAGTGAAAATATGAAGACGGGATCAAGCACAGCGTTCAGGATAAACGCGGTCATCATCACCCACATGCTAAATCGTGTATAGCCTTCGGCTCTTACAATGAACCCGCTGACGGTATTTAGTAGCATCGGGGTGTACCCCAACAAAACCGTTCCCGCGTAGTCGAGCGCCACGGGCATGATGGTTGGGGTTGCTCCGAGCGTTGCAAATATCCCTGGCAGATTTGGAAGCAGAGTGAGGGTGACTATGATACCGATCGGAGCGGCGAGCGCGAGTGCCGTGCTTGCGCCTCGACTCGCTTCTAGGTACTCACGAGCGCCCAGATGACGAGATATGAACGACGCTGCTCCAACACCGATCCCCTGTCCGGCTGCGGCGAGCAGGACCACGATCGGCAAGGTCATGCTAACAGCTGCGATCGCCTGCGCGCCTAGGGCGCCAACAAAGATCGCATTGACGACCTGCTGCAGCGCATGGATCGATAATCCAACAACAGACGGAATGGCGAGCCGCAGGATAAGACTCAAGAGATTCTGGTCCGATAGATCGACGTGCTGTTTTTTCTTCGGCATCACATTGCGCTTGCTGTCGAGGGCGAATTCTGTATTCGGTCCATTCACGGACGAGTGAACTTTTCCAAGTTCGACGATGGCGTACTCAGCGCAATCCTCTCTGGATCTGCTCTGGCACGCCGTGATCGCCTGGATAGGTTGACGTTTTCAAAGCTGATTTTTGCCTGGGCATACGCCTCCCATCAGTTGTAGCGAATACTGACTGAGGTGTTTGAGGGTAGCCCCCAGGTTCTGCTAGTCATATTGTGCCGTTCCGCCCTTTGGTTGAGCATCGTGCCGGTTGCGTTCACTTCTCGGGATGATGATCGGCGGGGAAACGCGGCCAGACCCTAGAGCCTCAAGTTGGTTTTGGCATCTACCGGATCTTGTAGTAGACGCTCCATCATCTGCATGGCACAAGCAATGAACGTGCTCAGAACCACTGTGGTGGTTCGATGATGTCCTGCAATCTTTACAAGATATCGGGTTCCTCAGCGCGATCGAGACGAACGGCAGGCTGCCGGCCCCGGCCAGCGTGGTGACTGGATTTGCGTCAGTAAATCGCGCCGCGCTGGCCGTCACTCGCGGACACGAACTGAAAATTCGTGTGGCCGCAACCGGCAGCCTGCCAGACCGGTTCGATGAACGTGGCTTGGACAATTTCTGCTTCGATCGAAAGACCGCCCTGACGCCGTCGAGCGGCGGGCTATCTCGTACTGCCTGGCTCAGCCGAAATGGCGGCTCAGCGTGCCGTCCCACAAACACTCGGCATCACATGAAGATATCCCAAGCATTTAAGTTCGAGGCAGCGCACCGACTTCCAAACGTCCCGCAGACACATCGCTGTCATCGGGTGCATGGTCATTCCTATCGCGTCGAGGTCGTGCTGAAAGGGGCAGTCGATCCGCACACCGGATTCGTAATGGATTTCTTCAACATGGAGGAAGCGTTTGGCCTTCTTATAAAGAAGCTCGATCACCATTGCCTCAACGACGTCCCGGGACTGGAAAATCCGACGGCGGAAAATATCGCCATCTGGATCTGGGAGCACGCGAAACCGCGCCTCGCCCAACTCTCGAGCGTGAGGGTGTACGAGACGACGGATAGTTGGGCGGAATATGACGGGCCCGATCGCTGAATTCAGCGCTGATTTGGGACTGTGTCGATGCGGCGCGCCTGTCGTTCTTCGGCTCAGAAGCGGACTTGCTCGATCTGCGATTCGGCTCTTCATCCGCCACGCCCGCGGCCAGATTTCTCGCTCACAGAGGAGCCCTTGGATCCGACCGGAGCGCCCGGTTTGGCTATGAGGACACCCATCACGTGACCGCATTCGAAAAGCTTCCGGCCAAACGATTCGGAATCCCGCGTTGTGCTAACCGCGGAACGATCTGAGGGATTCGTCCTCAGGAGCGAATTCGATGCTGATTGTACCGGCGAGACGACCCGCCATCCCGGACGCTGCGGCTCGGCGACTTGGTGCTGCAGCAGGTCGGCGCTAGCCGCCAATGCGAGGAGCACGGGTGGATGCAAGATCGCGCAAGCCCGCATGTGCGCGAGCGTGCCATAGACATCGCCGTCAATATCCCCCGTTCGAACTTCGACGGGCGAAGCCTCAATTGAAGCTGGCGAGGTGCCGGACTCGAGCGTCCGCGCTGACTGGTCAGGGATGCATCCCTTGGCCGACTGGTTATTTCCACCCAACCAATAGCTGCGGACGTAAACCGGGCGAACAGCTGTCCACAGGAACCGATGCCTCGCCCCGCCGCATCCGATAGAGTGCAGTCAGGCCCGCACCGACCACGGGTTCATCCCGGGAACCTCCAATCCCCAAACCTTAGCCGAAATGGCGGCCGCGCTCGAGTAATCGCCGGACTATCGCGTCTTGGCCGGCTCGTTTCGCGCCCAAAATTGGCGGGGATTGAATTTCTTGGCAACTATCTAAGCCTGCAGCAAATCAGCGGTCTCTTTTCAGACAGCAATTGCAGCGCGGTCAGGAAGTGAATAATTCTCCACCAAGAGCAAATTGAAAAATGGGTACGCCACTCATTCGGGGAACATGGATTCTGTCCCTGTCCCGGCCGACGTCAATCTTGCGAGTTATGCTGCCGTGATGTCCGGCAAATCACGTGGCGGTGGCCTGCTCGGTCAGGTAACAAGAGCATCCGCCTGTCGGACCAGAAACGGATCCGCGACGCGCTCTTCGCCGAACACATGATTCCCCCCAAGCTTCGCACCACCGGCTTGAAGGTCCGGACGCGCAAGGGACCGTGAAACCCTCCCAGGCATCCGTCGCTCACCACATCTGCACAATGAAGCGGCCGTATTTGGTCACGATGTAGTCCTTCACCTCGGGCAAGCAGTAGATCGAGACGAAGCGCAGCAGCCGCGGATCATCCTTCCTGTCCGCCGCCATGAACTGCAGGCACCCAGTGCGATCAAGTTACCGCGGTCGGCGAGCAGCGCCGCTACGCTAGCGGCGCGATCGAGCAAACCCGAGTTGATCGTTAGGATCATCGCTTGGCCAAGTGGGCATCGGATGCTCCGACGAAGGCGAGCTCGGCGGCGTTCTGGACGTGATCGGAACTCGCGTCGGCGCGGTGATCCGACGCGATCGCGACATAGAGCGCCGGCAGCACGAAAAGCGTGAACAGCGTGCCGATGGACATGCCCGCGACGACCACGAGCCCGATCGAGAAGCGGCTCGCGGCGCCAGCACCCGTTGCGGTCAACAAAGGTAAGAGGCCCGTGACCATCGCCGCGGTGGTCATCAAGATTGGACGGAGGCGGACGCGCGCCGCCATCTCGATGGCCGAGCGGGAATCGAGTCTCTCCTTGAGCTGCAGCTGATTGGCGAACTGGACCATCAGAATACCGTGCTTGGATATCAGCCCAGCCAATGTCAACAGTCCGATTTGGGTGTAGATGTTCATCGTCGCCAAGCCAAAGAATAGCGGGATTAAGGCGCCGGCGATTGCCATGGGAACGCTGAACATGATGATGAGGGGATCGCGCAGACTTTCGAATTGCGCCGCAAGCACCAAGAAAATGACGATGAGTGCAAACGCAAAGGTGATGACTAGTTTGTTACCCTCCTGCACATATTGACGGGCGTCCCCGAGGAAGTCGTGGCTGAACTCTGCGGGCAGTTTCATTGCCTCGACGTCGAGGAAGTCCACAGCCTGACCGATCGTGACGCCGGGCATCGGTACGGCTTGGAAGGTCGCGGAGTTGAGCTGGTTGTAGTGGGTGAGTGCGTTCGGATTGGTCGCAGTCTCGATGGAGACCACGGTCGATAGCGGCAGCATCGAGCCCGCCGCTGTCTTGACATAATAGCTCCCAAGTGATTCCGGCGTCAGGCGTTTCTCGCGCGGCACCTGCGGGATCACTTCGTAGGAGCGGCCCTGCAGGTTGAAGCGATTGACATAGTTTCCGCCAAGGAGGGTCGCGAGCGCGCTACCGACGTTCTGCATGGTGATGCCAAGGTCGCTCGCCTTGGATCGATCGACCTTGATTCGCACCCCCGGCTGGTTGAACTCAAGGTCAGAGTCGCTGACCATGAACAGACCGCTCTTGCGCGCGGCATCCTTCAGCTCCGACATCTGCTCGTAGATGTACTGGAAACCGAGCGTCGACTTGATCACCATCTGCACTGGTAAGCCGCCCGAACCGCCCGGAAGCGGCGGCAAGCTAAAGGCAAATGCGTTGATGCCTTCCAGTTTGGACAGCTCGACCTGGACCAGCGATTTCAGCGCGATCGATGAGCGCTTGCGCTCGGCCCAAGGCTTAAGCAACATCCCGGCCATGCCGCCCTGCGGACCGCTGATGCCGTTGAGCACGAAGCGAAAATCCGTCTCGGGAAACTTCTGGAGTGCCTTGTCGAGCTTGGCGCCGTAATAATCCAGGTAATCAATATTGGCGTATTTCGGCGCTTTTGTCAGTGCGAATACGATGCCCTGATCCTCCTCGGGTGCGAGTTCCTTGGAAGTATGCATATACAGAAAGGCGACGAGGCCCAGCATGGTCAGCGCAAACAGCCCGGTAATCGGGCGATAGTCGAGCGAGCGGTCGAGCTTGCGGCCGTACCAGCGCGTCATGGCGCTGAACACACGATTCACAAACTTTGCAAACCGCCCCTCTTCAGCGCTCTTCAGGAAGACCGCGCACATCATGGGCGACAGCGTCAACGCGATCACGCCCGACACGATCACCGAACCCGCCAGTGTAAACGCGAATTCGCGGAACAGCGCGCCGGTGAGGCCGCCGAGAAAGCCGATGGGCGCGTACACGGCGGCCAACGTAATCGTCATGGAGAGGACGGGGCCGACGATCTCGCCCGCGCCGTTCGTAGCGGCTTGCGCGGGCGACGCACCTTCTTCCATATGGCGATGAACGTTCTCCACCACGACAATTGCGTCATCAACCACGAGACCGATCGCAAGCACCATCGCAAGGAGGGTCAGCAGATTGAATGAGAACCCCAGCGCCAGCATCATACTGCAGACGCCAATAATGGACAGCGGAATGGTGACGACCGGAATGATGACAGACCGCAGGGAGGCCAGGAACAGGAAGATCACAAACACCACGATCGCGACCGCCTCAAGGAGCGTCTTCTCCACCTCGTCTATCGATGATTGGATGAACTTGGTGGAGTCGTAGGCCACTTCCATCTTCAGCGATGGCGGCAGGCTGCGCTTCATTTCTGGAAGCAGTGCCCGAACGCCTCGCACTATGTTCAGTGGATTACCTTCTGGGCTCGCCTGCACGGCGACGAAGATCGCGTGTTCGCCGTTCATCGCGACGCTGGCGTTTGTGCTCTGCGCCGCAAGCTCGACTGTCGCGATGTCCTCCATGCGCACAAAGCCGCCGTCGTTGGCTTTGACGATCATGCGCTTGAAGTCATCAACACTCCGCAGATCAGTGTTGACCGTGACGTCGGAGAGAGTGAAATAGCCCTTAGTCTGGCCGGCCGCAGCCTGGAAGTTGTTGGCCGCGATTGCAGCCGAAACATCAGCTGGCGACACGCCGTGGCCCGCCATTCTCGCGGGATCGAGCCATAACCGCATCGCAAAACTCTGGCCGCCGAGGATGTCTGCCGCTGCGACGCCGTCTACAGTTGACATAATCGGTTGCACCACGCGCGAGAGATAGTCGGAGATCGCGCTGGCCGTCAGTTCTTCGCTGGAGAAGGCGATATACATGACAGCTGTGGTCTGACCGGCAGATTTGGTGACGACCGGATCGTTCGATTCCTTAGGGATTAAATATTTGACCGAGTTGACCTTGGAGAGCACTTCAGTGAGCGCCTCGTTGGGCTCGAAATTGAGCTTGATATAGACCTGGATCGTCGAGGCACCGAGCACCGAGGAGGACGTAATGTAATCAACGCCTTCGGCCGAAGCGAGCGCTTGCTCAAGGGGCGTGGTGATGAACCCCTGGATCATGTCGGCGGAGGCGCCAGGATAAGAGGTTGTGATATTGACGACCGTGTTGGTCAGCTTAGGATACTGCCGGATTGGCAAAACGGTGGCCGCACCAATGCCGGTCAGCAGGATCAGGAGACTGACGACGATAGACAATATCGGACGTTTGATGAAGAGCTCGGTAAATGCCATCGCGATGCTCGCATTCAAGAGACTGACGGAAATTCGCCAGTAAGCCAGGCTACAGCAACAGTCATCAACGCGGCGACTGTGGCTAGGGGACCTTCTCAGGGTAGAGCCCCATGTTTCTCTTAAGCTAGCAACCGCCCCGGGGGATCCGGCTCGAACCAGTAGAGCTGAGCCTCTGGGCAAAGCCGCAGACAATGTAAAGAGTCAGCTCCGTCGTAGCAGCCGATGTCCAAGATCACTGGGTCCTGCTTCTGGAGGGAGCACACAATGTGCTGATGGACCTCCAACGCGGAAGTGGGCTGACGTATTTCCATTTAACCTCGTCCCACGCCTCAATGGCAGCAATGCCTTGCAGCACACTTATCAACTCAGCTTAGGATTTCGCGCCGCCCCACCCTTCGGACGATCCAGCTTCGACGCTGAAACTACAGACAAGCCGACGGGCAGCTCAACTCTACAGAGGTAAGCCGGGGATATAGAACGGGTTGCATAACCTATACCAACGTTTGTCGACGAGCGACGCCCGCATGAGCCGCGCGAGACTTGTGATGTTGCTCGAGAGCACAGGCGTTTCCCTTCGGTCTTGTGCTTCACGATGAACCGGCCATCTTGGGTCCGCCCGCAAAGTAAGTGAACCCCAGGAAGGCGAAGGTCTCGGCCACCGCTCGCTGCGCGGCTGACGCGGGACGGCCGCGAACCGCGCCCAACTCGATCAACCGGGTTTTGTCCGCATGGAGCGCCGGCCAGTCGCGCCTTGAGGGCCAAGAGCATTTCCTGGGCATCTGCCTTGCTCTCGAAGCCGATGACGAAGTCGTGCGCAAAGCGCACGGTCACAACGCGACCGCGTGCATGGCGACCGCTCCAGTGGTCGACCCAGCGATCGAGGAGGTAATGCAGGAAGATGTTGGAAAGGAGCGGACTGATCCTGCCCTTTGCGGCGTGTGTCCTGCTTCTCGCCGCTCTCACGAACGCTAGCTCGCAGCCGCATCTCGATGAGCTGCAGGATACGAGGATCGGCAATCCTGTGCGCCACCATCCGCAGCAGCCACTCGTGGTCGACCGAATCGAAGACACTGGATATGTCATGATAGCCGGATCCAGGGCATCAAGCTCCATCTGAGGATCCCGCCCCGGCCGGAGGCCGTAGGAGAACCCGAGGAATTCGGGCTCATAGGCGGCGCTCAACACCTCGGCCACCGCGCTTTGGACGATCTTGTCCTCTAGCGGCCGGCACACCGAGAGGCCGCCTACCCCCGTCGGCTTGGGGATGTAGACGCGCCGCACCGGCTGTAGCCGGTAGGGACAGTGTGGACCCGTGCGCAGAGATCGCGGATAGGTCCGTGAGCCCCTCTTCGTACTTTGCCTCCCTTATCGCATCGACCTCCGCGCCGGCCTGCGGGCTTTTGTCGTCGAAACGCCCGAAGCAGAGCGTCTTTCTCGATGTGGTGCAGCAAGGCTGTGAACCGGTTTGGACATATGGTCGGCATGTTCCCCAACGAGGAGGCCATGGTTCGCCTCATTGGAGCGGTCCTGCTCGAACAGAACGACAATGGGCCGTCCAGCGCGCCCGTTACATGACGCTAGAAACCATCGCGCCTTTGAGCGATGATTCGAGCGTCAGCCTTCCGGCCGCCAGCTGACCGGCCCGGCCCTCTTGCCGGCGAACCGGTTGCCCGAGCGCCAGTTACAGCATGCTGAGGAACACGAGTATTTCTGACAGTGCTTTTCGCGCCCTACTGCGGAGCTCACGAAGACGCGATTGCTGGCTCTTGGAGCCTCGACGCAAGAGCGATCGAACAAGCGGAATAAGAAAAGACCCAATCATCGAAGGGTCCTTGGGGTCGGACCACCGCGTCTGGGCTGAACGTTACAGTTCGCCGGGGCTCTGCGGCAGCCACTACAATCTGTGGGGAACCGAGGACGGCTCCTACGCACCGGGCACCCGCACCCGCACCCGCACCCGATAACAAACTTACGCCGCCGACAGTATTTTTACTCCGCTTTGCTTAGCATTTCTGCTCTGGACTACGCGCCTCATCGCCAGGAATGCCCTCACGCACGCTGCGGCACTTGACGAATTTCATTTTCATTCGACGCTGCCGAAGCCAGCATGAGGACGCGTTGCGAGTAATCGCTGCGGCTTGGCCGTAGCGCAGCGCGGAAATTTACGCTAGCTTCCGCTCGCGAGTTTGCAAATGCCTACCCGCATTCGATCTTTCCGAAGACAACGAGCGACCATTCGACCGCTTGCCCCCTCCCATCCTCAGAGCTGGGATAATCCGGACAATGAGGAAATCTGGTTTGAGTTGGCGCGCGCCATCGGACGTCAGATCGCACGGGATGAAAATCATGGCTCGGGGCAGCCGATAGAGGACCGGCATGACGACACCGTCATCGAAGAAAACGGCCGTAATATACGCGCGCTATTCGAGCGACATGCAAAAGGCGAGCTCGATTGACGGTCAGCTGTTACTCTGCCGCAAGGTCGCATTGCGCAACAACCTCGATGTCGTCGGCGAGTTTGTGGATGCCGCAAAATCTGGTCTTACCGAAGGTGCGCGGGACGGCTATCAGCGCTTGCTCAACGGTGTGCGAAGCCGGCAGTTTGACGTAGTCGTCGTTGAGCATTTCGACCGCTTGTCGCGCGATCCCGCAACCATCCAGCGTCTCAAGCAGGTTTTCGAGTTCAACGGCGTTGAGCTGATGGATCAGAAAGGAGTCTACGCGACCGCCACTGACATTAGCATCGCAAGCCTGTACAACACGATTTACAAGCCGCAGCTCGCCGAAAAGGTTCGGCGCGGCCATGACAACGCTGTTGCGAACGGAAGAATTCCGGGCTCATACGCCTATGGTTATCGGCCAAGGCCGGGCGCGCCCGGCGAGCGCGTAATCGATGAGAACGAAGCAAAGATTGTGCTCCGCATCTTCAAAGAATATGCAGCGGGCCGCTCGACCCGAACTATCGCCGCTGACCTCACCCGCGAAGGCGTGCCCTCACCAGGGGCAACTCGTCACAAGAACAAGGCGGGTCGCACCACCTGGAACCATCAGTGCATCACAGGCGGTCGGCATGGTCGCGGCATTATCGGCAACGAACTATACATCGGCGAGATACATTGGAACGTTCGCTCGACAATTCTTAACCCAGAGACGCAGAAGAAACAGAAGCGCCGCAATCCGGCAGAACGCCACATTATCGTCAAAAAGCCAGAGCTGCGGATCGTTCCGCAAGGGCTCTGGGATCTAGCGCAGAAGGTTCGTAGGGTGCGCGCGGTGTCTATGTTCGGACCGACTGGCCAGCCGCGGCGTCGCGCCGTGAGTCCGCGCAACAATGAGCACCCGCTTGCCGGTGTGCTCCGGTGTGGCGTCTGCAATGGCCATATGCGAATCGCTCAATCCTCGCGTAACGGTGCGCCGCGCGCGGCATGCGCGAGCGCGCATCAGCGGGGCACCTGCGAGCACACCCGTAGCTTTGATATGGACGTTCTGCTCGAGGATGCCTCCGAAAAAATCCAGGTGAAATTGCTTTCGCCGAAAGCCATTGAAGAGGCGATGCGTACTTGGAAGGAGGAGCGCAAAAACGATCGGAACAATGGTAGCGAACACAATAAGCTAGAGCGTCGACGCCGCGTATTGACTACCGAGATCGAACGCCTCTCTTATGCCATCGCAAATAGCCGCCGCAAGCCGGACGAATTGCTCAAGCGGATCGATGAGTGCGACCTGGAGCGGGAAAGCGTTGAAGAGCGCTTGCGGCTGCTGGGCGGTGGCGGCGAAAATATAGTTGGCTTCGATCGCCCGAAATTCAGTGACCGATACTCCTCGGAGGTTAGAAGGCTTATCACCGCGCTCAAAACCAATCCGAAGGCGATCGAAACTCGCATTGCCTTCCGCAACTTGATTGAATGCATAGTAGTGCATCCGGTTCGCAAGCGGATGCCCTACGAATATACGCCCTACCTGAACAGCTCCGCGCTTTGCGGAAAGAACCTTTTTCCCGAAAACCGCAGCAAGGAGCGAGAGATCAGCACGTTTGCATACTACGACAATGGCAAGTCAGGGAAATCCGTGTCCTCGTAGTAGACGCGAACCTGCATATGGTGGCGGCCGTCGCGGATCTCGCCGTCGAGATGAGCTGTCATTTCGCCTTAGAGCTTCTCTGTCTGCGAGCTTCCTCGAGAAACTCTTCCAAATCCCAAGGCACAACACGAGCTAGCACTACATCGGCCATCCCTTCGTCAATGGCAGATCTAAGCGTGCACAGCTTCTCAATGTTATCGCCGGCTTCCTGCATTATGCGATGCTAACGCTTCATTCGCCGCCGCACAATCAGGTACGGCGATACTACGCCACCACCGGTCCCCGCCCCAGCATCACTTCGACGATCTCCGGCGGCACGCCGACGCGGACCGGCATGATGCTGCAACCGAGGCCGCCGGAGATGATGACGTCGCATTTCAGCCGGACATGGCCATAGGCGAGCCGGATGCCGTGCTGCGGCGGAACCGCTGGCGACCAGCCGAGCAGGCGGACCTGGCCGCCATGGGTGTGGCCGGACAGTTGCAGCGCGACGCGGGCGGGCACGCGCGGCGCGATATTGGGCTCATGCGCGAGCAGGATGATCGGCGCATCGTCGGTGACCTTGGCGAGTGTCGCGTTGAGATCGTCGGCGCCGAAGCGTCCCGTGCTCCGGAAGCGCCGCGCCGGCAGAAAGGCGAGCTGATCGCCGAGGCCGGCGAGCCAGAACGAGCGGCCGTCCTTAGTGAGCCGCACGACGTCGTTCTCGTAAACAGGAATGCCGGCCGCCTCCAGCGCGCGATGCGCAACCGTCGGCCCGTGGCCAGCCTGCTGCACGGTCCTGTCCGCCCAATAATCATGATTGCCCATGACGGCATGGACGCCGAGCGGCGCTTTCAGGCCGGCCAGCACCTTGGCCCATTCGCTCGCAGGAATGATGCGCGTGACCTGGTGCAGGCCGGCGACATAGTCGCCGAGCAGCACGATGATATCCGCGTTCAGCGCATTGGTGCGATCGACGATGGCCTCGATCCGCTCCAGCGACATCCAGGGATCGCAGGCATGGATATCGGCGATCACGGCGATCTTCAGCGGGAAATTTGTCGGCCATTGCCGCGGGGTTGGATGATAGCGGGTGACCCGAAGCCGCAGCATCGGCTCGACGCCGACGCCATAGGCCGCGGTCGAGACGCCGAGGGCGGACAGGCCGCCGATGGAACGGAAGAAATGACGGCGCGTGATCATGGCAGCCCGATCGTGATGCGGCTTCTTGATGCGACCCTATTGGAGCGCAAATGGGGTGCGTTTGTGCAGACCCTCTGCACGAGATGACCGGAAATTCATGACGGCCCGAACAGGCTGCACCTGCGTAGATCAGTCGTCGCTCTCGTCGGTGCCGAACAGGCCGAACTGTGCCGCCGCATCGCGCGAGGGCTCGCTGATGCCGAGATGGCGAAAGGCGTGCGAGGTGAGCAGGCGGCCGCGCGGGGTCCGCTGCAGATAGCCGCATTGGATCAGATAGGGCTCGATGATGTCTTCGATCGCATCGCGCGGCTCCGACAATGCAGCGGCCATCGTCTCGACGCCGACCGGGCCGCCGCCATAGTTCTGCACGATGGTCGTGAGGTAGCGGCGGTCCATCGCGTCGAGGCCGGCGGCGTCGACCTCGAGCGCGCTCAGCGCGTGATCGGCAATCTTGCGATCGATCCTGTCGGCATCGGCCGCCGAAGCAAAATCGCGCACGCGGCGCAACAGCCGGCCGGCGATACGCGGCGTCCCACGGGCGCGTCGCGCGATCTCGTTGGCGCCATCCGCGCTCATGCCGACGTTGAGCACGCGTGCGCCACGGGTGACGATGCTCTCAAGCTCTTCGATCGTGTAGAAATTCAACCGGATCGGAATGCCGAAACGATCGCGTAACGGATTGGTGAGAAGGCCGGCCCGCGTGGTGGCGCCGACAAGGGTGAATTTCGACAGCTCGATCTTGACCGAACGCGCCGCCGGGCCTTCGCCGATGATGAGGTCGAGCTGGAAGTCCTCCATCGCGGGATAGAGCACTTCTTCCACCGCCGGGCTCAGGCGATGGATCTCGTCGATGAAGAGCACGTCGCGCTCTTCGAGATTGGTGAGCAACGCCGCAAGATCGCCGGCCTTGGCGATTACCGGGCCTGATGTGGCGCGAAAGCCGACGCCGAGCTCCTTGGCCACGATCTGCGCCAGCGTGGTCTTGCCGAGGCCGGGCGGACCGACGAACAGCACGTGATCCAGCGCCTCGCCGCGCTTGCGCGCCGCCTCGATGAAGATGGACAGATTCTTGCGCGCCTGCTGCTGGCCGACGAAGTCCGACAGCGATTGCGGGCGCAGCGCAGTGTCGCCGACATCATCGCTGCGGCGCTCCGGGGTGACCATGCGGGGGGGCGTGCTCATGCGGGCAGGATAACACGGTGCAGCGGTTTCGCGAGCCACCAGCACAGGCTGGCCGGGATGACAGCAACGATGGCGAGCATGGCGGAAAGCTTCAGCGCCTCAGGCGCGGAATTAACACTTGGCAATATCACTGCGGAGGTTTCGGCGGGCACAACGAACATGCCAAACCCGACGAAGCCGGCGGCGGCCACGGCCGCGGCGAGCCACGCCATCCAGATCATGTTGAGGTCGGCGTAGACCGCGGCCAGCGCGAAGATCAAGCCGGCTGCGACTGCGGGAAGGAACGAGGCGAGAATCGTGGCGATGGCCAGCAGCACGATCGCGATCGAAATCAGGGTGCGCAGTGCCTCCAGCTCGAGGAGCGCGAGAAACATCTGCAGCACCGCGGCACCGAGCGTCGCCACCATCACCGAAACCAGCGCGGCGACCGTCAGCGGCCCCACAACGGAGAAGATCACGACGATACCGGCCACGCGCGAAAGGCGACGAAAAAGAACGGCGACGGGATTGGCGCGGGCCGCACTCACTTCGACAGCTCCTTCAGGCCCAGCCGGATGAGCTGCGCGGTCTCGGCGCTCTCGCCCGCGCTGCGCGAGGCCGATGCGATCGCGGCCGCCGCCTGCGGCTGGCCGTAGCCGAGATTGACCAGCGCCGAGATCGCGTCCGCCACCGGTCGCGGCGCGCGCTGGTCGTCGACGGCACCGGCGAGGTGCACGACCGCCGGGTCGACATTGGCGAAGGCCGGTGCCTTGTCCTTCAGTTCGGTGACGATGCGCTCCGCGACCTTGGGGCCGACGCCGGGCGTGCGCGCCACCGCAGCCTTGTCGCGCAACGCGATGGCGTTGGCGAGGTCGGACGGCTGCAGCGTGCCGAGCACGGCGAGCGCGACCTTGGCGCCGACGCCCTGCACGGTCTGGAGCAGGCGAAACCATTCGCGCTCCTGGTCGCTGCGGAAGCCGAACAGTTTGATCTGATCCTCACGAACATAGGTCTCGATCGACAGCACGGCGGCCTCGCCCGGCGAGGGCAGATGCTGCAGCGTGCGCGTCGAGCAATGCACCTGATAACCGACACCGCCGACGTCGAGGATGACGAAATCCTCGCCGTAGGAATCGATCAGGCCCTTGAGCTTGCCGATCATAAGCCGGCCACCTTCAGCCGGAGCGCGGTGCTCTGGCGATGATGGGCATGGGTGATGGCGATGGCGAGCGCGTCGGCGGCGTCCGCGGACGGCGGATCGGCCTTGGGGAGCAAAATCTTGAGCATCATCGCGATCTGCTGCTTGTCGGCGTGGCCGGCGCCGACCACCGTCTTCTTCACCTGGTTCGGCGCGTATTCGGCAACGCTGATGCCGAACATCGCGGGCGCGAGCATGGCGACGCCGCGGGCCTGGCCGAGCTTCAGCGTCGCCACGCCGTCCTTGTTGACGAAAGTCTGCTCGACCGCGGCTTCCATCGGCTTGTGACCGGACAGGACAGCGGCCAGCCCCTCATGGATCGCGAGCAGCCGGCTCGCCAGCGGCAAATCGTCCGGCGGCTCCACCGAGCCACAGGCGATGTAGATCAGGCGGTTGCCCTCGGCCTCGATCACGCCCCAGCCGGTGCGGCGCAGGCCGGGGTCGATGCCGATGATGCGAACGGGGCCACGAATCGGGAGCGTCGTCATGGGCCAGTGATAGCGGCTGGCCGCCGTGGGGGAAACAGAAACAGAACGGAAGTAACAGGGGAAGTGGCCCCTACCCGCCCATCTTCGCCAGCAGCGCGTCCGACACCTCGAAATTGGCGTAGACGTGCTGGACGTCGTCGTGCTCGTTGAGCAGGTCCATCAGCTTGAGCAGCTTCTCGCCGGTCTCGTCGTCGACCGCGACCGTGTTCTGCGGCTTCCAGATCAGCGCGGCCTTGCGCGGCTCGCCGAACTTGGCTTCCAGCGCCTTGGCGACGTCGCGATAGCCTTCGGTCGAGGCGTAGATCTCGTGGCCGCCTTCGCTCGAGATCACGTCGTCGGCGCCGGCCTCGATCGCGGCATCCAGCACCGCATCGTCGGAGGCGACGCTGCGGTCGTATTCGACGATGCCGGTGCGGTCGAACATGAAGGACACCGAGCCGGTTTCGCCGAGATTGCCGCCGGACTTGGTGAAGAAGGAGCGGATGTCGGAAGCCGCGCGGTTGCGGTTGTCGGTCAGCGCCTCGACGATGACGGCAACGCCGCCGGGTCCGTAACCCTCGTAGCGGATCTCGTCATAATTCTCGCTGTCGCTGCCGAGCGCCTTCTTGACGGCGCGCTCGATATTGTCCTTCGGCATGTTCTCCTGGCGCGCCGCGGTGATGGCCGCACGCAGGCGCGGGTTCATGTTGGGGTCGGGCGTCCCCAGCTTGGCCGCGACGGTGATTTCCCGCGCCAGCTTGCCGAACAGTTTCGACTTCTGGGCATCCTGCCGCCCCTTGCGGTGCATGATATTCTTGAATTGGGAATGTCCGGCCATGCGTGATCTTCTCTAGGGGAATCGTGCGCCAAGGTGAGCGTGGGAAGCGCGGCCTTATAGGCCGCCACCCCCCTGGAAAGAAAGAGGCTCTACGACTTTAAGGTAACACCGTATGGGCCCGTGCCTAGATGTCAGGCATCGTTAACCCTGATTTCATTCCAGGCTGCGAAAATAGCGTCCGACCGTCCCCCGACAAGAGAGACCTGATGGCGTTCGGACTATTTCGGAAGCGTCTGCCGGACATGGCTGCATCTGCGGCTGCCCCGCAGGCTGCGCAGCCGGCGGCCCATTCCGAGCCTGCCGCGGCCGTCGAAAGCGATTCGGCCAAGGAAATCCTGGAACTGCTGGAACTCGAGCTGGGCGCCATGATTCGCCAGCTCGAGCGCGCCGCCAATTCGGTGGCCGGCGGCGCCGAGGCGACCGCCACGACGCTTGCCGCCATTCGCGACCGCACCGACGCCCTGACCGGCCGGACCAACGCCGCACAATCGAACGCCTCCACCTTCGCCCATGCCGCCGACAAATTCACCCAGTCGGCGCTGGGCATCGGGGCGCAGGTTCGCGAGGCCGGCAAGCTCGCCGACGAGGCCAGCGCCGCGGCGCAGGAAGCCCGCGCCAACGTCGATCGCCTGCGCGAATCCTCGGCCGCCATCGGCAACGTCGTCAACCTGATCGCACAGATCGCGCGGCAGACGACGCTGCTCGCGCTCAACTCGACCATCGAGGCCGCGCGCGCGGGCGCTGCGGGAAGAGGCTTTGCGGTCGTCGCCACCGAGGTCAAGGCACTCGCGGTGCAGACCCAGGGCGCGACGGAGGAGATCACCAAAAAGATCGACGCGCTGCAGCGCGACGCCGCCGGCTCCGCGGATGCGGTGCACCGCATCTCGCAGGCGATCGAGGCCATCCGCCCGGTCTTCGAGACCGTCAACGGGGCGGTCGCCGAACAGAACGCCACCACCAGCGAAGTCTCCGGCAACGCGACAAGCGCGTCGCAGTTCATCATCTCGGTGGGCGAAAGCGCAGCGGAGATCGATGCTGCGACCAAGGCGGCCGAGAGCCACGGCGAGAACGTCGCCAGCGCCGGCAGGGCGGTCACCACCTTCGCGCAGAAGCTGAAATCGCGCTGCGCGGTGCTGCTCAAGCAGAGCGAGCACGACGACCGCCGCAAGACCGAGCGGCTGCCCTGCCATCTCAAGCTCGAAACCGCCCGCGGCGTGCTGCCGGTCTACGAGATATCGATGGACGGCGTGCTGATCGGCGGCGCGGAGGCGGGTCGCCTGGCATCGCAAGCCATGATCGAAGGCAGCCTCGAAGGCATCGGCGCTTGCCGCCTGCGCGTGGTCGAGCAGTCCAAGGCCGGCGCGCGCGCGCACTTCGTCAATCCCGATGCCGCGCTCCGCGAGAAGATCGAGGACACGCTCTGGTCGATCCACGAGGAAAACACCGAGTTCGTCACCCGTGCCATGGAGGCGGGTAACGCGCTGACCGGAATCTTCGAGCAGGCGGTTGCACGCGGCGAGGTGAAGATCGACGACCTCTTCGACACCGATTATAGCGAAATCGCCGGAACCAATCCGCAGCAGTACCGCACCAAATATCTGGACTGGGCCGACCGCGCGCTGCCGTCGTTCCAGGAAGCGTTTCTGGCAAAGGACCCGCGCATGGCGTTCTGCGCCATGGTCGATCGCAACGGCTTCCTGCCGGTCCACAACAGGATCTACTCGCATCCGCAGCGGCCGGGCGATGCCGCCTGGAACACAGCCAACAGCCGCAACCGGCGGATGTTCAACGATCCGGCGGGGTTGGCCGCCGCGCGCAACCTGCGCTCGTATCTGGTCCAGAGCTATGCGCGCGACATGGGCAACGGCAATACGGTGATGATGCGCGAGATCGACGTTCCGATCCGCGTGCAAGGCCGGCACTGGGGCGGATTCAGGACGGCCTACAAGCTCTAGTGCGCGCTCAGGCAAGACGCCAACGCGCGAATCACCTCTTAAGACCGGAATTGGAATGGGAATGCCGCGGAGAGCCGGCGAACGGCTCTGACTGGAGGACTCTCAAGACATGTCCGTCGTACAACTTGCAGTACTGGACACCGGCTCCAACCGAACGCTTGCCGAACGGCTGATCGATCAGCTCGCCGACCGCATCGGCGGCCTCGGCGTGGAACTCGCCGACATCGCCGGCAACGTCCAGGAAGTGGCACACCGCGTCGCGAACCAATCGGAACGGTTTCACCACCTCCAGGAAACCGCCGAGACGATGGTGTCGGCCAACCACGACATCGCCAATGCGTCGCAGGCGGTGCAAACGACCACGTCAGCGGCGGTCGGCGAGATCGCGCAGTCGCGCGGCGCAGTCGATGCCGCGGTCAGCCACATCTCCGAACTCGTTGCAGCGGTGGAGCGGATCGAGGCGCGGCTCAGCGCCGTCGGCTCGGCGCTGGCACAAGTGGCAAAAGTGTCCGGCTCGATCGAGGCGATCGCGAAGCAGACCAACCTGCTCGCGCTCAACGCCACCATCGAGGCGGCGCGCGCCGGCAATGCCGGCCGCGGCTTCGCGGTGGTCGCAAGCGAGGTCAAGAACCTCGCGGAAGCCACCCGCCAGGCCACACACCAGATCTCCGACACCGTGCGCGATCTCGACGGCCAGATCGAAGGCCTGATCGGCGAGAGCAGCGATGCCTCGCAGCGCGCGAAGACGGCCGGCGAAGGCGCCCAGCGCATCTCCGGCATCATCTCGCGGGTCCAGCGGGGCTTCGCCTCCGTGGAAGCCGAGATCGGCAGCGTCACGCGCGCGGCGACTTCCAATCTCGGACATTGCGACACCGTCATCAGCGAGCTCAACGAGCTCGCCAAGGGCGTCGACCTCTCCTCGCGCGATCTCAAGAACGCCGATCAGCGCGTGACCAAACTGCTCGACACCTCCGAAGGCCTGATCGCGCTGATCGCCGACAGCGGCGTCGAGACATCCGATGCGCCGCTGATCCGCGCCGTCGTCGAGACCGCCAAGCGGATCTCGGACGAGTTCGAAGCCGCCATCGGCCGCGGCGAGATCACGCTCGACCAGTTCATGGACGAGAACTACCGGGAAATCCCCGGCACCGATCCCAAACAATACAACACTGACTATGTCGACTTCACCGACCGCGTGCTGCCCGCGATCCAGGATCCGATTCAGAAGTCCGATCCGCGCATCGTGTTCTGCGTCGCCTGGGCCAAGGGCGGCTACCTGCCGACGCACAACCCGAACTACCGCCTGCCGCAGGGCAAGGACCCGGTCTGGAATAACGCCAATTGCCGCAACCGCCGCCTGTTCACCGATCGCGCGGTGCAGAAGGTCGCGGCCAACACCAAGCCGTTCCTGCTCCAGACCTATCGACGCGACATGGGCGGCGGGCAGTTCGTGCTGATGAAGGACCTGTCCTCACCGATCATGATCCGCGGCAAGCACTGGGGCGCCTTCCGGATGGGCTTTCGGCAGAGCTGAGGACCGCTCTAGCGGCCCTTGAATCAAAAAACCAGAAAACAACCCCATGCACAGTAGCCGGGGCGAGCGGAATCAATGGCTTAAGCGCCTGATGAATCCGTTGGTCCAGGCGCCTCGGACGGCGTTGCGCCGTCGGGCAAAACAGGCGTAGAGTGCTATTATTCCGAAATTTCCATTCCCTCTCTTCCCCTCACTCCTTTATGGGAACCACGCGATGCGACAGACGGGCTTGCCCCGCGTTCTGGTAGCTGGCCGCGCGCTGTACGGCGTTCCGGGCCTACGCTGAGGTGGCCCGGTCGCTGTGCTTGCCAAATGAACGGACTACTTCTTTTGCTCCGTGGTCGTCGCAGCGGCCGGGGTGCCGTCGCGAGCGTCCCGTCGCTCGTCGCGTCCTGTACGCCGTGCTTGCCGCCGCTCCGTGCGGCCGGCGCGGCGCTCCTGCCGCCGCTCTGTTCGCCCGCTGCGCCGCTCCTGGCGGCGTTCCGTACCCGACTTAGGCGCGTCTGCTGGCGGCGTGGTAGGCGCGGCGGCTGGCGCAGTGGTTTGAGCAACAGCCTCTGAGGCCGTAAAAATCGAGGACGAAGCCACAAGCCCAAACACCCCTGCGTATCCAAGGAAGGTGAGTGCGTTGCGACGACAGACCTGTTTCGGCTCCGAACGTTCATTCATGTTCAGGCTCCCGGTTGCTGCCCCGTCAGAGCATGTCACCAGCGTCGGTGGCCCAGTTATTGATCTGGATCAACTTGGTTCGGTGCTTCAAGCCACGTTGGGATTTCGGTCGATGGGATCGACACTCTCGGAAAGTGAGGGATGATAGTCCCTGCAGTGACGATCAGTCCGTCGTTAAATTTGGTTCGCGCAAAATTCTTAGCTGCCGCTTCGCTTTCAAACGTGTTCGTTAGACGCGGATGTCGCCGTCTTGACAGTGTGCCGTCCGGCGGCACTTCAAAAGTGACGTACCAAGTGTGTTTCATGCCCTAATGCCGCCCCGGCGGTACTAGTGCCTATCCCTGCCAGACCAAGAAAAGCCGCCACCGGGACGAAACGATGACGGCTTCTTGCTGGCTTGCGAAACCGGCTTTTACCGCCCGGCTCCAACGCGATTGACGCCACCATTCGCATTGCCACCGGCGTTGTGACGGACTGCGGCGCGCGCCACCGGGCGCGGCCTGAGCACGACGCCTGCCCGGGCCACGCAACCCGCCGGATATTCTACGTACTGGCAGTAAATCACCGCCTTGGCGGGGGTTGGACTAAGCGACAGCGTTGCAAGCCCAAGCAGGCCGCTGGCGGCAATGCCCGCGACCGTCGCTGACTTGATCGAAAGAAGCTTTCTCGAATGCATGGCGGACCTCCCTTTTCGCACTTGCGTCACCGAAAGTGACGGAAGCCGCCTCAGGTGCGGCTGGACATAGCGTAGGCGTCGCAGTGCGCGGGTTCGATTGATCTACATCAAGCTCACGCGCAGAGTGAGCCGCAATCTCGCGAGCGGGGCCTAGTGAATTCATGGAAGGGTTCCGTCATGCTCCGCTATATTCTCGCTTCTCTTGCCGCTTTCGTTTTGCTCACCGCCTGCTTGATCCCCGATGACGCCGAGGCTCGGCGCGGCGGAGGTGCCTATCGGGGTGGCGGCGGTTACCGCGGCGGTGCGGTCGCAGTTCGAGGACCGCGGGGCGGCGGCGCTGTTGCAGTGCGCGGCGCAGGTTACCGTGGCTACGGCTATCGGGGCGGCTATCGCGGCTACGGCTATCGGGGCTACGGTGTGGGAGCGGCAGCGGTAGGCGCGGCTGCCCTTGGCACTGCTGCGTACCGCCGCAGCTGCTACGATGCTTACGGGAACTATATTTGCGCCTATTAATCCGTGGCGACGCGCGATAGCGCGGGTTGTCCTCTGTGCGCGCAAGCGCTGACGGTGACCGTCCGATGATGGCGACCTGCGTCATCGGTCTGCAGGTACTCTGGGCGACGCGGCCTATCGCAGGGACCGCGCGACCGCGTCGCTATGAACTCTTGCGGACCTGTTTGTGTCAGAATTGCCTCGCAGTTTCCCCTTGTCTCCGCTTGTTGATAATCTGATCGAGCAGATACGGTACTCCACTTGGATCGGGGCTCGGGGTGCGATGCTTTTCTGGCTGCCTCGCTCATGGCGAACCTGTCGCGTGCGGAGCCTCACCGCTGCGTTGACCATCGCATTGTTGATAGCGACGACAGGCCAAAGTCCGGCAGTTGATCCAGAGGCAAAACGAGTACTGATGCTGCATTCATTCGGTCTCAGGTTCAGACCTTGGACTGATTATTCGGAAGCCCTTCGCGCCGAGCTGAGCCGACGGGCATCCATTGAATTTCAAGACCAGTCTCTGCTGAATGCCCGGCGAAGCAGCGACAAGTCAGACGCCCCCTTTGTCGAGTATCTTCGTTCCCTCAATCTAGACCAGCCGCCCGACCTGATCGTCGCGATCGGTGCGCCTGCTGCCAATTTCGTGCAGGCGCACCGGAAAGACCTCTTTCCAACTACGCCGATGCTGTACACTCTGGTAGAGCGACGCCGCGTCGACTTCGATAAATTGACCAAGTACGACGCCGTTGTGGCAATCACGAACGACGATCGTGTTTTCTTTGAAAATATCCTGCAGGTCCTACCTCAAACAACTACGATTGCCATCGTAGTCGGCGCTTCGCCGAGCGAAACCTGGTGGCGTAACGAGGTCGCCAAGTCCACCGCGCGGTTCGCGGATCGTGTCCAGTTTCGATGGTACAATGAACTTTCGTTCGAAGACATGCTCAAGGATGCGGCCAACCTACCGTCGCACAGTGCTATTTTCTGGATTGGATTGAATGTCGATGCGGCGGGAGTGGCGCATGAGGGCAACACTGCGTTTAACCGATTTTACAGCGTAGCCAATGCGCCCATCTTTTTTCACGATGAAAGTTTTTTTGGAGAGGGCATCGTCGGTGGACCAATGCAGGTCGTCGCCAGACAAAGCAAGCAGGCGGCGGAAGTCGCGCTTCGCATCCTCAACGGCGAAAATGTCGCCGACATCAAGCCGACCTTTGTCCCACTGGCCGCGCCTATGTTTGACTGGCGACAACTGCAGCGCTGGGGAATTCCCCAAAGCAGACTGCCGCCTGACAGCACGGTTTACTTCCGGGAGCCCAATTTGTGGGAGCGATATTGGTGGCAAATCACGTTCACTATCGCGCTTGTCCTCGCGCAAGCGGGACTGATCGCGCTTTTGTTATTTGAGCATCGCCGACGTCAATTCGCCGAAGTGCAGTCGCGGCAGCGCATGACTGAACTGGCCCACGTCAATCGCTTCGCGACCGCTGGCGAACTGACCGCCTCGATTGCTCACGAGATCAACCAGCCGCTTGGGTCTATTCTGACGAACGCTGAAACCGCAGCCGCGATCCTGCAATCGCAGCGTCCCGATATCGCTGCGCTTTCCGATGTTGTTGAACTCAGGGAAATCGTGAACGATATTTTACAGGATGACCGGCGTGCCACCGAGGTCATTCGCAGGATGCGCAGCTTGCTAAAAAAGGCGCCGTTCGAATTGAAGCAACTGGACCTCAATGAGGTTGTGCAAGAGACGGTCAGATTTCTTTCCGCGCTAACCGTCAGCCGAAAATTCGAAATGGCCAACGTGATCACGTCCGACGCGCTACCGATCCTCGGCGATCGCATTCAGCTTCAACAAGTCATTTTGAATCTTGTGCTGAACGGGGTCGAGGCTATGAAGGACACGTCTGACGAAAGCCGCTCTATCAGCATCCGGACTGCGCGCGTGGATCAATTTGCCGAGCTATCCGTGTCAGATCGCGGCCCCGGCATTCCAGAAGACAAATTGAAACAGGTTTTCGAGCCGTTTTACACCAGCAAAGCGGAAGGCATGGGCATGCGCCTGTCCATTGCGCGCACCATTATCGAAGCGCACAACGGGTTCATATCAGCGAGTAATCGGGAGCACGGCGGTGCCTCGTTCACGATCAGGCTTCCCTTTGCCGGTTGATCCAAAACGGCGCCTGTTGGCGGAGACGGACCCCTCACCCGAGTGAGGCTGCGTCTATCGGCGTCGCTGCCCTCTCCCACAAGGGGAGAGGGCACAACGATGAGCCGCCGCACTTGATCGCGTCAGAAGTCCGCACCGTCGATCGACTTCCACAATCGCACGAGTTTCGTCATCGCATGATTTTGCGCATTCGCACGATCATCTGTGGCGATCAACGGCGCTTGTAAGCAAAAAGCGTCAGAAAATGACGCTTATCATATCAATTAGCCCAAAATCGCCGCAGCGATCGCCGCACAAATTCGTGATCGTCATGGCCTGACGCGCTCGCTACGCAAAAATGCATTGCCGGACATGTCGACGCTTCATCGTTTCGCATCGATATGATTATTGTGCGCGCAAATTCGCTGACTAGATCGCCGTAAGCGATCGCGCGAGCAAGGGGATGCATATGGCAACTGTTCTCACCATCAACGGCGAAACGAAATCGTTCGACGCGCCGCCTGACATGCCGCTGCTGTGGGTGCTGCGCGACGTCCTTGGGATGACCGGCACCAAGTTCGGCTGCGGCATCGCGCAGTGCGGCGCCTGCACCGTCCACGTCGACGGCAAGGCGGTGCGCTCCTGCGTCTTGCCGGTCAGTGCGGTCGCGAACCGCGCCATCACGACGATCGAGCATGTCGGCAGCACACCGATGGGCGCGAAGGTGCAGAAGGCCTGGCTCGATGCCGAAGTGGTCCAGTGCGGCTACTGCCAGTCCGGCCAGATCATGTCGGCCGCGGCGCTGCTGGCGGCAACGCCCAGCCCTGACGATTCCGACATCGACGCCGCGATGGCCGGCAACATCTGTCGCTGCGGCACCTATGTGCGCATCCGCGAGGCCATCAAGCAGGCCGCCTCCGGCCGTCAGTCGTGAGGTCCGCCATGATCACAGACAAGACTCTTCCCGCCGTTTCCCGCCGCGCGCTGCTGACTGGTGGTCTCGCCACCGGCTTCCTGCTCGCCTTCCACCTGCCGCTGCGCGCCGCCGTCAACGAGCCGGAGCAGCCGCGCGACACCACCGATGGCAAGTTCGCGCCGAACGCCTTCATCCGCATCGACGAGACCGGCCGCACCGTGCTCCTGATGCCGCAGGTCGAGATGGGCCAGGGGGTCTATACTTCGATTGCGATGATCCTGGCCGAAGAACTCGAGGCCGATTGGGCAAAGGTCGCCGTGCTGCATGCGCCGCCCAACGACAAGCTCTACGCCAATCCCGCGTTCGGCTTGCAGGCAACGGGTGGTTCGACCTCGATCCGCGCCTGGTGGAAACCGTTGCGGACAGCCGGCGCCAGCGCGCGGGCGATGCTGGTGCAGGCCGCAGCGGCGCAATGGCAGGTCGAGCCTGCAAGCTGCACGACATCGAAGGGCGAGGTCGTGCACGCCGCAAGCGGCCGCAAGCTCGGCTATGGCGAACTGGCACTGGCTGCACAGGGCCAGACGCCGCCGAAGGACGTCCCAGTCAAGGATCCCAAGGATTTCGTGATCATCGGCCAGCCGCTGAAGCGGCTCGACACGCCGGACAAGGTCAATGGCAAGGCCGTGTACGGCATCGACGCGATCCTGCCCGGCATGAAGATCGCCGCGATCGCCAATTGCCCGGTCTTTGGCGGCAAGGTCGGCAAGGTCGACGACAGCGCGGCGGTGAAAATCCCGGGCGTGCGCAAAATCGTGGTGCTCGAGGACACGGTCGCCGTGATCGGCGACCACATGTGGGCCGCCAAGAAAGGCCTCGATGCGCTCGAGATCGAGTGGAACGAGGGCCCGAACGCGAAGCTCAGCACGGAGGACATCTGGCAGCATCTGCGCGCCGCCAGCGCGAAGGACGGCGTGGTCGCGAAATCCGTCGGCGACATCGCCAAGGGGCTCGCGAGCGGCGACAGGTTCGAGGCAAGCTTCGAACTGCCGTTCCTGGCGCACGCCTCGATGGAGCCGATCAACGCCACCGTTCACGTCAGGCCTGATGCCTGCGAGATCTGGACCGGCACGCAGATCATGACGCGCGTGCAGTCGGAGGCGGCGAAGGCCGCGGGCCTCCCGGTCGACAAGGTGATCGTCAACCAGCATCTGCTCGGCGGCGGCTTCGGCCGCAAGCTCGAGCCGGACATGGTGGTGGCGGCCGTGAAGATCGCAAAGCAGGTCGACTATCCCGTCAAGGTGATATGGACCCGCGAGGAAGACATCCAGCACGACGTCTATCGCCCGGTCTATCGCGACCAGGTCACGGCGTCGCTGGTCGACGGCAAGGTCGCGGCCTGGAAATACAAGGTCGCCGGCTCCGCCGTGCTGGCGCGCTGGCTGCCGCCGGCGTTCCAGAAGGGCATCGACATCGACGCGGTCGATGCCGCCGTGGATGCGCCCTACGACTTCGCCAACTTCCATGTCGAATATGTCCGCGCCGAACCGCCGGCGGTGCCCACCGGCTTCTGGCGCGGCGTCGGTCCGAACAACAACGTGTTCGCGGTCGAATGCGCGATGGACGAGCTGGCGCGCAAGGCCGGCAAGGACCCGGTCGAATTCCGCCGCTCGATGCTGACCAAGAATCCGCGCATGCTCGCGGTGCTCAATCTCGCCGCCGAGAAATCCGGCTGGGGCCAACCGCTGCCCGCGCGGGTCGGTCGCGGCGTCTGCGTGCAGCCGTCGTTTGCGAGCTTCCTCGCCACCGTGGTGGAAGCGGAGATCGACGATATCGGCGAGATCGTGCTCCGCCGCATCACCTCGGTGGTCGACACCGGCATCGCGGTCAACCCCGATACGGTGAAGGCGCAGATCGAGGGCGGCCTGGTGTTCGGCCTCACCGCCGCGCTCTATGGCGAGATCACCATCGAGAAGGGCCGCGTGCAGCAATCGAACTTCCACGACTATCGCATGATGCGCATCAACGAGATGCCGAAGATCGAGGTGATCGTGGTCAAGAGCGGCGAGGCGCCCGGCGGCATCGGTGAGGCCGGCGTCAACGCCGGCCCGCCGGCGCTGCGCAACGCCATTTACGCGGCAACCGGCGTCGCGCTGCGGCGCCTGCCGATCGATCGGAAACTGCTGGCTGCGGGGAAAAAGGCATGAGCGGCAAGATGCGTATCCTCACCGGCATCGTCGTGATCGCCATTGTCGTGACGGCGCTCGGCGTCTGGATCATCCGCGGGCCCGGTCCGCTCGACTTCGCCGGCGGCCCCAAGGTGGCGCTGGCGGATTACCGCGCCGGCAAGCCGGCCGGCGTGCCGGCGAAGCTCGAGAAGGCTGGCCTGGTCGAGCGCGGCGAATACCTCGCGAAGGCGGCCGACTGCATGGTCTGCCACACCAAGCCGGGTGAGAAGGACTATTCCGGTGGGCTCGGCTTCAAGCTGCCGTTCGGCACGCTCTATTCCACCAACATCACGCCGGACAAGGACACCGGCATCGGCAATTACAGCGACCAGGATTTTCTCAACGCGGTCCAGCGCGGCAAGCGCCATGACGGCGCCCGGCTCTATCCGGCGATGCCCTACACGTCCTACACCTACATGACCGACGAGGACGTGCTGGCGGTGAAGGCCTATCTGTTCAGCCTGCCTGCGGTGCGTGCGAAGCCGCCGGAGAACACGCTGTCGTTCCCGTTCAACCAGCGCTGGGCCATGATTGTCTGGTCGGCCGTGTTCAATCCCGACACGCGCTTTGCGCCCGACACCTCCAAGAGCCCGGAATGGAATCGCGGCGCCTATCTTGTTGAAGCGTTGGCGCATTGCGGCGAATGCCACACGCCGCGCAATCTCGGCTTTGCGCTGGACAACCGCAAGAAATTTGCAGGCGCGATCACGGCGGGCTGGCGCGCCTTCAACATCTCCTCCGACAAGGCCACCGGCCTCGGCAGTTGGCGTGACGAGGACCTGGTCTCCTATCTGTCGCTCGGCCAGGCGCCAGGCCACGGCTCGGCGTCGGGTCCGATGGGTGAAGCGGTCGACCACAGTTTCAGCCAGTTCGCGCCTGAGGACATAAGCAGCATCGTCGCGTATCTGCGCAGCGTGCCGCCGCAGCCCTCGCCCGACCTGCCGGCAACCACCGCGCCCGTTGCGCCCGCCTCGCACAAGGACGGTGTTACGGCGGACGCGCGCGGCAAGAAAATGTTCGCCAGCGCCTGCGCCAGCTGTCACGGCTGGAGCGGCGAGAGCCCGGTCTCGCCGATGGCGACCCTGACCGGCACCTGGGCCGTCAACGACCCCGCCGCCACCAACGTCGCGCAGATCGTGCTGTCAGGCACCAAGCGCCACACGCCGGACGGGGCGTTGTCGATGCCCGCGTTCGGCAACGCCTATAGCGACGACGAGATCGCGGCCGTGGCGAACTATGTCACGGCACGGTTCGGGGCGAAGGGATCGAAGCTGACCGCGAAGGATGTGGCGGAGTTGAGGGAGCAGACGGCGGAGTAGGCCTCATTGTCGTCCTGGCGAAAGCCAGGACCCATTACCCCAACTGCCTGTTTGGCGCGACGTCCTCGACCACGAGCCTGCCCGTTACTACGGCCGGTGGTAATGGGTCCTGGCTTTCGCCAGGACGACACTGAGTATGTGGCGAGCTACATGAAAACTCAGCTCAACCAGAACTTCGGCGTCGCCGGCTCCAGCCTGCCGCCGGCGCGCACCGGTGCGATCCGCAGTGCCAAGCCCGTCGCGTCATCCGTCTCCACGGCCACGCCGCTGAGCGTCGCTGCGCCCGCCGCCGGCTCGAAGCGGCCCGAGGGGATCCCGGAGGTGAACCTGCGCAGCGGCTCTTCCTTCTGCATGCCGATGATGGAATCGTAGTCGCCGGTCATGCCGGCATCGGTCATGTAGGCGGTGCCGCCTGACAGGATCTGGTGGTCGGCGGTCGGCACATGGGTGTGGGTGCCAACGACGAGGCTGGCGCGGCCGTCGCAGAAGAAGCCGATGCCCTGCTTCTCGCTGGTCGCCTCGCAATGGAAGTCGACGACGATGGCGTCCGCGGCAATGCCGAGCGGGCAGGCGCCGAGCTCGCGCTCCAGCGCTGCGAAGGGATCGTCGAACGGGGTCATGAAGACGCGGCCGAGCGCGTTGACGACGAGCGCATGCTTGCCGTTCTTGGTCTCGACCAATGCGGCGCCGCGGCCGGGCGTGCCGCGCGGATAGTTCGCCGGCCGCACCAGGCGCTCGGCGCGCTCGATGAACACGAGTGCTTCGCGCTGGTCCCAGGAGTGATTGCCGAGCGTCACCGCGTCGGCGCCGGCGTCGAGAAACTCCTGATAGATGGCTTCCGTGATGCCGAAGCCACCGGCGGAATTCTCGCCGTTGACGACGACGAAATCGAGCGACCAGTCCTTGACCATGCCGGGCAGATATTCGGCGATGGCATTGCGCCCGGCACGGCCGACGACATCACCCACGAACAGAATGCGCAACTTCAGAACTCCGGAAATCGAATACGTCGGATTCCGTTAGCACATAATCCAGCGCCACGTCGTGGGCTAGTGCCGGAACCGCCTTGATCTCCTGCGCTGCAAAAGCGAGCCCGATGCCGACGATATTCTTGGCTTTTCGCAGATGCGCGAAGGTGTGGTCGTAATGCCCCGCGCCATAGCCGATGCGATGGCCGAGACGATCGAAGGCCGCGAGCGGCGTCAGCATGATGTCGGGAATGACTTCAGCGGCCCCAGGCGACGGCTCGGGAATGCCGAGCGGGCCGAGCATCAGGCGATCGTTCGGATGGAAGATGCGGAAGATCAGCGACTGGCCGCGCGCGGTGACGCAAGGCAGCGCGAGCCTGGCGCCCTGCTCGGCCAGCGTCTTCAGCAGCGGCATCGGATCGATCTCGCTGCGGATCGGCGAATAGCCGGAGACGATGCTGCCCGGCAGCAGCGAGAATGGCAGCCCGCGCTTGGCGAGCTTGGCGGCGGCGGCGGTGCGTTTCTTGTCGCTCAGCGCATCTCGCGCCGCGAGGGCTTTGGCGCGGAGTTCGGCTTTGGTGTTGGTCATGCGCTTGCCCCCGAGGCAGAGCTACCCCCGCTGTCATCACCCGCAGCGTGTCGGGGACGCAATTTCGACAGGCACGAACCAGAAGGAAGAACAAAAGTGCGAAGCCGCGAACGCCGTTGAAGCACTCGATCCCGGAGTTCCCTACGAAAGTAGGTGGGCACCATATGTCCGAGCCCACGGGCCCGGCCAGGGACAGTTCCCTAAAGGATCGATAAGGCCCCGGGGATAATGGCTCCTGACGCGCGTCGCAGCCCCGCTCGGGCAATGTAACAACGATGCTGACGAATCGCCAGCCCGGTGAACGGTCAGCCGATGGCGATCCCGTTGCCGACGGTCCGGTTCAGGACCTGGGTCGACTTCTCGATGCGCTCGGCCGCAGAGTTCAGTGCGTTCACGACCGCGGTCTGGGTCAGCCGGGCGCGCTCCACGGCGGCGTTGCGGAAATCCCGCAGTTCGGTCAGCTCCTGCTCCATGGTGCGGATGCGGTTGCCGGCATCGACCAATTCGTCGCAGACGGTCAGCGCCGCCATCACGGTGAGCCTGGCATCACCGATCTCGCCGAACTTTCCGCGCAGCGACTGAATCCGCGTCTCCAGGCTTTCGGCGAGCTTGAGCAGCCGCACCTCCTGGCCCTCCTCGCAGGCCATGCGGTATTGCCGGCCGTTGATGGTGACGTTGATGTGGCTCATCCGTCCTCTCCGGTATCGAGCACCGAGCGAATCGTGACGATCGCGGAATCCAGCCGATCGGAGATCTCGCGGCTGGAGCGCTCGAGCTTGCGCGCCTTCACCAGCGCGCCGTCGAGCTCGTCGGCAAGGCGCGAGCGGTCCGCGCCCAGCGCCTGAATCCGCGCCGCGAGCTCGTTCTCGTCGCGGTCGGCATCGCGCCGCCGCTCCACGGCGCTTTCGAGCGAGTCGAGCGCCGCCATGAGCCTGCGGGTCGCGATCTCGATCTCGACGGCCGAGGACTCGGTCATGGCAGAGCTGTTGGATACGCGATCGTTCATGCAGTCAGCGGCGGAACCTGTGGCCTTGCCCTTGGGCTTTTCCTTTGGGCATTTACCTTGGAGCTTGCCGTCCGGCAAAAGACTCGGTTCGGCAAGCGGTTAGAAGCAGAAATTTACGTGGCAAGCTAGCGGAGCGCAACGCCGCCACGAAACTATGCACTGCTAAGCAACTTTTGCGGCCAAACCGGCGATTGATTGCCTTGGCCTGCCGGAACCGAGATGCTATCCCAGCCGCGACCCCAGCGGCCGAAAGGCTCCTTCCGGCGCGGCCAAATCCAGCCACAAGCGCCTCATTTCAGACGGATTTTCAGACATGACGCAGGTCGATCACAACCGTATGGCCAATGCGATCCGCGGCCTTGCCATGGACGGCGTCGAGAAGGCGAAATCGGGTCATCCGGGCCTGCCGATGGGCGCCGCCGACATGGCGACCGTGCTGTTCACGCAATTCCTGAAATTCGACGTCGCCGCGCTGGACTGGCCGGACCGGGACCGCTTCGTACTCTCGGCCGGGCACGGCTCGATGCTGATCTATTCGCTGCTGTATCTGATCGGCAGCCCCGAGATGACGATCGACCAGCTCAAGGACTTTCGCCAGTTGGGATCGCTGACCCCCGGACATCCCGAGCACGGCCATACCAAGGGCATCGAGACCACCACCGGTCCGCTCGGCCAGGGCATTTCCACCGCCGTCGGCATGGCGCTCGCCGAGAAGATGCTCGCCGCCGAGTTCGGCAAGAAGATCGTCGACCACCACACCTATGTGATCGCTTCCGACGGCGATTTGATGGAAGGCGTGTCGCAGGAAGCGATCGCGATGGCCGGGCACTGGAAGCTCAACAAGCTGATCGTGCTCTACGACGACAACGGCATCTCGATCGACGGTCCGACCTCGATCTCCGATTCCGTGGACCAGGTGAAGCGCTTCAAGTCGGCGGGCTGGGCCGCCGAAAAGATCGACGGCCACGACCAGGCCGCAATCGCGGCCGCGATCACGCGCGCGCAGAAATCAAACAAGCCGACGCTGATTGCGTGCCGCACCACCATCGGCTTCGGCGCCCCGCACAAGGCCGGCACCAACAAGGTCCACGGCGAAGCGCTCGGTGCCGACGAGCTCAAGGCCGCCAAGGAAAATCTCGGCATTTCGCTCGAGCCGTTCTCGGTGCCCGACGACGTGCTCAAGGCCTGGCGCGCGGCCGGCAGCCGTGGCGCGACGGCACGACAGGAATGGGAAGCAAGGCTCGGTGAACTCGGCACCCGCAAGCGCGCCGAGTTCGAGCGTCGCCTGCGCCACGAGCGCCCGGCCGCGCTGGCAAAGGCGTTCAAGGGTTACAAGAAGGAGCTCTTGGAAAAGCCGATGAATGCGGCGACCCGCAAATCCTCGGAAGCCGTGATCGAAGTGATTGCCGGCGCGATGCCGATGGAGTTTCTGGCGGGCTCGGCCGACCTCACCGGCTCCAACAACAACAAGGCGAAGTCGGCGACTGCCTTCTCGGCCAAGACGCCGAAGGGCCGCTTCATCCATTACGGCATCCGCGAGCACGGCATGTGCGCGGCGATGAACGGCATCTTCCTGCACGGCGGCTTTGCGCCGAACGGCGCGACATTCCTGGTGTTCACGGATTATGCGCGACCCGCGATGCGGCTCGCCGCGTTGATGGGGACCGGGGTCGTTTATGTCATGACCCATGATTCCATCGGCCTCGGCGAAGACGGCCCGACCCACCAGCCGGTCGAGCATCTGTCGGCGCTTCGCGCCATTCCCAACATGCGCGTGTTCCGCCCGTGCGATTCCATCGAGGTCGCCGAGTGCTGGGAGCTCGCGCTCAACCGCATCGACGGTCCGACGGTGCTGGCGCTGACCCGGCAGAACCTGCCGCAGCTGCGCACCACCGCGCCGAACGAGAGCCCCTGCCGGTTCGGTGCCTACGAGCTGGTGGCCGCCCAGGGCGAAGCCAAGGCGACGCTGTTTGCTTCCGGCTCCGAAGTGGAGATGGCCGTGGCCGCCCAGAAGCAGCTCGCCGAGCGCGGCATTCCGACCCGGGTGGTTTCGGTTCCCTCGCTCGAGCTCCTGTTAGCGCAACCAAAGGAACGCCGCGACGAGATCATCGGCAACGCCCCGGTCAAGGTCGCGATCGAGGCCGCCGTGCGCTGGGGCTGGGACGCCGTGATCGGCCAGGATGGCGAGTTTATCGGCATGCACTCCTTCGGCGCCAGCGCCCCTCTCAACAAGGTATTCCAGCACTTTGGCATTACCGCCGAGGCCGCGGTTAACGCCGTTCTGAAACGCGTTTCCTGAGAGTTGAGATTGCCGAAAAAAAGGACTACCTAACTCTCATATGATCAAGCCCCGCCCGGCCGAACCGGGCGTCCGCCCTAAAAAAACCCTCGCAGGCGCGTTAGCGCGTTGTGCGGGATGACAACGGTCATTGAAGGAGACGAAACATGGCAGTCCGCGTCGGAATCAACGGTTTTGGCCGCATCGGCCGCAACATCCTGCGGGCCATCGCCGAGTCCGGCCGCAAGGACATCGAGGTCGTCGGCATCAACGACCTCGGCCCGGTCGAGACCAACGCGCATCTGCTTCGCTTCGACAGCGTCCATGGCCGTTTCCCCGGCACCGTGACCGTCGATGGCGACACGATCAGCCTCGGCGGCAACAAGATCAAGGTGACCGCCGAGCGCGATCCTTCGAAGCTGCCCTGGAAGGATCTCGGCATCGACATCGCGATGGAATGCACCGGCATCTTCACCTCGAAGGACAAGGCCTCCGCGCATCTGACCGCCGGCGCCAAGCGCGTTCTCGTTTCTGCGCCCGCCGACGGCGCCGACGCCACCATCGTCTACGGCGTCAACCACGACACGCTGACCCGGGAACACCTGGTCGTCTCCAACGGCTCCTGCACCACCAACTGTCTCGCGCCGATCGCCAAGGTGCTGAACGACCTCGTCGGCATCGAGACCGGCTTCATGACCACGATCCACGCCTATACCGGCGATCAGCCGACGCTCGATACCATGCACAAGGATCTCTATCGCGGCCGTGCGGCTGCGATGTCGATGATCCCGACCTCGACCGGCGCCGCCAAGGCGATCGGCCTCGTGCTGCCGGAACTGAAGGGTAAGCTCGACGGCGTCGCGATCCGCGTGCCGACCCCGAACGTCTCGGTCGTCGACCTCAAGATCGTCGCCAAGCGCGCCACCGATCCGAAGGAAATCAACGAGGCGATGAAGCGTGCCTCCGAGCAACAGCTCAAAGGCATCCTCGGCTACACCAGCGCGCCGAACGTCTCGATCGACTTCAACCACGACCCGCACTCCTCGACGTTCCACATGGACCAGACCAAGGTGCAGAACGGCACGCTGGTGCGCGTGATGTCCTGGTACGACAACGAGTGGGGCTTCTCGAATCGCATGGCGGACACCGCCGTCGCGATGGCGAAAGTGATCTAACCAAGACGCGTCACGGCACAGCCGGAGAACGCCATGACCTCGCAACTCGTCGCCCTCGCGCTCCTCTTGGCGTTGATGGGCGGCCTGTTGTTCCTGTTCTTGCGATCGGGCTCGAAGATCAAGCCCGATCCGGATCGGAAGATCGAGGACTGGCCCAACATTACCCAAGGCGGTTCAGGGGATCCCTCGTGACCAACAAATTCCGCACCCTCGACGACGTCGATGTGAAGGGCAAGCGCGTGCTGCTGCGCGTCGACCTCAACGTGCCCATGGAGAACGGGCGCGTCAGCGACGCGACCCGGCTCGAGCGCGTCGCGCCGACCATCACCGAAATCTCGGAGAAGGGCGGCAAGGTCATCCTGCTCGCGCATTTCGGCCGGCCGAAAGGGCGCGATGGCAAGGACTCGCTCAAGCCCGTTGCCGAGGCGCTGTCGAAGGTGGTGAAGAAGCCCGTCGCCTTCGCCGACGACTGCATCGGCGAGCCCGCGGTCAAGGCCGTGGCGGCGCTGAAGGACGGTGACATCCTCTGTCTGGAAAACACCCGCTTCCACAAAGAGGAAGAGAAGAACGATCCGGCCTTTGTCGCGGAGCTCGCAAAACTCGGCGACATCTGGGTCAATGACGCGTTCTCGGCCGCGCACCGCGCCCACGCCTCGACCGAAGGCCTCGGCCACAAACTGCCCGCCTATGCCGGCCGCACCATGCAGGCCGAGCTGGTCGCGCTGGAGAAGGCGCTGGGCTCGCCGACCAAGCCCGTCATCGCCATCATCGGCGGCGCCAAGGTCTCGACCAAGATCGACCTGCTCGAAAACCTGGTGACCAAGGTCGACGCGCTGGTGATCGGCGGCGGCATGGCCAACACCTTCCTGCACGCCCAGGGCGTCGGCATCGGCAAGTCGCTGGCCGAGAAGGATCTCGCCGCGACGGCGCTGCGCATCATGGAAAAGGCGGAAGCCGCCAACTGCGCCATCATCCTGCCGGTCGACGCCACCGTCGCCTATCATTTCGCGGCCAACGCACCGTCGCACGCCTATGGCCTCGACGCGATCCCGGCCGACGGCATGATCCTCGACGTCGGTCCGCAGTCGATCGCGCGTGTTCATGCTGCGATCGACGATGCGGCGACGCTGGTCTGGAACGGACCGCTCGGTGCGTTCGAGATGCAGCCGTTCGACCGCGGCACGATGTCCGCCGCCAAGCATGCCGCCGAGCGCACCAAGGCCAAGAAGCTGGTCTCGATCGCGGGCGGCGGCGACACCGTGGCGGCCCTCAACCAGGCCCATGTGGCCGGTCAGTTCACCTATGTCTCGACCGCCGGTGGCGCATTTCTTGAATGGATGGAAGGCAAGCCCCTGCCCGGCGTCGAAGTTCTGCGCACCAAGTAATCGGTCGGCAAGTCGTCAGCCGCCTTCAAGCAGTGGCCTTGCAGGCCCAAACGGGAGAACAACACAGATGGCTCGGATCACGTTGCGTCAATTGCTCGACCATGCGGCGGAGAACGATTACGGCGTCCCGGCCTTCAACATCAACAACATGGAGCAGGCGCTGGCGATTATGGACGCGGCCAACCAGGTCGACGCGCCCGTCATCATCCAGGCCTCGCGCGGTGCGCGCTCCTACGCCAACGACATCATGCTCAAGCACATGATGGACGCGGTGACCGAGATCTATCCGCACATTCCGGTCTGCGTGCATCTCGACCACGGCAACGAGCCGGCGACCTGCATGACCGCGATCCAGGCCGGCTTCACCTCGGTCATGATGGACGGCTCGCTCAAGGCTGACGGCAAGACCCCCGGCGACTGGGGCTACAATGTCGGGGTGACCAAGACCGTGACCGACATGGCCCATCTCGGCGGCATCTCGGTCGAGGGCGAGCTCGGCGTGCTCGGCTCGCTCGAGACCGGCATGGGCGACAAGGAAGACGGCCACGGTGCCGAGGGCAAGCTCAGCCACGACCAGCTCCTCACCAATCCGGACGAGGCCGTGAAGTTCGTCCAGGAGACCCAGGTCGACGCGCTCGCGATCGCGATGGGGACGTCGCACGGCGCCTACAAATTTACCCGCAAGCCCGACGGCGACATCCTCGCCATGAACGTGATCGAGGAGATCCATCGCAAGCTGCCGAACATGCATCTCGTCATGCACGGTTCCTCGTCGGTGCCGCAGGACCTCCAGGACATCATCAACGCCTATGGCGGCAAGATGAAGCCGACCTGGGGCGTGCCTGTCGCCGAGATCCAGCGCGGCATCAAGAACGGCGTGCGCAAGATCAACATCGACACCGACAACCGCATGGCGATGACCGGCCAGATCCGGAAGGTGCTCAAGGACAATCCGGAAGAGTTCGACCCGCGCAAATACCTGAAGCCCGCGATGGAAGCGATGACCAAGCTGTGCAAGCAGCGGCTCCAGGAATTCAATACCGCAGGGCAAGCCTCCAAGATCAAGAAGGTGCTGACCACAGCCGAGATGGCCAAGCGCTACGCCAAGGGCGAGCTCGCCCCGAAGGTGGCGTGAAGTCCGGCACGCTCTGTCGTCTCCCTCGCCCCGCCCTTCGCGGGGAGAGGGTTGGGGTGAGGGGCTCTCTCCGCAGATGAGATGACTGCGGGACCCGTACCCCCTCACCCGGATCGCAAGGGCGATCCGACCTCTCCCCGCAAGCGGGGCGAGGTAACAGGCCCCTCCCCCCTTACCCTGCGACGAACGTTAACTCGGCATTTGCCCGAGAACGGTCTATTTTCACCGGCAAGGGCAGAATCGTTTTGGGAGGACATCTCGATGAATCTGACTGAGCTCAACAGGATCGCGACCGCTCTGGTCGCGCCCGGCAAGGGCATCCTTGCCGCGGACGAATCCTCCGGCACCATCAAGAAGCGTTTCGACGCGATCGGCGTGGAATCGACCGAGGAGAACCGCCGCGACTATCGTGAGATGCTGTTCCGCTCGAAGGACGCGATGAACCAGCACATCTCCGGCGTCATCCTCTACGACGAGACGATCTGGCAGAACGCAAAGGACGGCACGCCCCTGGTCAAGCTGATCGAGAGTAGCGGCGCCATTCCCGGCATCAAGGTCGACGAAGGCACGCAACCCCTGCCGATGTGCCCGGGAGAACTCGTCACCGTCGGGCTCGACAAGCTCGCCGAGCGCTTGAAGAAATATTACGAGCGCGGCGCGCGTTTCGCCAAATGGCGCGCGGTGATCGACATCGGCAGTGGCACTGACGGCCGGGGCATCCCCTCGATGACCGCGATCAGCGTCAACGCCCACGCGCTGGCGCGTTATGCAGCGCTGTGCCAGGCCGCGCAGATCGTGCCGATCGTCGAGCCCGAAGTGCTGATGGACGGCGATCACGACATCGATCGTTGCTATGAGGTGACGAGCCGTGTGCTCAACAAGACCTTCCAGGAATTGCGAGTGCAGCGCGTCGCGCTCGAGGGCATGGTGCTGAAGCCGAACATGGCCATCTCCGGCAAGAAATGCCCGAAGCAGGCTTCCGTCGAGGAGGTCGCGGAGAAGACGATACGGCTGCTTAGGGCGTGCGTGCCCGCGGCGGTGCCCGGCATCGCCTTCCTTTCCGGCGGCCAGTCGGATGAAGAGGCAACGGCGCACCTCAACGCGATGCACAAGCTCGGCCCGCTGCCCTGGGGCCTGACTTTCTCCTATGGTCGCGCCCTCCAGGCCGCGCCGCAGAAGGCCTGGTCCGGCAAGGCCGAGAACGTCGCAGCCGGACAAAACGCATTCAGTCATCGCGCGCGCATGAACGGCCTCGCATCCAAGGGCGAATGGCAAAGCGGCCTGGAACAGAAAGCAGCCTAGATCTTGTCGAACAAATCTCCTCCGCCGCGCCCGGCGCCGCGCCTTTATCTCGCGACGCCCGTCGTCGATGATCCCGCTTCGCTTCTGGTCGAGCTGCCCAGCCTGCTCGCCGCCGCCGACGTCGCGGCCGTGCTGTTGCGGCTGAAGGTGACCGATCAGCGCACCATGATCTCCCGGATCAAGGCCTTCGCGCCGCCGGTTCAGAAAGCGGGCGCGGCCCTGCTCGTCGACGGCCATCCTGAGCTCGTCGCACGCGGCGGCGCCGACGGCGCGCACCTGCCAGGCATCGCCGCGCTGAAGGAGGCGCTGCCATCGCTGAAGCCCGATCGCATCGCCGGCGTCGGCGGGCTGACGACGCGGCACCATTCCATGGATGCGGGCGAGATCGGAGCGGATTACGTGCTGTTCGGCGAGCCCGACGCAAAAGGCCAGCGGCCGTCGTCGCAGGCGATTGCCGAGCGGCTGGACTGGTGGGCCGAGCTGTTCGAGCCGCCCTGCGTCGGCTTTGCCATGTCGCTGGAGGAGGCCCACGAATTCGCCGCCAGCGGCGCCGACTTCGTGCTGGTGGGCGACTTCATCTGGGCCGATCCGCGCGGACCCAAGGCGGCGATGATCGAGGCCGACGCTGCGATCAAGAAGGCTCATGCGACTGCGCTTGCAGAACAGGAGCACGGCTAGCGCCCGTCATGAAGCTCCCGCGCATCACCATCCTGGCCACGCTGCTGCTCACAGTGCCCGCGGCCGCGCAGCTCCAGATCACGCCACCGGTTGCAACGCCGAACCCTTCGGCCGAGAAAACCAAGGACAAGCCGAAGGCCACGCCGCACACCATCACCAAGAAGAAGGAAGCGGCGCCGGCACCCAAACCTTCAGCCTCCCCCAAACCTTCAGCGTCCTCAAAGCCTGCTCCGGCCGCGACCGTGATTCCGGCGCCTCCGGCCGACAATCCCAACGTCGATCTGGTGTTCGGCGCCTATCAGCGCGGTCAATACAAGACCGCCTTCGAACTCGCCACCGCTCGTGCCGAGACCGGCGATGCCAAGGCGATGACCATGCTGGGTGAGCTCTATTCCAACGCCATGGGCATCCGGCGCGACTATGCCAAGGCGCTGCAATGGTACAAGCGCGCCTCCGACGCAGGCGACCGCGAGGCGATGTTTGCGCTCGCCATGCTCAGGATGTCCGGCCGTGGCGGCCCGGTCGACAAGAACGAGGCGGTCAAGCTGATGGCGTCCGCCGCCAAGCTCGGCGAGCCCAAGGCGGCCTATAACCTCGCGCTGCTCTATCTCGACGGCCAGACCCTGCCGCAGGACGTCAAGCGCTCCGCCGAGCTGCTGCGCCAGGCGGCTGATGCCGGCCTGCCCGAAGCGCAATACGCGCTCGCGACCTTCTACAAGGAAGGCACAGGCGTGCCGAAGGACCTGGAACGGGCGGTGCGTCTGCTCCAGGTCGCCACGCTGACCGACAATGTCGATGCCGAGGTCGAATACGCCATCGCGCTGTTCAACGGCACCGGCACGCCGAAGAATCAGCCGGCGGCCGTAGCCCTGCTCCGCAAGGCCTCCCGCCAGGGCAGCGCGATCGCGCAGAACCGGCTGGCCTGGGTGCTGATCAACGGCATGGGCACGGCCGTGGACAAGGTCGAGGGCTTCAAATGGCATCTGGTGGCCAAGACCGCCGGCAAGGGCGATCCGGAGCTGGACAAGCAATTGTCCGATTTGCCGGCCGAGGACCGGGCCAAGGCCGAGGCCGCCGCCAAGAAATGGCTCGGGGCCAAATGACTTGACGTTGAGGCCCCCGCAGGGCACCCCATCCCTCAAACAGGCGCGATTTCACGCCATTTCCCCCGATCAAGACCGGAAGCTCATGCTGTATTCCGCAACTATCAACGTCATGGTCAAGGCCGCGCGCCGCGCCGGCCGCAGCCTCAAGCGCGATCTCGGCGAGATCGAGCATCTCCAGGTCTCGCTGAAGGGACCGGCGAATTTCGTCTCGCTGGCCGACAAGCGCGCCGAGGAGATTCTCTACCAGGACCTCGCCAAGGCGCGGCCCGGTTACGGCTTCATCGGCGAGGAAGGCGGCACGCGCGAAGGCTCCGACAAAAGCCACACCTGGATCGTCGATCCGCTCGACGGCACCACCAACTTCCTGCACGGCATCCCGCAATTCGCGATCTCGATCGGGCTTTCGCGCGAGGGCACGATCATCGCCGGCGTGATCTACAATCCCGCCAATGACGAGCTCTACATCGCCGAGCGCGGCAAGGGCGCCTTCCTCAACGACCAGCGCCTGCGCGTGGCCGGCCGCCGCCAGCTCAACGAATGCGTGGTGGCTTGCGGCCTGCCCCATATCGGCCGGGGCGACCACGAGGAATTCCGCCGCGAGATGACCGCGATGCAGGAGCGCGTCGCCGGCCTGCGCCGCTTCGGCGCCGCTTCCCTCGACCTCGCCTTCGTCGCCGCCGGCCGCCTCGACGGCTACTGGGAACGCAATCTGCAATCCTGGGACGTCGCCGCCGGCATAATCATGCTGCGCGAAGCGGGCGGCACGGTCACCGACATCGACACGCCGGGCGATGCCCTGGTGACCGGGCATGTCGTGTGCGGGAATGAATTCGTGCACGGGGAATTGGTGAAGATTTTGCGGAAGTAGGGTGCAGCAGTTCGACGGCGACGTTCAAGAATCGTCGTCCTCGTCCTCGTCATCTTCCTCGTCGCGATATTCACCGCCGATGGTCAGGCCCTCGATGGCCGTGGCGCCTTTCGACTTGATGACCCGGCGGAGCGGGATCGAGCTCTCGCTTCGCAGTGCGTCCATCAGCTGTTCCGAATGGGTGACGATCCAGATGTCGGCGCGGCGCGATGCCTTGGCGATGAGCCGGGCCAGCGGCGCCAGCAGCGACGGATGCAGGCTGGTCTCGGGTTCGTTCAGCGCAATGAACGGCGGCAGCCGGTAACCCATGAACACCGCGAGCAGGCAGATGTATTTCAGCGTCCCATCGGATAGTTCATGAGCCCTGAACGGCCGCGGCATATCCGGCAATTGCAGATCGAATTCACACCTGCCGTTTTCTTCCCATGCGCGGAGTTCGGCGCCCGGGAATGCATCCTGGATTGCGTCCTGCAGGTCGTTGGCGTCTTCCCGAATGACATAGAGGGTCGCCAGGGTGGCAGCCAAATCGATGCCATCGGCGCTGAGCGAGGGCGTCGCGATCGCGAGACACGGCTTTCGTATCGGCGACGCAGGATCAGTGCGAAAATCATGATAGAATCGCCAGCCGAGCATCGCATTTCTGATCAGGTCGATTTCCGGGCACTGCTTGCCATCGGAAAAAGCCGCAAGCGCGGTCTCTGACGGCAGCACCGCATCCTTGTGAGCGATCCAGGCGCCGCTCTCGCCGCGGACGCTGATGAGCGAATTGACCCGCTCCATCAGCTTGACCGTGCGTTTGCCGCGCGTCGTTTCGATCGTTTCGGCCTTGATCATCGGCTCGCCGGAAAACGCGGCCTGAAGCGGGCTCGGAAACCCGAGCTCGATGGAATATCTCATGCTGTCGAATGTGGCCGACAGCCGCAGCCGCCCGTCTTCGCCTTTTTTGCGAATGCCGGACCAGCAGACCGAATTCAATCCGCCTTCATCGGCGATCGTGCGGGTGATTTGACCGGTCGCCGCGTCGCGCAACAGCGACAAGGACTTGTAGAGATTGGATTTGCCGACGCCATTTTCGCCGACAAACACCGATAGGGGGTGGATGGGTATGGAGAGCCGCCGAATGGAGCGATAGTTCGAGATCGCAATGTCGGTCGGACGCATGACGTGCTCTCGATCGGCGGGCGCCTGTGCATTCGCGGACGGGGTGCGAATACGTTGTTTCAATCCAGGGATGCAGTCTGGATTGAGGCCTCCGAGAAATCAAGCCGACCGATCCGGTGTTCAATGGCCGACTCTCACCAGCGCAAATCCGACTGTCATCATCCGCGAAGGCGGATGATCCAGTATTCCAGAGACATCTGTTGGGTACGGAAAGGCCGCGGCGTACTGGATGCCCCGCCTTCGCGGGGCATGACACCTCACCTTACAGCTTGGCCGGCGCGGGCGGCCCGTACATCTCGGCCTCCTTCGCCACCTTCTCCCGATCCCCGCCCAGCACGCGCTGCACCGAGACGAAGAACACCGGCACCATCAGCAGCGCCAGGATCACCACCGCGATCATGCCGCCCATCACGACACTGCCGAGCGCCTGCTGGCTGGCGCCGCCGGCGCCATGGGCGATGGCCATCGGCAGCACGCCGCAGATGAAGGCGAGGCCGGTCATCAGGATCGGGCGGAAGCGCAGGCGGCAGGCCTCGATGGTGGCGTCTACCAGCGGCTTGCCTTCTTTGCGCAGATCCTTGGCGAACTCGATGATGAGGATCGCATCCTTTGCCGCAAGACCGATGATGGTGATCAGGCCGACGGTGAAATAGACGTCGTTGGGCAGCCCGCGCAGCATCGCCGCGACCACCGCGCCGACGATGCCGAGCGGCACGGTGAGCAGCACCGCCAGCGGAATGGTCCAGCTCTCGTACAGTGCGGCGAGGCACAGGAACACCACGAACACCGAGAGCCCGAGCAGGAATGGCGCCTGCGAGCCCGACAGCTTCTCCTGGAGCGACTGCCCGGTCCATTCATAGCCGAAGCCGCGCGGCAGCTTGCCGGCGAGCCGTTCCATCTCGGCGATGGCATCGCCCGACGTGAAGCCGGGTTTCGCCTCGCCGGAGATGCGCACCGCCGGATAATAATTGAAGCCGGCGATCTGCGTCGGGCCGCGCGCCCATTCCACGGTGGCAAAGGACGAGAACGGCACGAGCTGGCCGCGGCTGTTCTTGACGTTGTAGTTGAGGATGTCCTCGGTCCGCATGCGGTCGCGGGCATCGGCCTGCACCACGACGCGCTGCATGCGACCGCGGTTCGGGAAGTCGTTGATGTAGTTCGAGCCGAGATTGGTCGAGATCGTGTTGTTGATGTCCTCGAAGGTGACGCCGAAGGCGCCGGCCTTTTCGCGGTCGATCACGAGATTGACGACGCCGGCCTCGGGCAGGCCTTCGACATAGACCTTCTGCAGCACGGCGCTGGCATTGGCCTCCGCGATCAGCTGGTCGGCGGCGCGCATCAACGCCGTATAGCCCTTCTGGCCGCGGTCCTGGAGCCGGAACGAGAAGCCCGAGGAGTTGCCGAGATTGTCGATCGGCGGCGGCTGCAGCGCGGAGATTTTTGCGTCGCGGATCGAGGATCCCAGATCGCGGTTGATGTCATTGACGATGGCCGCTGCCGAATCCTTCGGCCCGCGTTCCGACCAGTCCTTCAGGGTGATGAAGGCCTGCGCGGTGTTCATGCCCTGGCCGGAGAAGCTGAAGCCGGTGAGGAAGGTGACGTTGTCGACGCCCGGGCGCTGCGCCAGGTATTTTTCCACCTTCTCGATCACCGCCTCGGTCCGGCCGTAGGACGAATCCGACGGCGTCTGCACGTCGGTGGTGACGAAGCCCTGGTCGTCGACGGGCAGGAAGCCGCCGGGCAGATTGACGAAGGCCCAGGACAGGCCGGCGAGCAGCGCGACATAGACCAGCATCAAGCGTCCCGTGCGCTTCAGCGAGAAGCCGACGGTGCTGGAATAACCCTCCTTGCTGCGGTCGAGCATGCGGTTGAACCAGCCGAACACGCCTCTCTTGGCGTGACCGTGGCCGGCAGCGACGGGCTTGAGCAGCGTCGCACACAGCGCCGGCGTCAGCGACAGCGCGAGGAAGGCGGAGAAGCCGATCGCGGCGACCATGGTCACGGAGAACTGGCGGTAGATGATGCCGACCGAGCCCGGGAAGAACGCCATCGGCACGAACACCGCCATCAGAACCAGCGTGATGCCAATGATGGCGCCCGATATCTGCGACATCGCCTTGCGCGTCGCCTCCTTCGGCGGCAGCCCCTCCTCGCTCATGATGCGTTCGACGTTCTCGACCACGACGATGGCATCGTCGACCAGGATGCCGACGGCGAGCACCATGCCGAACATCGAGAGCATGTTGATGGAGTAGCCGGCGAGCAGCAGAATGGTACAGGCGCCCAGCAGCGCCACCGGCACCACGATGGTCGGGATGATGGTGTAGCGGATGTTCTGCAGGAACAGGAACATCACCACGAACACCAGCACCACGGCTTCGACCAGCGTCGACAGCACCTTCTTGATCGAGGCCTCGACCACGGGCGTGATGTTGTAGGGGATCTCGTAGGAGATGTTGGCCGGGAAGAAGCGCGACAGCTCCTTCATCTTCTCTTCGACGGCGCTCGCGGTCGCCAGCGCGTTGCCGGTCGGCGACATCAGCACGGACAGACCGGCGGTCGGCTTGCCGTCGAGACGGGTGTTGAACTGGTAGCTGAGGCCGCCGACCTCGATGCGCGCGACGTCGCGCAGGCGCACGGTCGAGCCGTCGGCATTGGCGCGCAGGATGATGGTGCCGAATTCATCCGGAGACGAGAGCTGGCCCTTGACCAGCACCAGCGCGGAGGTGCGCTGGGTCGAGGTCGACGGCTCGGCGCCGATGCTGCCGGAAGCGACCTGCGCGTTCTGCGCGGCAATGGCCTTGTTGACGTCGTCGGCGGTCAGCCCATAACCGACCAGCTTGGCCGGATCGACCCAGACGCGCAGGCTACGTTCCGTCGAATACAGCGTGGCGCGGCCGACGCCGGGGATGCGGCGGATCTCGCCGAGCACGTTGCGGATCATGAAGTCGCCGAGGCCAACCTCGTCCAGGCTTCCGTCGGTCGAGCTTAGCGTGATGATCTGGAGCACCGCACTGGAAGCTTCCTCGACCAGGATGCCCTGTTGCATCACCGCGCGCGGCAGGCGCGCCTCGACCCGCTTGATGCGATTCTGCACCTCCACCGAGGCGTCGTTGGTGTTTGTGCCCGGCTGGAAATTGGCGATGATCTCGACTTGGCCGAGCGAGTCGCTGGTCGATTCGAAATTGAGGATGCCGGAGGCGCCGTTGAGCTCCTCCTCGATCAGCCGCGTGACGCTGTTGTAGAGGTTTTCCGGCGAGGCGCCGGGATAGCTGGTCGAGATCGAGATCGAGGGCGGCGCGATGATCGGGTACTGCGCGATCGGCAACAGCGGAATCGAAATTGCGCCGACCAGACAGATGAACAGCGCGACCACCCAGGCGAAGATCGGCCTGTCGATGAAGAAGCTCGCCATGATGCTTTACTGCATCATCTGTGCGCGTTGACTTTCCACGATGGCTTCGGCCTCGGCCCAGGATTGCGGCTTGACCTTGTCGCCAGCTGCGAACTTCTGGAAGCCTTCCACCACGACCCTGTCACCGGCCTTCAGGCCCTCGGTGACGAACCAGAAGCCGTCTTGCGCCGAACCGATGCGCACCGGTTGTACCGCGACGCGGTGATCGTCCTTGACGACGAAGACTTCGCTGCCGCCGCCGCCGTTGCGCTGGATCGCCTGCTGCGGCACCGCGATCGCGTCGCTGTCGATGCCCTGCTCGATTCGTACGCGAACGTACATGCCAGGCAGCAATTCACGCTTCGAATTGGAAAATTCACCGCGCAAGGTCACCTGACCGGTGTTGGCGTCGACCTTGGCATCGGAGAACAGGAGCGTGCCGTTCAGCGGATAGATCGTGTTGTCGTCGAGCACGAGACGCACCTTGACCGCACCGGGCGCAATACGTTCGAGATCGCCACTCTCGAAGGCGCGGCGGAGCTGATGGAGCTCGTTCACCGACTGGGTGAAGTCGGCGTAGATCAGATCGAGCTGCTGAATGGTGGCCAGATTCGTCTCGTTCTGGACCACGAGCGCGCCCTCGCTCACCAGGGCCGCACCGACGACGCCATCAATCGGCGCGCGCACGGTGGCGTAGTCGAGATTGAGCTTTGCCCGCGCAAGGTCGGCCTTGCGGCCCTCGACCTCGGCATGAGCCTGGCGCTCGGCCGCGATCGCCTTCTCGTTCTCGGCTTCGGGCGCGGCGCGCTGGGCTGTGAGCGTGGCGATGCGGCGGGCCTGTTGCTGGGACTGCATCAGCCCAGCCTCCGCTTTGGCGAGCGCGGCTTCGTTAGCCTTTACCTCGACCTCGAACGGGCGCGGATCGATACGGTAGAGCGGATCGCCGGCTTTCACTTCGCTGCCCTGATGGAACAGGCGCTCAACCACGATACCCGAAACTCGGGGCCGAACATCGGAGACTCGCGTCGGCGCGATCCGGCCAGGGAGTTCCCGCACCACCGCGCGCGGCTGCGGTCTTACGGTCACCACGCTGACGTCGGGTTCGGTCGGTTGCGCCTGGACGATCGCAGAGTTTGATTCATCGCAGCCCGCAAGAAGCGGTGCCGCGACCGCGAGCATTATGGCCATGCAGGCGGATCGCGCGTGAAGTGCTGACATAAGGGTAGTTGCCCCGTTCTATCGCTGGTCTTCCGAAGAAGTTCCGGACAGTCTGATTTGAAAAGGAAAATAATCGGTGTTTGCTGCGACGCAATGAGAGCTTGGGCGGCTCATTGTCACACGAGCTATCCCGTTCAAAAAACGAGTGTTTCGGAAAGTCACCGGATCGTGAATCGAGTTCCCTCGCGGCGTGCTGCGACGGAACAGCGCAATTACCCCGCCGCCTTCATCCGATAGTGGCTAACGCCCCACTCGGTTCCGTCGGCGTAGCCGAACAGGCCGGAGGTCGCGAGAAAGAACCAGCGCCAGCGTCGCATCCGCAGGCCGGTCTCCTCGCCATGGATGTTGCGCAAGGCCGCTTCAATGAAACAGCGATGCGTGTCGAAATTCGCGAGCCAGTCGTTGGCGGTGCGCTGATAATGCGTGCCGCTCCAGCACCATTCCTTCTCGACCGTGAAGATATCGTCGAATTGCCTGACGAGGTGATGGCTCGGCATCAGCCCGCCCGTGGAGACGTGCTGCGCGATCCAGTCGTCGCGATCGGCCCGGTCGAACAGGTGGGAGCCAGAGCGATGGGCGACGATGTGCATGAAGAACCGCCCCTCCGGCGCGAGCCACGCGCGCAGGCGCGTCATCAGCTTGCGCCAGTTCATCACATGCTCGAACATCTCGACCGAAACGATGCGGTCGAATTGCCCGTCGGGCGCGAACACGTTGATGTCCGCCGTGACCACGCGCAGGTTGAGGAGACCGCGCAGCCGCGCCTCCTCTTCGATATAAGTGCGCTGCGCCTGCGAACTCGACACCGCCGTCACCTTGGCGTGCGGAAACTGCCGCGCCATCCACAGCGACAGCGAGCCCCAGCCACAGCCGAGCTCGAGGATGGTCTGGCCGTCGGCGAGAGCGGCATGCTCGGCGGTCTGGCGCAACGCCTCCTCCTCGGCCTCCTGCAAGGTGGTCGCGTCGGTCTTGTAGAAGCAGCAGGAGTATTTGCGGTTGGGACCGAGCACCTTCGCAAAGAAGGAAGCGGGCACCTCGTCATGCCCGGCATCCGGGTCCTCGGCGATCGGCCGCAGCATCATCCGCCCGGCGAAGGCGGCATCGTCGGCCCCGCCCAGCGCGGACAGCCGCGTCACCGTGCGCGAGCACAGGCGCTGGATCGCCGCGCGGATCACGACATCAGGCAAAGGCACCCGTTCGGCAGTCCCGATGATTGCGGACACGACGCTCATGCGACGACTCCGTCTTTGGGCGCCAGATCTTGGGCGGCAGGGGAAAAAGTGCGACTTGAACCTGTGGAATGCGGACGATTTGGAAAGTACGTCCATACCAAAGCCCGGTTTCAGCTTTGGGTTCCCCAGCTCTCCTCGAAATCGGCGCATCCGGCGCTTTTTTTGGGCTGGCGCTGTGCCATAGTGCGCCCCGCAAGCAAGTTAACGGATGATACCGGCCATGCCGCCAGGCGCCTCGCCCCGCTCCTCCCTCGACATCGAATACACCAAGCTATCCTCGCCCAGCGTCTTTCTGGTGCGGATGCTGGTCTTCCTGGTGCTCTGCGCCCTGGTGGGGGTGGTGCTCTACAAGCAGATCATCCAGGCCTTCTTCGCCAATCCCGGGCTCAATGCCCTGATCGGCGGCGTGCTGTTCATCGGCATCATCCTGGCCTTCCGCCAAGTGATCCGGCTGTATCCCGAAGTGTCCTGGGTCAACAATTTCCGCATCGCCGATCCCGGCCTTGCGCCCGCCCGCCACCCCAAGCTGCTGGCGCCGATGGCGATGATCCTCGGCGGCGAGCGCACCGGGCGGATGTCGATCACCCAGACCACCATGCGGCACCTGCTCGATTCGATCGCGACCCGCCTCGACGAGGCCCGCGACATCTCCCGCTACATGACCGGCCTGCTGGTCTTCCTCGGCCTGCTCGGCACCTTCTGGGGCCTGATCGAGACGGTAGGCTCGGTCGGCAAGGTGATCGACGGGCTCAAGGTCGGCGGCGATTCCGGCGCCCTGTTCGACACGCTGAAGGAGGGGCTGGCCGCCCCGCTCGGCGGCATGGGCATCTCGTTCTCGAGTTCGCTGTTCGGCCTCGCCGGCTCGCTGATCCTGGGCTTTCTCGACCTGCAATCGAGCCAGGCCCAGAACCGTTTCTACACCGATCTCGAAGACTGGCTTGCCACCACCGTGCGCGAATATGGCAGCGGCGAAGTGGCGGTCGCCTCCGGTGGAGGCGGTGGCATTGCCAGCGGCGAGCTTCAGGCCGTCGTCGAGCGCTTGCGCACGGTGCTCGAGGAAGGCAGCGGCAGCCGGGGTACCACAGCGGCGATGGCGAGCCTCGCCGAAGCCATCCAGGCGCTGGTCTCGCACATGCGGACCGAGCAGCAGATGATCCGCGAATGGGCCGACGGCCAGGGCGAGCAGAACCGCGAGATCCGGCGCCTGCTGGAGCGCATCGCGCGTCAGCCCGAGAAGGGTTAGCGACATGGCACTGGCGCGCGGCCGCCGCGGCGATACCTCCTTCAACTACTGGCCCGGCTTCGTCGACGCGCTGTCGACGCTGGTCCTGTCGATCGTGTTCCTGCTGTCGGTGTTCCTGGTGGTGCAGTTCTTCCTGTCGCAGGAGGTCACCGGCAAGGACAAGGCGCTGGAGCAGCTCAACGCCAAGATCGCGCAGCTCAACGAATTGCTGTCGCTGGAGAAGCTCGGCAAGCTCACGCTCGACGACCAGGTCTCGTCGCTGAAAGCCGGCCTCGCTTCGGCCGAGAGCGAGCGCGACCGCATCAAGGGCCTCTATGACGGGCTCGCCGCCGCCGGCAACGACGCGCAGGGCAAGACCTCCGAGCTCGGCAAGGCACTGGACTCCGAGAAAGCGGTTTCGGCCCGCGCGCTGGCGCAGATCGAGGTGCTGAACCAGCAGATCAGCGCGCTGCGGCGGCAATTGGCGGCGCTGGAAGAAGCGCTCGACGTCTCCGAGAAGCGCGACAAGGAATCGCAAAACCGAATTGCCGATCTGGGGTCTCGCCTGAATGTCGCCCTGGCGCAGCGCGTGCAGGAATTGTCGCGCTACCGCTCGGAATTCTTCGGCCGCCTGCGCGCCATCCTCGGCAACCGCCCCGACATCCGCATCGTCGGCGACCGCTTCGTATTTCAGTCCGAAGTGTTCTTCGATACCGGACAGGCGGTACTGCTGCCCGAAGGCCGCGCCGAGCTCGACACGCTCGCGGCCGCGCTGATCGAGCTCGACAAGAAGATCCCGAACGAGATCCCCTGGGTACTGCGCGTCGACGGCCACACCGACGTGCGCCCGGTCAACGGTCCGAACTTCAAGTCGAACTGGGACCTCTCGGCCGCCCGCTCCATCTCGGTGGTGCAATATCTGATCTCGCTCGGCGTGCCGGCCCAGCGCCTGGTCGCCGCCGGCTTCGGCGAATTCCAGCCGCTCGATACCGCCAACACCGAGGAAGCCTACAAGCGCAACCGCCGCATCGAGCTGAAGCTGACGGAGCGGTAGTGAGGAAATGACTCAACGCTCATCCCAGCGTCATGGCCGGGCTCGTCCCGGCCATCCACGTTCTTCGGTCTACGGCAGAAAGGCGTGGATGCCCGGGACAAGCCCGGGCATGACGGTCTTCGCAAATTGAGCGCCCTCCAGCTCCGCCCTTACCGACCCGAGGACGAGGCCGCCTCGATCGAGCTCTGGCATCGCACCTGGCAGCAGGCCTATCCGCAGATCGACTTCGCCGCGCGGCTTGACTGGTGGCGCGAGCGCTGGCGCAAGGATCTGGTGCCGAAGGCCTCGATCGTGGTGGCGGAGCAGGACAGCACGCTGGCCGGCTTCGTCACCATCGATGGCGACGGCTATCTCGACCAGCTCGTGGTTGATCCCGCGCATTGGGGCTCGGACGCGGCGCGGCTGCTGGTGGATGAGGCCAAGCGCCTGTCACCGACGGGCGTGACGCTGCTCGTCAACAAGGACAACAGCCGCGCCATCCGCTTCTACGAGCGCAACGGTTTCGCGCATGCCGGCGACGAGGTGAACCCGACTTCGGGCCGGCCCGTGCTGAAGATGATGTGGCAACCTTAGATTCTGGCGACCTTGATTCTGGCGGGCGTGACCCCCGTCACGTCGGGATCCCGGGACGTCGGCTAGTCGTTGTGCCGAAAGATGCGCCGGCAAGCGGATGGAGATGACCAATGAAACTGAGCGATCTGGCCAAGGGATCTTCGGTCCTGCTCGGCGTCATCGTCGCCGGCTATGTCTCGACGAGCTATGTCGACCAGCGCCTCGCCACGCCGGTCAAGACGACGAGTGCTCCGACGAACGGCCTTGGGCCATCGGCCTGCGTTGAAGAGGACGGGAGCTGGAAAAACTGGCCGTGGCCGAACGTGCCGGCGCTGTCGCCGAAGTGTCGATGAGCGGCGCTGTCGCGCAACTCGCCTCGAGGCGCTCTCGGCTCAAGCGGAGTTCAAGATCGAACTGCCAGAATTCGGCCTGGCGGATCGCGCGGTGGCTGTCTTCGCGAAGCCGGATCGACGCATCGATCGCGCGCTGCGCCCGCTCCAGGAGTTCGCGGGTTTCCTTGCTGAATGGCTGGGCCATGAGGCGCACTCCCGTTGAGGCGGGAGCACAAATCATCTCTCAGGCACCGACGCCTACGGACGAGCCTTTGGCCGGCGATACCTGATTAGGCGCCACATCCGGGGGAACTGCAAGGTCCATCCACTCGGCTCAGGGGCGTGCTGCCCTATCCGAAATTCCGGAAGCCAGCGATTGCGCGCGCATCTGTGGCGGAACTAACCTCTTCAAATCGTCAAGACGCTCGATCTGAGGCCTAGTTCATTCGTCCTGGTCGAGAATCTCTCGCACCCTCAGTGCAAGCTTCGCTTGGGAAATCGGCTTCTCCAACAGATTGACGCCTTCATCAAGCCTTCCCTGGTGCACGACGGCATTACGCGAATACCCGGTCATGTACAGGATTTTCAGCTCCGGTCGAATTTGGTGCGCGCGCCTGCCAAGTTCGCGACCATTGATCCCCGGCATGACCACGTCAGTGAGAAGAAGATCCACCTTCGACTCGTCCTGCAGGAGAATGGTCAGGGCCGCTTGGGCGCTGCGGGCCGAGAGGACACGGTAGTTGAGATCACGAAGGACGTCAGAAATATAGACGCGCAGATCTTCATCATCCTCGACCACGAGAATGGTCTCGAATATCTCACCCTCGGCGAGCTCCTCAGGTGCCACTTCCTCATGTCGGACACTGCCGGTGAAGCGCGGGAAATACAGCTTGATCGTCGTGCCTTGCCCCACCTCGGTATAGATTTTTGCGTGGCCTCCGGATTGTTTGACGAAGCCATAGACCTGACTTAGCCCAAGCCCGGTGCCGTGGCCCGGCTCCTTCGTGGTGAAGAAGGGCTCAAACGCGTGATTGAGAACGTCCCGCGACATTCCGACGCCTGTGTCAGTCACGCAGATAGCGACGTACTGACCGGGCGCCAATTCCGGATTGAGACGGCAGTAATCCTCGTCGGCGGCGATGTTGGCAGCTTCCAGAGTCAGCTTTCCACCGTCAGGCATGGCGTCGCGAGCGTTGATTGCCAGGTTGACGATGGCCGACTCCAGATGATTGGCATCGGCTTCAATTTGCCACAGACCCGCACTTCCGACCGTTTGGACTTCGATGCTCTCCCCCAGCGTACGCTGGAGGAATTCCTGCAGACCATTGACGTAGTTGTTCACGTTGATCGGCTTGGGATCGAGCGCCTGTCGTCGCGAAAATGCCAACAAGCGACTGGTCAACGCCGCGGCTCTCTGCGCGCCTCGTTTCGCGTTTGCGAGCGCCCGGTTCAGATTGGCTCCGGGCGCCTTGGCGTGCCGCTCAGCTGTTTCGAGATTGCCAAGGACGATCATCAGCAGATTGTTGAAGTCGTGCGCGATTCCGCCGCTGAGTTGCCCCACCGCTTCCAGCTTTTGGGATGCGGCGAGTTGCTCCTGAACGTGTTTGAGTTCGTCCTCGGCGCGCTTCCGGTCCGTAACGTCGCGCGTGACCTTGGCAAACCCGACGATGTTGCCGGCCTCGTCCGTAATACGATCGATGATGACCGACGCCCAAAAGCGGGAGCCATCTTTTCGCAGGCGCCACCCTTCCGCTTCAAATCGCCCATGCTCCGCCGCCTCTAAAAGCGCACGCTTGGGCACACCGAGTGCAATGTCCTCGGGCGTGTAAAAAGCGCTGAAGTGCCGGCCAATGATCTCCGGCGGCGCGTAACCCTTGATTCGCTCCGCACCGGGATTCCAAGTTGTCACGTTGCCGAGCGGATCGAGCTGAAAGATCGCGTAATCGACCACCGCCTCGATCAGCTGACGGTAGCGCCGCTCGCTGTGGAGAAGCTCTTCATGGGCTTGCTGACGCTCGGTTACGTCTCGCGTGACCTTGGCGAAGCCGATCAGCTCACCAGCCTCGTTGCGGACGGCATCGATGATCACCGATGCCCAGAAACGGCTTCCGTCCTTGCGGACTCTCCATCCCTCGGCGCTGAAGCGGCCTGCTTGCGCTGCGACGCTCAAGGCGCGCTCCGGGAGCCCTTTGGTACGATCGTCGGGCGTATAGAAGGATGCGAACGACTTGCCGATGATTTCGTCCGGCGTGTAGCCCTTCAGCCGCTGCGCGCCGGAGTTCCAGCTGCGGACGGTGCCGTCTATGTCGATCATGTAAATGGCGTAATCAACGATCGCATCGATGAGCAGTTGAAGTCGCGCGGTATCGTCGATCCCGTCAAGTTTTGACTGAGGGGTCTGCAAATGGCCGGCTCCGATGAGGGGGGACAACATACAACTGCAAAGTCACTACATCGTTCCGCGCTCTGGCTGCCGCCCTTCGCAATACGACTTTCGCTTTGTGGGACTGGAGTCCGCTAAGGCGGTGTCAGACCTCAGAAAAAGCTGATGAGCACGTCGGCTAAGGCCACAAGCTGACCAATGTTAGCGATGCCTATATCACGCGGATACCTTACGGTGCTGGCGAATGCTGGACGGAGAGCGTCCATAGAGCTCGCGAAAGGCGGCGTTGAACCGGCGCACGCTGCCAAAGCCGGCCCGGTAGGCGATCTGGGCCAATTGATCATCTGTCTCGTCAATTAGGCGCTTCGCCCGCTGTACACGCCTCGTCTTTGCTACCTGCTGGGGGTTGGCCCCGACATACCGCTCGAACAGACGCGCAAGGTGGCGCGAGCTTACCCCGAGCCGATCGGCGAGTGCAGCAACCGAACCGTTGTCCAACGCGCCACCATCGATCAATTTCAAGGCGCGCGCGACTGTCGAGCGCGTGCCATTCCAGGCAGCACAGAAGGGCGCGGTCTCCGGACGGCAACGCAGGCAAGGCCGGTATCCCGCAGCTTCGGCAGCCGCCGCAGTTTGATAGTAGGCCACGTTACGGGTCAACGGCTGCTTCACCGGACAAACTGGACGGCAGTAGATTCGCGTGGTCCTGACTGCCGTGTAGAAACGGCCGTCATAGCGCGGATCGCGCTGCAAGCGCGCGGTGTTGCATACCTCAAAACTGAGCATGACTCATTTTACCGTAGACCGCCGCCAAAAGAACAGCCCTGAGATGATCAGGTCCGATTCCGGCCAGCGATGTCGATGCGCTCTTCTTATAAGAGAGCCCAGATCCGCTGAGCACTTGGAGAAGAAGAAATGAACAGCACGAATCCTAAAGAGATCGTCATCAATGCCTGGAAGACTTTCAAAACCCGTGATGCCGGCTTGATCGCGGAGCTGTTTACTCCCGATGCCGAATGGATTGCGCCGGCCGGAAATGCCACTGCAGTCGCTCTCAAGCACACCGACCACATGAATGGAGCGGACCAAATCGCACGCTTCATTGCCACGGAGATGCATCATCTGTTCTCGAGCGTCGAGATCTCGTTTCTGGGCCTTCATGCCGATGGTGACACTGTGGTGGTCGAGGAGCGGATGCGAGCCACTCTTCCTGGAGGCAAGCCCTACGAGAATGACTATTGCTTCGTCTTTGTCCTTTCGGGCGACCGCATCAAGCTGGTTCGCGAATATATGGACACCCGAAAGGGCTGGCAGATGATCTTCGAGCCGCTTTGAAAATTGCTTTGGGTCACCAGCCGATGTCTATCGGCGGAAGCCAGTGGCGATTATCGCACTCGGGACCTTGCAAAAAGCGCGTCCTCGACGCCAATCCTGCTAAGCGTGACCCTCACCATCATTTTTCGATGGAGCCGCCCTTCGGAGCTGTATGAGGCATGTCCCATCCAAAGTAGACTTCCACCCGAACGATCTTGTCTCCGCGCGCGGTGGTTACCTCACAATTACGAAACCTGTGACCTCCAGAAGCAGCTGCCTCATAGACGATGACTGCTCGGTTTCCATCTTCGGTCGCGATGACTTCATCGAACGAACTGGCTTTTTCGCTGTTGGGCCAGCAGCGGCGCAGATAAGTCGCACGATCCAACTCATTGTCGATCGGACTTGAGAAGTGATAGTCGTCCGCAAGAAGCGTTTCGATCGCTGTCCGATCTTTATCGACGTATGCCTTTAGCCTGGCACGTGCCAGATCGAGCGTGCTTTTCGTCATGCCATTTTTCCTTTTAGAGTTTGACCGAACGAAAGGCCGAGCGCCACTCATCAACAAAGAGCTCGGGGGCTAAAGCTGGACGAAGTGCCCTTCCTGTCGGGCCTCATGCCAGGATAGAAGCGACATCAGATAACTTGAGCCTCTAACAACCTTCGGTAAAATTCGTTCCGGGCTCACGCTGTGCGCGCTTGGCCAGAATTCCGTGACGAAAGCCGGGAAGGAAACAGCCCGACCAACCTTGTGATGCGGCCCATTCGGATCGTGGCGCTCGATCAGATAGACGAATATCCGCTATCGACCGCCTACGAACGGAGACCATGTGGTGCGACGCTCTCGCCAAATTTCCGCTGTCATTCCCCGCGAAGGCGGGGAATCCAGTACGCCGCAGCTTCTCGATTGATCACGACCGTCTCGGAGTACTGGATCGCCCGCCTTCGCAGGCGATGACACTGTGAGTGGGACAACAGTCCGAACTACCTCCGCCTCACGCCCCCTCGAACTGCAACCTCGCCAGCCTGGCATAGAGCCCGTTCGCGGCGACGAGCTCCGCATGCGTGCCCTGCTCGACGATTTTGCCCTGGTCCATCACCAGGATGCGGTCGCAGGACAAGACGGTGGCGAGGCGGTGCGCGATCACGAGCGTGGTGCGGTGGCGCATCAGCTCTTCCAGCGCGGTCTGCACCAGCGTCTCGCTTTCGGCATCGAGCGCGGAGGTGGCTTCATCGAGCAGCAGCAGTGGCGCATCGCGCAGGATGGCGCGGGCGATCGCGATGCGCTGGCGCTGGCCGCCCGACAGCGTCACGCCGCGCTCGCCGAGCGGGGTGTCGAAACCTTCCGGCAGGCGACGGATGAACTCGGCGGCGTGCGCGAGCTCGGCCGCGCGCTCGACCTCGGCATCGGTGGCATCGGGCCGGCCGAAGCGGATGTTGTCGCGGGCGCTGGCCGCGAACACGTTGGATTCCTGCGGCACCAGCGCGATGCGCGAACGGAATTCACGGGGATCGGCGGATTTGACCGGCACGCCGTCGAGCGAGATCGCGCCGCTGCGCGGATCGTAGAAGCGCAACAGCAGATGAAAGATCGTGCTCTTGCCGGCGCCGGAGGGGCCGACGATCGCGACCTTCTCGCCGGGGCGCACGGTGAACGAGACGGCATCCAGCACATTGACGTCGCGCCGCGCCGGATAGGCGAAGCTGACACGGGCGAAGCCGACTTCGCCGCGCGCCGGCACCGGCAGCGCGCGCGGCGAGGCGGGCGCGGTGATGTCGGGCTGCACATGCAGGATCTCGAACAGGCGCTCGGCAGCGCCTGAGGCCGCCGAGACTTCGCCCCAGACCTCGCTGAGCTGGCCGAGGCCGGCCGCGGCGAAGGCCGCATAGAGCACGAACTGGCCGAGCCGGCCCGGCGTGATGGTACCGGTCAGCACGTCGTGCGAGCCGATCCAGAGGATCGCGACCACGCTTGCGAACACGATGAAGATGATGATGGCGGTGAGCACGGCACGGGCCTGCGTGGAGGTGCGCGCGGCTTCATAAGCCTGCTCGACCTCGCCGCCGAAACGCTTCTCGGCGAGGCTCTCGCTGGTATAGGCCTGCACGGTGCGGATCGCACCGACGAGCTCGCTCGCATAGGCGGTGGCCTCGGCCAGCGTGTCCTGCGCATTGCGCGACAGCCGCCGCACCCAGCGCCCGAAGGCGACCAGCGGCAGCACGATCAGGGGAATGGCGAGCAGCACGAAGCCGGACAGCCGCGGGCTGGTGAACACCATCATCGCCGCGGCGCCGAAGAACATCATCAGGTTGCGCAGCGCGATCGAGACCGAGGCGCCGACGGAGGATTTGATCTGGGTGGTGTCGGCGGTGAGGCGCGACACCAGCTCGCCGCTGCGCGCGGAATCGAAGAAGGCCGGCGACAGCGACAGCAGATGGGCGAAGACGTCGCGCCGGAGATCGGCGACGATACGCTCGCCGATCGTCATCACGAGGTAGTAGCGCGCGGCACTCGCCAGCGCGAGCACGGCGACGACGGCGATCATCACCGAGAAGTAGCTGTTGATCAGCTCGATGCCCTCGGGCGTCAGGCCGAAATCGATCATCCTGCGCACCGCGACCGGCACCAGCAGGGTGGTCAGCGCCGCGATCGTCAGCGCGACGAAGGCCAGCGCCGCCCGGCCGCGATAGCGCGCGACATAGGGCGCGAGCGCCAGCAGCGGCCGCAGCTTCGCGCGGCTCTTCGCCGGCGCTTCGATCAGGTCGGCTTCGATCGACGGGGCTTCCGCGGGCCCGGTTTCAAGCCGTTCAACTGCGCTCATGAGATCCGACCAAAAGACAAAGAGAGGTGCTCCGCTCCAGATAGGCCGGGCGAGCGGGAGTGGCAAATCCGGGATGTCCCTTAGGGGGCCGCCCGGTCCCCTACTAAGGCCCTGCAATGGCTTGTTTTACAGGGCCTCGTGGGGTATAGACCGCGCCAAATCCGTCATTCGATAGCCACTCAAGTGAGGCGCCGGGGCGCCGAGGAATTGCCATGAAAGCCGAAATTCACCCGAACTATCATACGATTAAGGTCGTGATGACCGACGGAACCGAGTACCTGACCCGCTCCACCTGGGGCAAGGAAGGCGACACGCTGAACCTCGACATCGACCCCAAGTCGCACCCGGCCTGGACCGGCGGCAACGCCCAGCTGATGGATCGCGGCGGCCGCGTCTCGCGCTTCCAGAAGAAGTTTTCGGGCTTTCTCAAAAAGGATTGATCCGGCCCCTCGAGGCTGGAGACGAAAACGCCCCCGGAGAGCCGGGGGCGTTTTTTGTTTTGGGCAGATCGTCATTGCGAGGAGCTCTTGCGACGAAGCAATCCAGACTGTCTCCGCGGAGGGATTCTGGATTGCTTCGCTCCGCTCGCAATGACGGGAGCTTACCGCTCGAACGCCGCCTTCAGCGCGTTGAGATGCGGCACCAGCGGATTGCCGATCGAGGAATGATCGACCGGCGGCGTGTGGATGGTGGTGTCCAGGCGACGCACGCGGGTCTGGAGGCTCATCGAGCGATGGATCAAATCCTGGAGCTGCGACGGCAGCTTCTCGATGCTGTCGGTCGAGCCGGGATCGGCGGCGGAGAGCTTGACCTTGGTTTTTTCGCGGTTGGCCTGGCCCAGCGTCATCTCGCCTTCCTTCACCGCGCGGTGCAGCAGCAGCCACGAAGCGAGCTGCATCAGGCGGGTGGTCAGACGCATGCTCTCGGTCGCATAGGTGAGGCTGACGGCGCGGTCGAGCGCCTTGGCCTCGGTGCGGCCGGCGCCATCGAGATAGGCCGCGGTCTCCTCGACCAGGTCCATGCCCTCGCGGAACAGGACGCCGAACGCCGCAGAATTGGTGAACCGCTCGCTGAGTTGAACGAGAGCGCCTTCGGCTTGCAAACGTTCCATGGTTAACGCCCCTTACGCAACTGTCTGACTGCCCGGCTTTGGCGCCGGCTTATGATGAACAAATCATTGCGCGGGCGAGACGCCGAGTCCAGTGACAAGCGCGGATATGGTTTCCGCGCGTCTTTGCTCTGAATTCAACCGGTGCGAGACGCAAAAACCGGGCGTCGGCGCAAAAAAAGAGCCGCCGGAAAACCGGCGGCTTTGAAAGTTGATAACAGGGAGGCGTCAAACAGAGTGGACAGGAGCCACTCGGTGTCCAAACAAGGACAGTTCCTAGTCATAAACTCGAAAGCTTAATGTCGAGTAAACGAGCGATTATTTTGAGGGTTCGTTAGCCATGTCGGTCAGTGGCCGAGTGGGCCCGCGGAACGAACTCTCTCCGTCGCCCCGGCCTAGTGCGCACTGCGCACGGGGGCCGGGGCCCATAGCCACAGGGAGCAGTTGTCTCGCGAAGGCGTAACTCCGAGTCGTCGCCAAACCACGCCCTGTGGTTATGGGTCCCGGCCTTCGTGCGCAATTGCGCACTAGGCCGGGACGACGGCGGTGGTGCGACGCCTACTTCTTGAAAACGCTATTCGCCGCATCGCGCGAGGCGCGCTTCTTTATTGCGGCTTCTTCCAGCCTTGTGATTTCGGTTTTGAGCAGCGCGATGCGCTCGGTCAGTTCCTCCACTGACAAGAGTGAGAGATCCTGTCCGATGTCATGGCTGATCTTCTTGCGCGGGCGGTCGTCGTCTTCCATCGCCATCCTGGTTCCTCCTGCGTTCGCCTCACAAGCGGCTGAGGCGGTTGCCAGCCTGCACTGCGCTGGCTAAGCAATGGCCTCGTTCCATCCCGCACCTTTGCTCAAGGACACATCATGGACAAGCTGCCCGCGCAAATGACCGTGGTCGCCATCTCGAAACCCGGCGGACCGGAAGTGCTGGTGCCGGAACAACGGGCGCTGCCGCAGCCCGGGCCCGACGAGATCCTGGTCAAGGTGCAGGCCGCCGGCGTCAACCGGCCCGACGTGGCGCAGCGCTCCGGCGCCTATCCGCCGCCGCCCGGCGCCAGCGACCTGCCCGGCCTCGAGATCGCCGGCGAAGTGGTGGCCGTCGGCAGCAACGCCAAGCGGCACAAGATCGGCGACAAGGTGATGTCGCTGGTCGCCGGTGGCGGCTATGCGCAGTACTGCATCGCCCAGGACGGCCAGGCGATGAGCGTGCCGCCGTCGCTGTCGATCAAGGAAGCCGGCGCACTGCCGGAAACGCTGATGACGGTCTGGCACAATGTGTTCGAGCGCGGCGGCCTGAAGGCCGGCGAGACGCTGCTGATCCATGGCGGCTCTTCCGGCATCGGCACCATGGCAATCCAGCTCGCCAAAGCGTTCGGCGCCAAAGTGATCGTCACCGTGGGATCGCAGGACAAGATCGATGCCTGCCTCAAGCTCGGCGCTGATCGTGCCATCAACTACAAGGACGAAGACTTCGTCGCCGTAGTCAAGGCTGAGACCAACAATGCCGGCGCCAATCTGATCCTGGACATGGTCGCCGGCGACTATGTCGACCGCAACTATGACGCCGCCGCGCTCGACGGCCGCATCGTGCAGATCGCGACGCTCAACGGGCCCAAGGTTACCGTCAACATCGCCAAGGTGATGGTGAAGCGCCTCACCCACACCGGCTCGACGCTGCGCCCCCGTAGTAATGCGGACAAGGCGGCGATGGTGGCCGCGATCGAGGCGAAAGTGATGCCGCTTTTGCGCGAAGGCCGGGTCAAGCCGCTGATGGACAGCACTTTCCCGCTGGAAAAGGCATCCGACGCGCACCGGCGGATGGAGACCTCGGCACATATTGGCAAAATTGTGTTGGAGGTCTAGGCCAGCGGCCCACAGGGCAAGCCGGAAACCCTTTGATTTTCCTTGCTTTCGTGGCATCTATCGCGACGCACCGAACCACCTTGTTCCGTTCGGAAAACGCCGTGCACCGAAGAGCCTGCACCGAACAGTTTGCGTCGAACGCGGAGAACTGACCTTGCGTCTGATCAGGTGCCTCGCGCCCATAGCGCTGGGCCTCATGATTCTCGTCTGCGCGTTCCCGGCGCGCGCGCTGGACGCTGTCAGCGTCCGCGGTGACGCGCCCGCGATCGACCTCACCGGCGTGCTCGAACATCAGCGCAGCGACGCCGACCGCATCCAGGTCTCCACCGCGCCCGGCACCGACGGCATTGTCCGCCGCATCGAGGTGCGCGCCCGCGAGGGTGGCCAGAACTGGGTGGTGTTCGCGCTCGCCAACAACACCGACGACCAGCTCGACCGCCTGATCGTCGCCCCGCATTACCGCATCGTCTCCTCGGGGCTGCTGTGGCCCGATCTCGGGCTGTCGCGCATCGCGACCATCACGCCCTCGACCGGCGACCGGCCGGAGCGGCAGGAGAGCCCGACCGCCGACGTCTTCCGCGTCACCCTCGATCCCGGCGCCGTCGTCACCTTCGTCGCGGAGCTGCGCACCGACAAGCTGCCGCAGCTCTATCTGTGGGAGCCGGAATCCTATAAGGACAAGGTCAACTCTTTCACGCTGTACCAGGGCATCGTGATCGGCATCTCCGGCTTGCTGGCGCTGGTGCTGACCATCCTGTTCGTCGTCAAGGGCAGCATCATGTTCCCGGCCGCCGCGGCGCTGGCTTGGGCGGTGCTGGTCTATATCGGCGTCGATTTCGGCTTCTGGGGCAAGGTGCTCGACATGTCGAACAACGCCGAGCGCATCTGGCGCGCGGCGGGTGAGGCGATCCTGGCGGCGACGCTGCTGGTGTTCCTGTTCGCCTATCTCAATCTCAGTCGATGGCACGTGCGCTATTCCCACATCACGGTGGGCTGGCTCGCGTTCCTGGGCTCCCTGGTGGCGCTGGCCCTGTTCGACCCTGCGGTCGCCTCCGGCATCGCGCGCATATCGCTGGTGTTGATTGCCTTCGCCGGCTTCGCGCTGATCGTCTATCTCTCCACCCACGGCTTCGATCGCGCGGTGCTGCTGATCCCGACCTGGTTCCTGCTGGTGGTCTGGGTGGTCGCGGCCGGCATGACGGTCGCGGGCTCCGTCACCAACGACATCGTCGGCCCGGCGCTGCTCGGCGGCCTCGTGCTGATCGTGATGCTGATCGGCTTCACGGTGATGCAGCATGCGTTCGCCGGCGGCGGCGCCAGCACCGGCGTCGTCTCCGACATCGAGCGCCGCGCGCTGGCGCTGGCCGGTTCCGGCGATTTGATCTGGGACTGGGACGTTTCCGCCGACAAGGTCTTCACCAGCCCCGAGACCGAGGCCCTGCTCGGCCTCAAGCGCGGCACGCTGGAAGGTCCGGCCGCCTCCTGGCTGGAAGTATTGCACCCGCTCGACCAGGACCGTTTCCGCGCCGCGCTCGACAGCGTGCTCGACCAGCGCCGCGGCCGCCTGGTGCAGGATTTCCGCCTGCGCACGCCGGACGGTCACTTCATGTGGTTCGCGCTGAAGGCGCGCCCGGTGGTCGGCTCCGACGGCGAGGTCTCGCGCGTGGTCGGCACCCTCACCGACGTCACCGAGCTGCGCAACGCCGAGGAGCGCCTGCTGCACGATTCCGTGCATGACAATCTCACCGGCCTGCCCAACCGCAAGCTGTTCATGGACCGGCTCGGCGCCGTCGCGCATTTCGCCAAGACCATGCCGACGCTGCGGCCGACGCTGATGGTGATCGATCTCGACCGCTTCAAGCAGGTCAACGATTCCGTCGGCATCGCGGTCGGCGATTCCATCCTGCTGACGCTGGCCCGCCGCCTCACCCGCATCCTGAAGCCGCAGGATACGCTGGCGCGGCTCGCCGGCGACCAGTTCGGCCTGATCCTGCTCTCGGAGCAGGACCCCGCCCGCATCACCGCTTTCGCCGAGACCATCCGCAAGACCATCCGCGCGCCGATCGCCTTCAACGAACGCGAAATCTTTCTCACGGCCTCGATCGGCCTCGCCTTGTCCGATCCGCAAGTTCAGCTCACGGACGAGATCATCAAGGACGCCGAGCTTGCGATGTATCACTCCAAGCGCATCGGCGGCGACCGCATCGACGTCTACAAGTCCGCGATGCGCGCGCGAAAAACCGACCGGCTGACGCTGGAGAGCGAGCTGCGCCGCGCCATCGAGCGGCAGGAGCTCACGATCCTGTACCAGCCGATCGTGCGACTCGAAGACCGCTCTGTCGCCGGCTTCGAGGCGCTGGTGCGCTGGGATCATCCCAAGCTCGGACGCATGGCGCCGTCGGAATTCATCACCATCGCGGAAGAGACCGGCCTGATCATCGACCTCGGCATGTTCGTGCTCGACCAGACCGCCAAGCAGCTCTCGATCTGGCAGCGCGCGATGCGCTCGCGCGAGCCGATCTTCGCATCGGTCAACGTCTCCTCGCGGCAATTGCTGCGCCACGATCTGATCCACGACATCCGCACCGTGCTGTCGCGCTCCTCGGTCGCGCGCGGCACGCTGAAGCTGGAACTGACGGAATCGCTGGTGATGGAGAATCCGGAGCACGCGGCGCAGATGCTGACGCGGATCCGCGAGCTCGGCACCGGGCTCTCGCTCGACGATTTCGGCACCGGCCATTCGTCGCTGGCCTATCTGCAGCGCTTCCCGTTCGACACCATCAAGATCGACCAGTCCTTCGTGCGCACCACCAACCGCGGCACCCGCCCGGTGATCCTGAAGTCCATCATCGCGCTCGCGCACGACCTCGGCATGGACGTGGTCGCCGAAGGTGCCGAGACCGATTCCGACGCGGTCGAGCTCTACCAGATGGGCTGCGAATACGCGCAAGGGTTTGCCTTCGGCGAACCCATGGATGCCGACGCCGCGATGCGCCTGCTGACGGAAGTGCGCCTGGAAGCGGCGAGCTAGCTCTTCTTTCCCTCTCCCCTTGTGGGAGAGGGTCCGCTCGCAAAGCGAGCGGGGGTGAGGGGTATCTCTCCCCGAATGCTACTCTCTCAATTGCGGATGCAACCCCTCATCCGGCGCTTCGCGCCACCTTCTCCCGCAAGGGGAGAAGGGAAGAGAGCGCACACCGCTAGCGCCGCCGGTCAGCCTTCAGCTTCGTGAACCGCACGCTCTCGCCGTCCGGCATCCGCATCGCCTTGAAACCCGCGGCGAGGCAGGCTTCGCGTTGCGGCATCTGGATGTCCGGGCTGCGCAGGCTGTCCCACCATGAGGCGCGATTCGCCGCGCGCGGCAGGGCCGCGCCGATGATCTCTTCGATCTGTTCATAGGTCAGCACGAATTCCGCCTGCTTCTGCCGCATCAGATAATCGCGCAACGCGTCGTAGTCGTTCACCGCTGTCCTCTTCGCTGGTCGAAGGCCCGCTTTGCCCAAAAACGTCAGCCGCGGAAACCAATTTTTAACTCATTCCGGCAGCGCCGTCCCGGTTTAAACACTACTCAAGCTTTCGGGCGCATTCACTGGTGCCGGGAGCAAACGATGTTGTCTCGATGGCGCGACGTCACGGCCCGGCGGCCATGGCGGCTTTCGGCGAAGCTGCTGATCATCTCGTCCGTGGTGACGGTGATCGGCTTTTCCGCCATTTGCGTCAACGTCATGCTTGACATGCGCCGCGGCGAGGAGGCGCTCGCCCGCCAGACCCTGGAAAACCTGGCGACGACCATCGAGTCCGACGTCAGCCGCAACATCGAGATCTACGACCTGGCCCTCAAGGCGGTCGCCAGCAACATGCTGCTGCCGGAAATCGCCACGGTCTCGAAGCCGATCCGTCACCTCATCCTGTTCGACCATTCGACCACGGCGAGGCATTTCGGCGCGATCCAGGTGTTCGACGCCGACGGCCGGCTGACCATCGACGCGTCGACGCTCGATCCCGTTGTCGTGAACCGGGGCGACGAGGATTACTTCAAGGCCCATCGGGACAATCCGGACGCAGGCCTCTTCATTAGCCGTCCCATGCTGTTCCGCGGCGCTTATTCGATCGTGCTGAGCCGGCGCATCAGCGACACCGACGGCGGCTTCCTCGGCGTCGTCGCCGGATCGATCCGCTTCAGCTATTTCCACGAATTGTTCGAGCGGCTGAGCCTCGATCCCGACGACACCATCACCGTGCTCAGGCGCGACCGTACCGTCATGATGCGGCGGCCGTTTGATCTCGACGTGATCGGCACGAATCTGGCCACCCGGCCGATCTGGAAGGCCGAAAATCTGAAGGTCGGCAGCGCATTCGCTGGACAGGGGCCGATCGACGGCACGCCGCGGCTCTATGTCCGCAGCGGTGGGACCAGCCCGCTATTCGTGGTGGCAGGCAAGCCACTGAACACCGTGTTCGAGCTCTGGCAGAGGGAAGCCTACCGCATCGGCGCCGTGGTCCTGGCGCTCAGCCTGTTCATGCTGGCATCGACGCTGGTGCTCGCGCGCGAAATCGGCCGGCGCGCCGAGGCCGAGCGCAAGCTCGAAGAGATGGCGACGACCGACGCGCTCACCGGCCTGAAGAACCGCCGCAAGTTCGACCAGGTGATCGACGTCGAATGGCGCCGCGCGATGCGGCAGCAGACGCCGATCGCGCTCTTGATGATCGATGCCGATCACTTCAAGGCCTACAACGACACGTTCGGCCACCAGGCCGGCGACCAGGTGCTGGTCGGCATCGCCATCTGCATTTCCGATTCGGTGAGCCGCGCCGGCGACTGCGCGGCGCGCTATGGCGGCGAGGAATTCGCCGTGCTGCTGCCGGGGACCTCGGTCACCGACGCCCTCCATGTCGCCGAGAAGATCCGCGCCAAGGTGCAGGGATGGTCCGACGACCACACGAGCTCGACGGTGTCCTGCGGCATCGCGAGCCTCGTTCCGACCACGGGCATGGACTGGCCGCTGCTGGTCGCCGCCGCCGACAAGGCGCTCTACGCCGCAAAAGCCGGCGGCCGCAATCAGTCGGTGGTCGCGAGCCTGCCGAAGCTGTCGCTGGTGGCGTGAGAGGGCGGCCGTCGTTTGGGTAGGTAGCCCGCAATACCTTCAGCGTCGTCCCGGCGAAGGCCGGGACCCATAACCACAAGGCATAGTTTGGCGAAGACTCGTCGTTCGGTACTGCTACCGACCGGAAACGATGGATCACGCGGTATGGGTCCCGGCCTTCGCCGGGACGACGGCAATTACTGCCCCAAATACTTCTTCATCTCCGCAATGAGCCCGTCACGCAGCTCCGGCCGCTTCAGGCCGTAGGCGATGTTGGCGCGGAGGAAGCCGGGCTTGGAGCCGCAATCATGGCGCTCGCCCTCGAACTCGACGCCGTAGAATTTTTGCGATCTGGCGAGGCCGATCATGGCGTCGGTGAGCTGGATCTCGCCGCCGGCGCCGCGCTCCTGGGTCTCCAGGATCTTGAAGATCTCCGGCTGCAGGATGTAGCGGCCGGTGATCGAGAGGTTGGAGGGCGCGGTGCCCTTGGCCGGCTTCTCGACCATGCCGTCGACCTCGAACATCTTGCCGGTGCGTTTGCCGACGCCGCAGATGCCGTATTGATGGGTCAGATGATCGGGCACCGGCTCGACCGCGATGACGTTGGATTTTTCGCCGAGCTTGCTGGCGGTGTCGATCATCTGCTTCAGGCAGCCGGGCGAATTGAGCACGAGTTCGTCGGGCAGCACCACCGCGAACGGTTCGTTACCGACGATGTCGCGCGCGCACCAGACCGCGTGACCGAGGCCGAGCGGCGCCTGCTGGCGGGTGAAGCTGACGGCGCCGGCCTCCGGCTGGTTCTGCGCCAGAACGTCCTGCTCGGTCTTCTTGCCGCGCGCGGCCAGCGTCGCATCGAGCTCGAACATCCGGTCGAAATGATCTTCGATGACACTTTTGTTGCGGCCGGTGACAAAGATGAAGTGTTCGATGCCGGCTTCCCGGGCCTCGTCATAGACGTACTGGATCAGCGGCTTGTCGACGATCGTCAGCATTTCCTTCGGCATCGCCTTGGTGGCGGGCAGGACGCGGGTGCCGAGGCCGGCAACGGGAAATACGGCTTTGCGGATTTTCATGGGATTGATCGAATACCTGAGGAACACGTGAAGGGAGCAATGCCATCTTGCTAGCTTGTTTGCAGCCGCCAACAAAGGCGGATGTGGGGCCTCATCCTCACAGAGTTAAGAAAAAGGCCACCATCAAAATTTCACCTTTGTTAAGCTGTTGGCAACCGTAACCAGGCCTCCTGAGGGCGGATTTTGGCCGGACAGGTGAGGACATGATGCAATCAATGGCAGAGCTGGCGAAACGGGGCGGGTCCGTGACCGGTGCGACGATGATTGCGGCCGCCCTGCTGTTCCCGCTTCCCGCCGGCGCGCAGTCTCAGAATGGTCTGTCAAATCTGTTCGGCGGTATTTTCTCCGGCCCGAACGCGGCGCCTTCGCCAGCAGCGCCCGGGCCCAGCGGCACTCCAACGGGAGTTCAACCCTGGACCGGCGAGGACGGCGCCTCTGGCCATCCGTTGATGACGGCCGCCGCGATCCGCGAGGCCGCGGGCAATTTCAACAATTGCGTGGCGGGCATGTGGCCCGATGCCGCACGGCGCAACATCACGCAGGACAATTTCCAACGCTTCACGGCTGGCCTCGCGCCCGATCTGCGCATCATGGACCTGATGGACTCGCAGCCGGAGTTCACCAAGTCGATCTGGGATTATCTCGACATCCTCGTGAACGACAACCGCCTCGCCAAGGGCCGCGAGATCCTGGCCAAGTACAAGGCGCAGTTCGACGCCACCGAAAAAGCCACCGGCGTCGATCGCTACATCATCGCCTCGATCTGGGGCATCGAATCCAACTACTCGACGCAGATGGGCGACCGCAGCGTGCTGCAATCGACCGCGACGCTCGCCTGCATCGGCCGCCGCCAGGCTTACTTCAAGGATGAATTCCTCTCCGCGCTGGAGATCCTCAACCGCGGCGATCTCAGGCCCGAACAATTGCGCGGCTCCTGGGCCGGCGCCTTCGGCCCGACCCAGTTCATGCCGACCGCGTTCAAGCGCTTTGCCGTGGACGGCGATGGTGACGGCCGGCGTGACGTCGTCGACAATCCCTCCGACCTGATTGCGTCGACCGCCAACAATCTGAAGAAGGACGGCTGGCAGGCCGGCCAGACCTGGGGCTACGAGGTCGTGGTGCCCCAAGGCTTCAACTACATGCTGGCCGATCGCGCCAAGGCGATGACGGTGGCGCAATGGGAGAAGCTCGGCCTCAAGCGCCCGGCCAACCAGCCCTTCCCGCATCCGGCCGAGAAGGCCTATCTGCTGGCGCCGGCCGGCGCGCAGGGGCCGGGCTTCCTGATGCTGCAGAACTTCCGGGTCATCATGAAGTACAATCCGGCCGAGGCTTATGCGCTGGCGATCGGCCATTTCGCCGACCGCTTGCGCGGTGGCCAGCCGTTCGTGCAGCCCTGGCCGCGGCAGGAACGGGAGCTGTCCCGGACCGAGCGGCTGGAACTGCAGCAGCTGCTAGCCCAGCGCGGCTTCTACAAGGGCACCCCCGACGGCCAGTTCGGCGGCCAGACCCGGGAAGCCCTGCGCAACTTCCAGGCCTCGATCGGGGTCCCCGCGGACGGATTTGCCTCCTCCGACGCCCTGAACCGGCTGCGCGGGCGGTAAAATCGCGCTGAAAGTAACCCTGAACAGGGATTTTGGCCGACAGCCTTGACCGGGGCGGCCGTTCGCCGTGTATGGGCCAAGGATCTTAACCCCAGAATCTTGGGCCAAGGATCTCAGTATCTGAAGAGAAACTGAAAAGAGAATCTGCCCGTTTGGCGCCCGATTCCGTTATTATATTCGAGCCTGTCCCGATCCCCATTGCACGTGCCGAGATCGCATGTCGAAGAAGTCCCTGTTCAAGGTGCTGACCGAGAGCGGCCCGCTAATCGCGCTGGGGACGGCGCTTGCGATTCTGGTGTCGGTCGCGGGACCCGCCTCGGCGCAGTTCTTCAACTTCCCCGGCTTCGGCGGCCCACCGCAGCGTTCGGCTCCGCCGCCGCCGCGGAACGGCGGAGGTGGAGGTGGCGGTGGCGGATGGTTCGGCGGCGACTTCTTCGCGCCGTTCCAGCAGCAACAGCCCCAAGCACCGCGTCAGGACTTTTCGCGCGCGCCGGCGCCGGCCAAGCGCGAGACCACTCCCGACAGGAACGTGCTGGTGATCGGCGACGCCATGGCCGATTGGCTCGCCTACGGGTTGGAGGACGCCTACACCGAGCAGCCCGACATGGGCGTGATCCGCAAGCACAAGACCACGTCCGGCCTGATCAAGTATCAGCCCAAGGGTGAGCCCTCAGACTGGACGGCTGCTGCAAAGGGCATTCTCGAGACCGAGAAGCCCGACGTGATCGTGGTGATGCTCGGCCTCAACGACCGCATCGCGATCCGCGAGGCGGCAGCCCCCGATAAATCGGACAAGGCGACGGACAAGAAGAACGACAAGGGCGCGCGCGGCAAACCACCGGGCAAGCCCGGCGATGCCAAGCCCGGCGACACCACCGCCGCGAAGCCGGACGACAAGCCGGCCGATGCCGACCTGCCGCAGGATGATGCCGATAACGCTGACGCACCCGCAGTCGCAGCGCCCGAGAAGACCGCACGCAACCCGAACGGCCTCTACGAATTCCGCGACGAGCGCTGGGTCGAACTCTACGGCAAGAAGATCGAGGAGCTCGCCAACGTCCTCAAGTCCAAGGGCGTGCCGGTGCTCTGGGTCGGCCTGCCCGCCATCCGCGGTCCCAAGGGCACCGCGGACATGCTGTTCCTGGATTCGCTCTATCGCGAAGGCGCGGCCAAGGCCGGCATCACATACGTCGACGTCTGGGACGGCTTTGTCGACGAGGCGGGCCGCTTCCTGCAGAAGGGCCCGGACTTCGAAGGCCAGATCCGTCAGCTCCGCAGCGGTGACGGCGTCTATTTCACGAAACCCGGCGCGCGCAAGCTCGCCCACTATGTCGAGCGCGAGATCACCCGCCTGCTCGCCGGGCGCTCCGGCCCTATCGCGCTGCCGAGCGAACCGGCGACCCCCGACACCAGCGCCGAACCCGGCAAGCCCGCACCGCGGCCGCTGGCCGGCCCGATCGTGCCGCTGGTGGCGGCCTCGATCTCGACCGATCAATTGCTGGGTGGGCCGGGCTCGCGTCCTGCCGCCGTCGATGCGCTCGCTGCGAAGACAATGGTGAAGGGCGAGCCACTGGCTGCGCCCGCCGGCCGCGCCGACGATTATGCCTGGCCGCGCCGCGAAGTCGGCCGCGAGCAGGCCAAGGGCGATACGCCGGTGGCCGCGACGACGCCCGACGGCGGTACGCCGGGTGCGGCCGCAGCGATCGCCCCGCCAAAGCTTGCGCCGAAGAAGCCACCGGCGCCGCAGCAACCGGCACAGGCAGCGCCATCGATGCGCGATTTCTTCGGCTTTGGTTCGCCGCCGCCCCCGCCGCGTCAATTGGCGCCGGCGCCGCGCAATCCGAATCCCAACCCCGCGATCCCGCGTCCACCAGGCAACGTCGGGCGATCGGCGGAAGTGTTCCGGTAATTTCTTCTAAGCTGAGGTCTCGTGTCCCGGACGCGCTGCAGCGTGAAACGCTGCTGCGCAGAGCTGGACCCAGCACGTCCGACAGTCACAAAAAGAATGGGCCCCGGCTCAGCAATGCGGTGTTACACGCCGTGCTGCGTCCGGGGCCCGATGCTTATCGCGCGTTGGCTTCAGCCGTAATAGCGCCAGCGCGGCGGCGGGCGGCGCGAAGGCCGCGCCATCAGAAGCGCGAGCGCGAAGCCGATACCTCCGGCGACCAGCAGCGCGCCCATCGGGTTGTCCTGCACCTTCTGGGCAATCGCCTGCGAGCCGTCGCGCAAGGTTTCAGCCGGCTTGTCGTAGGCGTCCTTGGCATAGCTGGCCGCGGTGTCCGTGGCGTCACGTACCGCATCCTTGGCCTGGCCGTAGAGATTCTGCACGGTGCCGGCGGCTTCGCGAGCCTTGCCGGACGCCTGTGTCTGCGTATCGCTGGCCATATCTCCGATGGCGCCTTCCGCGCGTCCGGCGAATTCCTTGGCCGATCCGACAATCCGATCCTTATCCATGATGCTCCTCCTCGGGGGTCAGCCCAAGTAACCGATCAGGAGCGGCGCAGTTCCATCTGACTTGAAATTGGACTCAAAGAATAAGCCCGCCGTCGACGACCAATGTCTGGCCGATGATGTAGGACGACAGCGGTGATGCCAGGAACAGCGCCGCGCCGGCCATGTCAGCGGGCGTGCCCAATCGCCGCAGCGGAATGCGTGAAAGTGCACCTTCGAGCCGCTTGGGATTATCGGTCGTGACCTTCGTCATCTTGGTGTCGACCAGACCGGGCGCGATGCCGTTGACGCGGATGCCGTCTTCGGCCCAGGCCTCGCCCAGCGTGCGCGTCAATCCGACCGCGCCGGTCTTCGACGCGTTGTAAGCAGGATTGCCCATGGTGGAATGATAGGCCGCGGTCGAGGACACCATGATCAGCGATCCCCGCGAGTCCCGCAGCATGGAATGAAATCGCGTGGCGCAGGCCATCAGGCTCATCAGGTTGACCTCGACGACCTTGCGAAAGCCGGCCATCTCGAATTCGCCGCGGCGATAGAGCACCGCGCCCTGCGCCAGCACCAGGATATCGAGCCGTTCGAATGCCGGCTTGAACGCTTCGACCGCTCCGGCATTGCCGACGTCGAGTTGCGCGTAGGAGAGACCGGTGAGATCCGAGCCCTCCTCAGCTGAATATTCCTTCGCGTGAGCACGCGTGCCGCAGACCGCAACTTGCGCGCCCCTGACGCGAAAGGCTTGCGCGATACCGTTGCCGATGCCGCTGGATCCGCCGACAACCAGCACCTGCTTGCCTGAGAAATCGAGCTCGTTCGTCATCGCTGGCCTCCCCGATTGTCTTGCTTGTTTGACCTGTCTGCGGATCGATGACAGCCTTGTCAATCACAACAAGAACAAGCAGCGGTCAGAGGAAACACCATGTCCGATTTCAAACAGCTCAGCCGGTCCGTGAATGGCCTGACCGTTCTCGTTACCGGCGCGGCCAGCGGCATGGGGCGTGCAACGGCCCGCGTGTTCGCCGCTGACGGCGCAAACGTTGCCGTCACCGACTATGACGAGCAGGGCGCGCTGGCCGTGGCGAAGGAGATCGCGGCAAGCGGCGGAGCCGCGAAAGCCTGGAAGCTTGACGTTGCCGATGGCGATGAGATCAAGCGCGTGGTTGGCGACGTCGCTGCGCATTTCGGCGGGCTCGACATCATCGTCAACAATGCCGGCATCTCCGTGCGCGTCGCGATCGACGACGAAGCCTATGAGGACGCCTGGTCCAGGGGTATCGCGGTGATGCTGACGGCGCATCCGCGCATCATCCGCGCCGCGCTGCCTCACTTGCGCAAGTCGAAGAGCCCGCGCATCGTCAACATCGCCTCGACCGAGGCGCTCGGCGCCACCGCATTGCACAGCCCCTATTCGGCGGCGAAGGGCGGCGTCGCCAGCCTCACCCGCTCGCTTGCGGTGGAGCTCGGCCGTGAAGGCATCACCGTCAACTGCATCTGCCCGGGGCCGGTCCGCACCGCCATCACCGACCGGATCTCGGAAGAGCACAAGACCATCTACGCCAAGCGACGCACTGCACTGGGCCGCTACGGCGATCCCGAGGAAGTCGCGCACATGACGCTGAGCCTGTGCCTGCCGGCAGCGTCCTTCCTCACCGGCGCGGTGATCCCCGTCGACGGCGGCCTGATGGCGCGCAACGCGTGAGAGGTATGCTGCCCAAGCGTTGACATCGCTTGTTACGGGAGTAACTTTTTCACCGACAGAGCAGGACCAACCGCTCGCACGCCCGGGAGAAAACACCATGACGATCGCCATCCGGCAGCTTCAAACACATTTTGTCGGCGAGGTTTCCGGCCTCGATCTGCGACAGCCTCTCACACCAGATGAGGCGCGCGAGGTTGAAGCCGCCATGGACAGATATGCGGTGCTGGTGTTCCACGACCAGGACATCACCGACGACCAGCAGATGGCCTTTGCGCTGAACTTCGGCCAGCGCGAGGACGCGCGCGGCGGCACTGTCACGAAGGAAAAGGACTACCGGCTCCAAACGGGCCTGAACGACGTCTCCAATCTTGGCAAGGACGGCAAGCCGCTGGCAAAGGACAGCCGCGCGCATCTGTTCAACCTCGGCAACTGCCTGTGGCATTCCGACAGCTCGTTCCGCCCCATCCCGGCGAAATTCTCGCTGCTCTCGGCGCGCGTGGTGAACCCGAAGGGCGGCAACACCGAATTCGCCGACATGCGCGCGGCCTATGACGCGCTCGACGACGAGACCAAGGCGGAGATCGAAGACCTCGTCTGCGAGCACTCGCTGATGTATTCGCGGGGATCACTCGGCTTCACCGAATACACAGATGACGAGAAGGAGATGTTCAAGCCGGTGCTGCAACGTCTCGTGCGCACCCACCCCGTGCATCGCCGCAAGTCGCTCTATCTCTCATCGCATGCCGGCAAAATCGTTGGCATGAGCGTCCCCGAGGGAAGGCTGCTGCTGCGCGATCTCAACGAGCACGCGACCCAGAGCGAGTTCGTCTACGTCCACAAATGGACGCTGCATGATCTCGTGATGTGGGACAACCGCCAGACCATGCACCGCGTCCGCCGCTACGACCAGTCTCAACCCCGCGACATGCGCCGCGCGACGGTCGCGGGCACGGAGCCGACCGTGCAGCAGCAGGCGGCGGAGTAGGCGCTACTCAGCAATCGGTGTCATCGCCCGGCTTGACCGGGCGATCCAGTACTCCGAGACGTCGCTCATAGAACCGATACGCTGCAGCGTACTGGATGCCCCGCCTTCGCGGGGCATGACAGAAAGCCTACGACAGCAAGCCTACGCGTGCCCCGCCTCATTCGAGAGCATGCCGGGATCGATGCCGATCTTGCGCAGCGCGCGTCCGTATTTTTCGTCGACGTCGTCGCCGAAGATCAAATCCGAATCCGCGTCGCAATGCAGCCAGCCATTGCTCTGGATTTCGGTCTCGAGCTGGCCCGGCGCCCAGCCGGCATAACCGAGCGCGAGGATGGCGTGCTTGGGACCGGAGCCGTTGGCGATGGCGCGCAGGATGTCGACGGTCGCGGTGAGGCAGACGCCGTCGTCGATCCGGAGCGTCGCGTTCTCGATGTAGAAATCGCTGGAGTGCAGCACGAAGCCGCGGCCGGTATCGACCGGACCGCCGCGCAGCACCTTCATGCTTTCGGCATTCTCCGGCAGCTTGATGTGCTCGCCCTTGTTGATGATGCCGAGCTGCTGCAACAGCTCCGGGAAATCGATGCTGCCGGCCGGGTGGTTGACGATGATGCCCATCGCGCCTTCGGCGGAGTGCGCGCAGAGATAGATGACCGAGCGCTCGAAGCGCTCGTCGCCCATCACGGGCATGGCGATCAACAGCTGGCCGTCGAGGTAGCCCGCCGAGTTCGGGAGCGCGGGGGCTGACTTGCGGGTGCTTTCGCCCGTCCTCTTGCCTGTGGGAGCCATCGGTGAAGCACTCCGGTTTCAATTCCTATCCTGATGTCGGGCCGGCCGGCTGTCAAATCAAGGCTTGCACGGACCTGATTCAAGTGCATCCATCACAAGCAATTCAATGGTTTGCCGCGGGGTGACCCTGTAAAGACGTACCATGCTGACAAGAGTTCCCCGGCGTGCGGCGATTGGCGTCGCGACAACCCTGCTCGCGTCGTCGCTGACGCTTGCGGCCCATGCCGGCGACGCATCGCCGTGGCAGCGCGATGGACATTCCGCGGTGCGGTTGCTGGCGGGATCGCGCAGCGGCGCCGTCCTGCTCGGCGGTATCGCCTTCCAGATCCAGCCTGGCTGGAAAACCTATTGGCGCATGCCGGGCGATTCCGGCGTTCCGCCACGCTTCGATTTCTCAAAATCCGACAATGTCGAGGCGGTGACGGTGATGTGGCCGGCCCCGCAGAAATTCGACGACGGCGCGGGCGGCCATTCGATCGGCTACCACGACCAGATCGTGCTGCCCCTGCGCATCATCGCCAAGGCGGCCGACAAGCCGGTGACGTTGCGCGCCGAGATCAATTATGCGGTGTGCGAAAAGCTTTGCATTCCGGTCGAGGCCCGCGCCGAACTCGGCTTCAACAGCGTCGCCTCGACCGAGGACGCCAATCTGCGTGCAGCACTCGACACGGTGCCCAAGCCTGCCACCATCGGCGATCCCAACCCGCTCACCATCCGCGACGTCAAACGTGACGGGCCCAAGAATGTCGTGGTCGACGTGGTCGCGCCGGATGCGCGCGCTGTCAATCTGTACGTGGAAGGCCCGACGCCCGATTGGGCGTTGCCGATCCCGGCACCGGTCGAGCCCAGCCCACCGGGCGTGAAGCGATTTTCTTTCGAGCTCGACGGACTGCCGCCGGGCGCCAAGCCTGACGGCGCAGCGCTGAAGTTCACGCTGGTCGGACCGGAGAAGTCGTACGAGTTCAATACCAGTTTGGATTGAGTGTCGTCCCGGCGAAGGCCGGGACCCATACCGCGTGATCTATCGACAGTGCACGGTGAAAATCCCGAACGACCCGTCTTCGCCAAACCTCTCCCTGCGGTTATGGGTCCCGGCCTTCGCCGGGACGACGTGGGATAGAGACGTGGCCCACCCAACCGAATCTTAACGAATGGTTGCTAATCCCATGGGCTCCTGCGGCAAGCCTGCCGCAGCACTCGTGCGCGCCTCGGAGACCCTTCGAATTGGCCGTGATGGATGCAGACCCCGCAACGACCGGACCTGCCGGCCTGATCGCGCGGCTGCGCGATAAATTGACGGGCGGGTCGAGCGAGGCATCGCTGACGCGGCGGCTGGCCGGCACCATCTTCATCATTCGCGTGATCAGCGCTGGCCTTGCCTATTTCTCGCAGGTCCTGCTCGCGCGCTGGATGGGGACGTCGGACTACGGCGTCTATGTCTATGTCTGGACCTGGGTGCTGCTGCTCGGCAGCATGATGGACTTTGGCATCTCGGCCTCCGCGCAAAAAATCATTCCGGAATATCGCAGCCGTGGCGAGCATGCGCTGCTGCGCGGCTTTCTCTCGGGCAGCCGCTGGCTGACCTTTGGCGTTTCCGCACTGGTGTCCCTCGGCCTCGCCGGTCTCGTCAAATTGCTGTCGCCCTGGATCAATCCGGCCGAAGAGCTGCCGCTTTATATCGGCTGCATGACGCTGCCCGCTTTCGTGGTCGCCAACACCCAGGACGGCATCGCGCGCTCGCATGACTGGATGCAGCTCGGCCTGATGCCGCAATTCATCATCCGCCAGGCGCTGATAATCGGCATCACGGCCTGCGCCTTCCTGCTCGGCTATCATCTCGGCGCGGTCGCCGCGATGGTCGCGAGCGCCGGCGCGGTGTGGATCGCGATGACCGGGCAGATGGCGGTGCTGAACCGCAAGCTCGCCGATCACATCGAGCCGGGCCCCAAGGCCTATGACGTCGGCGGCTGGCTCGCCGTCTCGCTGCCGATCCTGCTGGTCGAAAGCTTCTACCTGCTGCTGTCCTACACCGACGTACTGGTGCTGCAGCAATTCCGCCCCTCCGACGAGGTCGGCGTCTATTTCGCCGTGGTGAAGACACTGGCGCTGGTCTCGTTCATCCACTATGCGATGTCGGCGACGACCGCGCATCGCTTCGCCGAGTACAACGCTGCGGGCGACAAGGCGCGGCTGTCGGCTTACGTGGCCCACGCCATCAACTGGACGTTCTGGCCGTCGCTTGCGGCGACCATCGTGCTGCTCGCGCTCGGCAAGCCGCTGCTCTGGCTGTTCGGGCCGCAATTCGTGGTCGGCTACGACATCATGTTCGTCGCCGCGATCGGCCTCGTGGTGCGCTCCGCGATCGGCCCGGTCGAACGGCTGCTCAACATGCTCGGCCAGCAGAAGATCTGCGCGCTGGCCTATGCGCTGGCCTTTGCGATGAACCTGGTGCTCTGCATCGCGCTGGTGCCGCGCTTCGGCGGCCACGGCGCGGCCGCCGCGACCTCGATCTCGCTCAGTTTCGAGACGGTGCTGCTGTTCTGGATCGTGCGACAGCGGCTCGGCCTGCACGTGCTGGCGTTCGGCCACTAACCGTCGGCTCAAGGCATTTGGAAAGCAATGCGGCACCTGATATAATAGGGGTCATGGCTGCAAGCGATCTGCGAAACCTTCTGGAACGTGCTCAGACTTGGCCCGAAGAGGCCCAGAACGAGCTCGTTGCGATTGCTAGCGAAATCGAGAGTGAGCTGCTCGGCGGCGAGTATTTGGCGACGCAAGATGAGTTGCGGAGCATCGACACGGCCTTGGCCTCCATCGATCGCGGCGAAGTCGCTACGGATGCCGAGGTTGCGGAGGCCTTCGCGAAGTTTCGACGGGGATGAAGGTCGTCTGGACGCGAGAGGCGCTTGCTGATCTCGCAGACATCGCGACCTATTATGCCAGCAATGCCAGCCCTGTGATCGCGGAAGCCGTCGGACGGAGATTTGCCGATGTCATCGAGCGCCTTCGGGGTGCGCCTTTCGCAGCGCCTCGCGTTGCGAACCGCCCCCAAATCCGCGTGGTAACGGTCGTCCGCTATCCATTCCGCATATTTTACCGCGTCAGCGACGATGTGATCCATATTGTCCATATTCGCCACACGTCACGGCGGCCGCTCGCGGGGCTGAATGAGCCCGGTAGGCAATTTGCCTAGACCGTTGTCGGATCTGATTGAATCAGAACCGAAGTTCTAAATCTTTGTTTTGACGTCTCGCCGAAACGTCCGTTTCGCAAGAGAGCGATGAATTGGAGAAAACGCCTCCACTCTGCCCCCTTGCAGGAGGATTTTTCTTATTCGGTCCAACCGGTTGCGCCCAAGGGAAAGTTTATTCTACGTCGTATTGCCCAACCGACGAGATAAACCTAAGATTCCCTGGACATGATCGATCCACTCTACGTCGCCTCCGGGTTCGGCGTCGGCCTGCTGGTCGGGATGACCGGCGTCGGCGGCGGTTCGCTGATGACGCCGCTGCTGATCCTGCTGTTCGGGATTCATCCATCGACCGCGGTCGGCACCGACCTGCTCTATGCCGCCGCCACCAAGACCGGCGGCAGCGTGGTGCATGGCTGGTCACGCAGCGTGCACTGGCCGGCGGTGCTGCGGCTCGCCTGCGGCAGCCTTCCTGCGAGCGCGCTGACGCTGCTCGTGCTGTGGAAGCTCGACCTCAACAGCGATTCCGAGCGCGGCCTGGTCAATCTGGTGTTGTGCTTCGCGCTGCTGCTGACCGCGACCTCGCTGATCTTCCGCAGATCGATCATGGAGCGCTATCGCCGGCGTTTGGAGCAGGTCGATGACCGCACCACAGCGATCGCGACGGTCGTCACCGGAATCGTGCTGGGTGTGCTGGTCTCGATTTCATCGGTCGGCGCCGGCGCGGTCGGCGTCACCGTTCTGCTGCTGCTCTATCCGCGCCTGCCGATGGCGACCATCGTCGGCTCCGACATCGCCCATGCGGTCCCGCTGACGCTGATAGCCGGAATGGGGCACTGGGCCCTTGGCGACGTGGATTGGGCGCTGATGGGCGTGCTGCTGTTGGGCTCGCTGCCCGGCATCGTCGTCGGCAGCTTTAGCGCGACGCGCGTGCCCGAGACGGTGCTGCGCCTGACCCTTGCCAGCGTGCTGTTCGTGGTCGCCGGCAAGATCATGTTCGCGGAGCTGCACCTGTCCTCGGCGTTCGAGACGGCGCTGGCCTGGACGCACTGAACGAAAATGGCGTCGTCCGATATCATCTTGTAGGGTGGGCAAAGCGAAGCGTGCCCACCACTGTTCCTCATTCGAACAAGAATGGTGGGCACGGCGCTGACGCGCCTTTGCCCACCCTACGGCACCGCCGAACTACTCCGCGGTCCAGCCGCCGTCGATCGACAGGTTGGTGCCGGTGATCTGCGCGGCATCGTCGCCGCACAGGAACAGCGCGAGGGCCGCGACCTGCTCGGAGGTGACGAACTCCTTGGTCGGCTGCGCGTCGAGCAGCACGTCGTTGATGACCTGCTCGCGCGTGAGATTGCGGGCCTTCATGGTGTCGGGGATCTGCTTCTCCACCAGCGGCGTCCAGACATAGCCCGGGCTGATGCAGTTGCAGGTGATCTTGCTGGTCGCGACCTCGAGCGCCACGGTCTTGGTCAGGCCGGCGATGCCGTGCTTGGCCGAGACATAGGCCGACTTGAAGGGCGAGGCGACCAGCGAATGCGCGGAAGCGGTATTGATGATGCGGCCCCAGCCCTTCTTCTTCATGCCCGGGACGGCGGCGCGAATGGCATGGAAGGCCGAGGACAGGTTGATCGCGATGATCTGATCCCATTTCTCCGGCGGGAATTCCTCGATCGGCGAGACGAACTGGATACCGGCATTGTTGACGAGGATGTCGACCGAACCAAAACTTTTCTCGCCGAGCGCGATCATCCCGGCGATCTCGGCCGGCTTGGTCATGTCGGCGGGCGAATAGACCGCCTTCACGCCGAAATCGGACTCGATCTTGGCGCGCTCCTTCTCGATGTCCTCCGGCGAGCCGAAGCCGTTGATGACGACGTTGGCGCCGGCGGCGGCGAAGGCGCGCGCATAGGCAAGCCCGATGCCGCTGGTCGACCCGGTCACGACGGCGTTCTTGCCTGACAGACTTCCCATATTACTCGCTCCTTTTTGGCGGGGGCGCAGTGACGTCCCCCGTGAGATCGTAGGTCACCATGGTCTCGCCGGATTGCGGCCGCTCGAGCCAGTCCTTGTGGCGCATCGACAGATGCACGTCACGCACGCCGGCTTCCCAATGCTCGACCATCGCGACATGCGAGAAATCGTAATCCTTGGACGAGGATTCGTAGTTCTTGCTGCGGTAGATCAGGTGCACCACAGTCACGGTGCTTTCGCGCGATACCTTGGCAAGGAATTCCACGGAAGGGTCGTTCTTGAGATAATCGGGCAATTTGGAAATCAGGTCGCGCACGGCCTTGCGGGCGTTGTGCACCTGCTTGTTCTTGTCGGTGTTCATCCGCGTGCGGCTGGAGAAGCGGATGTCCTTCTCGCGCTCGGTTGCCTCGAGCAGCGACGTCGGCAGATCGCCGCGGGCGCTGAACAGGTCGATCTGGAAGATCAGGAGATCGCGGTCGGTCTCGGCGTCCAGCACGTAGTCGAGCGGCGTGTTGGAGGCGATGCCGCCGTCCCAATAATGCTCGCCCTCGATCACGACGGACGGAAAGCCGGGCGGCAGCGCGCCGGAGGCCATGATGTGCTCGGGGCCGATTTTCTTGCCGAGCTTCCTGAACTCGAAATTGTCGAAATATTTGAAGTTGCCGGAGGTGACGCCGACCGCGCCAACCGACAGCCGCGTCTTCAGATCGTTGATGCGGTCGAAATCGACCAGTCGCTCCAGCGTCTTCTTCAGCGGTGCGGTGTCGTAATAGCTCTCGGCCTGCGGGCTGCCGGGCGGCCAGAGCGGCGCGGGCGGAATGCGCGGCGTGAAGAAGCCGGGTACGCCGAAGGTCGCAATCAATGCGGCGCTGGTCGAGTTGAACAGTTCGCGGCTGTGATCGCTCTTGCCGATCGGTTTCCACGGCACCGGCGCGGAGACCATCTCCCAGAATTCCTTGAGCCGCTTGACGCGCGTCTGCCCTTCGTTGCCGGCGATGATCGCGGCATTGACCGCGCCGATCGAAATGCCGGCGACCCAGTCCGGCTCGAAGCCGGCATGGCAGAGCGACTGATAGGCACCGGCCTGATAGGAGCCGAGCGCGCCGCCGCCCTGGAGGACCAGGACACGTTGCGCGTTCGCGGGGATTGTTGCGACTTCTGGACTATGATCGGTCATGCGGGAACAGTAGCAGATGGCGAGCGACCGTGGCGACAGTCTGCCGCGGCGTCAATGCATCCCGGGATCAAGTCTGGCTTATCGGGCGTCCGTCGAGGCCAGGATCATGGTCCAGAACACCTTGTATTTGGTGCCGGGAGCATAGCCCGCCGCGATGCCCAATTTTGTGACACCGCCCTTGAGCATGTTGGCGCGGTGCGGGGGCGAGTCGCGCCAGCCGGAAAATGCTTCCGCCAGCGTATGATAGCCGGCCGAGACGTTCTCGACCGCAACGGTCGCCGGATAGCCGCCGGCACTGAGGCGCTTGGCCAGCGGCGCGCGGACGTCATGGTCCATCTTGTTGGCCGCTGCCATGGCCTGGGACTGGGATTCGGCGAGACTCATCAGGGCAGGATCGATCACGACGGTGCCGAGCCCGTTGTTCTGACGGTATTGCGAGATCATGATCGCCGCCGCCTGCGCATCGAGCTTTGCGCCCGGGATGGCCATATCGGCGTACATCGAGGGCTGCTGGACCGGTGCTTCGTTGCCGGCGCAGCCGGCGAGCAGCAAAGTGATGAGTATTGCGGCCGCGGCGCGCATGAACAGGAGCCCCCAAAATCAGGGGCCGTTGTTGCATACCAACCGTGGCTGAAAGGTGAATATTGAGGAAAAATTGACCGGTTGGCCCGCTTAGGCGCCCGCAAATATCCGGTAGCGGCGGGGCTCCAGGCCGATCGTATCGCCGGCGCGCAGTTCCCTGTCGCGGGGAGCGTCGATCTCGATGGTCTCGCCGCCAGCGAGTGCCACCTCGGCTCGCTGCACGGGGCCGAAATTCCGGACATTCTGCACGGCGCCCTCGAGGGCACCGCTGCCGGGCGGGCCGACCAGCATGTCGTGTCGCCGCACGAACAGTCTTGACGCGCCAGGCGAAAGGCCATCTGCCGCGAGCCGCAGCGGCCGGTCGCCGAGCGTGATGAGACCGTCCGCGACCAGGACCGGAAGCTCGATGGATTCGCCGATGAAGCTGTGGACGAAGGCGGTCGCGGGGCTCTCATAGACGTCATCGGGCGAGCCGATCTGCTCGATCTTGCCCTTGTCCATCACCACGACGCGGTTGGCGACTTCGAGTGCCTCCTCCTGGTCATGGGTGACGAAGATCGAGGTGACGTTGATCTCGTGGTGCAGCGAACGCAACCATTTGCGCAGCTCCTTGCGCACCTTGGCGTCGAGCGCGCCGAAGGGCTCGTCGAGCAGCAAGATGCGCGGCTCGATCGCGAGCGCGCGGGCCAGCGCGATGCGCTGGCGCTGGCCGCCGGAGAGCTGGCTCGGATAACGGTCGGCGAGCCAATCGAGCTGCACGAGATCGAGCAGCTCCTTGACGCGCGCCCGGATGGTCGCTTCGTCCTTGCGGATCGCGCGCGGCTGCACGCGCAGCCCGAAGGCGACGTTCTCGAACACTGTCATGTGACGAAACAGCGCGTAGTGCTGAAATACGAATCCGACGTGCCGCTCGCGCGCGCCCTGCGCCAGCGCGTCCTCGCCGTTGAAGGAAACCTCGCCGGAATCGGGCCAGTCGAGGCCGGCGATGATCCGCAGCAGCGTGGTCTTGCCGGAACCTGATGGACCGAGCAGCGCGAGCAGCTCGCCGTCATTGACCTTGAGGTCGACGCCGTCGAGGGCTTTGAAGCTGCCGAACTTCTTGACGAGATTCCTGACTTCAATGCTCACTTGCGTCATGTCCTTCGTCGAGGTGATTTTCCAGAACGGTCTTGGCGATCAGCGTGATCAGCGCCAGCATCGCCAGCAGCGAGGCGATCGCGAACGCCGCGACGAACTGGTATTCGTTGTAGAGAATCTCGACCAGCAGCGGCATCGTGTTGGTCTCGCCGCGGATATGGCCGGAGACGACGGAGACCGCGCCGAACTCGCCCATCGCGCGCGCGTTGCAGAGCAGGACGCCGTAGAGCACGCCCCATTTGATGTTGGGCAGCGTGACGCGGAAGAAGGTCTGCAGGCCCGAGGCGCCGAGCGAGATCGCGGCCTCCTCCTCCTGCGTGCCCTGCTCCTGCATCAGCGGGATCAACGCACGCGCCACGAAGGGGAAGGTCACGAAGGTGGTCGCAAGCGCGATGCCGGGCACCGCGAACAGGATCTGGATGTCATGATCGCGCAGCCAGCCGCCGAAATAGCCCTGCGCGCCGAACAGCAGCACGAAGACGAGGCCCGAGATGACGGGGCTAACCGAGAATGGCAAATCGATCAGCGTGATCAGGAAGGTCTTGCCCGGGAATTCGAATTTTGCAATGGCCCAGGCGGCAACCAAGCCGAAAACGAGATTGAGGCCGACGGAAATTGCCGCAACCAACAGGGTCAACTTGATCGCGGACAGCGCCTCCGGGTCGGCCAGCGCGGCGAGATAAGCGAGGATTCCCTTCGAGAAGGCCTGCGCGAACACCACAACCAGCGGCAGCACGACGAAGACAGAGAGAAAGGTTATCGCCAGCGCGATGATGACGATGCGGACCGCGCGCGGTTCGGTGCGCAGATTGTTCCGCGCGGCCGCCGCATGCGCGCGTGCCTTGGCGTCGGGGGCCGAGAGCGAAACCGAATCTGCGATCTGCATCGTCATGATCCGCCCTCAGCGTGCCGGGATCCGGCTCTGCGCCCAGCGCTGGAGCCGGTTGACGGCAAAAATAATGACGAAGGACACGACGAGCATGACCACCGCGATGGCGGTCGCGTCGGCGTAGCGGAATTCGGAGAGGCGGATCACGATTAGCAGCGGCGCGATCTCGGAGACGTTGGGCAGATTGCCGGCGATGAAGATCACCGAGCCGTATTCGCCGACCGCGCGCGCAAAGGCGAGCGCCAGCCCCGTGAGCAGCGCCGGCCCGAGCGAGGGCAGGATCACGCGGATGATGGTCTGCCAGCGGCTCGCACCAAGGCTTCCTGCCGCCTCCTCGATCTCAGGATCGAGATCCTGGAGCACCGGCTGCACCGTGCGCACCACGAAGGGGATGCCGATGAAGATCATGGCGACGAAGATGCCGACCGGTGTGAACGCCACCTTGATGCCGGCCGCCGCAAGCGGCGCGCCGAGCCAGCCCTTTTCGGCGAACAACGCGGTCAGCGCGACGCCGGCGACCGCCGTCGGCAGCGCAAAGGGCACGTCAACGATGGCATCGAACAGCCGCCTTCCCGGGAAGCGGTAGCGCACCAGCGCCCAGACGATGATGCTGCCCATCACGAGATTGACGCAGGCGGCCGCAAAGGCGAGGCCGAAGGACACGCGCAACGCATTCAGGGTGCGGCGGCTGGAGAGGATGTTCCAGAACTGCTCTGGGCTCAGCTCGAGCGATTTCAGGAACAGGCCGGCGAGCGGAATCAGGATGATGATCGACAGCCAGGACAACGTCAGCCCCATGGTGAGACCGAAGCCCGGCAATGTCCGGCGTCGTGCTGCGATTGCGCTCACCAGGCCCCCTGTTTAAGCCCCGCCGACAGCGCCCGATCAGTTCTTGTAGATCTGATCGAAGACGCCGCCGTCGGCAAAATGTTCCCTCTGCGCCTTGGTCCAGCCGCCGAAAAGTTCGTCGATCGTGAACAGCTCGACCTTTGCAAAGGAGTTTTCGTGTTTTTTGGCGATCTCGGGATCGCGCGGACGATAGAAGTTGCGCGCCGCGATTTCCTGACCTTCCTTGGTATACCAATATTGCAGGTAGGCGTCGGCGGCGTTGCGGGTGCCTTTTTTATCGGCAACCTTGTCGACGATCGTCACCGGCGGTTCCGCCAGGATCGAGAGCGGCGGCGCCACGATCTCGAATTTCTCCGGACCGAATTCCTTCAGCGCCAGGTACGCCTCGTTCTCCCAGGCGAGCAGCACGTCGCCGACGCCACGCTCGACAAAGGTCACGGTCGCGCCGCGCGCACCGGTATCGAGCACCGGCACCTGCTGATAGAGCTTTCCGATGAAATCCTTGGCTTTGTCCGGCGAGCCGTATTTCTTCTGCGCAAAACCCCAGGCCGCCAGATAATTCCAGCGCGCGCCGCCTGACGTCTTCGGGTTCGGCGTGATCACGGCGACGCCCGGCTTGAGCAGATCGTCCCAGTCCTTGATGGCCTTGGGATTGCCCTTGCGCACCAGGAACACGATGGTCGAGGTATAGGGCGACGAGTTTTGCGGCAACCGCTTCTGCCAGTCAGCCGTCGTGAGGCCTTTGCCCGCGATGGCATCGATGTCGTAGGCGAGCGCAAGCGTCACCACGTCGGCCTGCAATCCGTCGATCACGGCGCGCGCCTGCGAACCGCTGCCGCCATGCGACTGCTTGATCTCGACGCTTTTGCCGGTTTCCTTCTGATAGGCATTCGCGAACGCCTTGTTGAACTCGACATAGAGCTCACGCGTCGGATCGTATGACACATTCAGCAGATTGATGTCAGCGGCGAGAGCCGAGCTTGCCAACAATCCTGTCACGAGCAGTCCTGCCGCGAGCGGAACGATACGGCGCATCATGTCCATCTCCATTCACTTCGATGACGTCGGTGTCAGCGAAGACGTGCGGGCATAACTCGGGGCGAAACGCGCTTAAGTCAACGGAAACGGATTTTCTTGTTCGTAGCAGGGCAGCGTAACTTTGCTACGAAGTCTTCATCGTGTGGATGCCGCATTCCGTCTTGGCCCGGCCGCGCCAGCGACCGGCACGCTCATCCTCGCCCTCAGTCGTTCTGCTCGTGCAAGGCATACACCCAACCGACAGAAATCCCGACGCAACCAGGGGATGACGCGGCAATTTGGCGCGGGCGAAGATCGCCTCGAGTTCCTCGCGCGAAACATTGGCGAAGGGATTGAACTTCAACCGCGCACCGTCGTCCTCGACCACCGGAATGTCAGCGCGGGTACTGCCCTGGAAGCGCTTGCGGCCATTGAGCCATGCGTCGAACGGTTTCAGCGCCCGCGCCAGCGGCTCGACCTTGCGGATACGGCAGCAAGCGTCGGGATCGGAGAACCAGAGGTCGCGGTCGGGATCTTCGCGCGACAGCGTCTCCTCGGCAGGTTTGATCGAGCGGACGTCCTTCAAGCCCAGCGTCGCAATCAGCGTGTCGCGATAGGCCAGCGTCTCCTCGAACAGCCAGCCGGTGTCGAGGAAGATCACCGGGATCGCCGGATCGACATCGGCCATGACCTTCAGCAGCGTCGCCGATTCCGTGCCGAAGGACGACACCAGCGCAAGCTTGTCGCGCCCGACCGTCTTCAGCGCCGCGGCGATGATTTCGGCGGGCGAGGCATCGCGCAAGGCGCGATCAAGCTCCTCCGCCGAGGGCAGCGCCGAGACGGAGATGGGCGAAACCTGCGACGCGACTACGTTCACGTGCCGACTCCTTCGGAGTGACGCAGTTGCATGCGCCGGTGCAGCGCCGTGATGCGGCCGTCACCGGTGGGCTGGTAGAATACCGAGTAGCGCTTCGCGGTCTGCATGAAGGCTTCCGCGTCGGCCTGCTTCTTGACGTCGAAGGAATCGAAGCCGGCGCGCAGCATGAACACGAACTGGTCCCGCAGGATCTGACCCGTCGCACGCAATTCGCCGCGGTAATTGTAGCGCTCGCGCAGCAGCCGCGCCTGGCTGTAAGCGCGTCCGTCGCGGAAGGTCGGGAACACCAGCGCGACGACGGCGATCTTGCCGAGATAGGGTACCAGCTCGGCGATGTCGCGATTGTTCGGCCAGATCACACCGACCTTGCCGGTCCGCTTGAGCAACGTATCGGCCTCGCCGACGAAGCGTTCGGCCGGCACCAGGATGTCGCCGCCCTCGGGCAGCGGCGTGTCGACGGCGAGCTTGACGAAGCTGTCGTCGGCGATCTTTCCGCCGTTAACGAGTGGCATAGACGCGCTCCTTGAAGGGTTCGACGCCAAGGCGCTTTACGGTGTCCATGAACAGCTCTTCGGGCCGCTCGCGCAGCGCCAGATAGGCTTCCACGATGTCCTCGACGACATCGGCAACCTCGTCGAATTTGACGCCGGGGCCGATCAGATTGCCGAGCGCGGCACTCTCGTCGGCGCGCCCACCGATCGTGATCTGGTAGACCTCCTCGCCGTTCTTTTCGACGCCGAGAATGCCGATGTGACCGACATGGTGATGGCCGCAGGCGTTGATGCAGCCGGAGATGTTGATGTGCAACCGGCCGATCAGATTGGCCAGCTCGTGATTGGCGAAGCGCCGCGTCAGTTCCTGCGCGATCGGGATCGAGCGCGCATTAGCCAGCGAGCAATAGTCGAGACCCGGGCAGGCGATGATGTCGGTGATCAGATTGACGTTCGGCGTCGCCAGCCCGAGCTTGTCGAGCGCCTTCCATAGCGCCGGCAGGTCGCGCTTGGCGACATGCGGCAAAGCGAGGTTCTGTTCGTGGCCGACGCGGATCTCACCGAACGAATATCTGTCGGCGAGGTCGGCGAGCGCATCCATCTGCTCGGCGGTGGCATCGCCTGGAGGCGCGCCGATCGGCTTCAGCGAGATCGTGACGATGGAATAGCCCTGGACTTTGTGCGGGGCGACCGAGTTCTTGCGCCATGCCTCGAAATCGGGATCGGCCGCGGCCTGGCGCAGCTCGTCCGGATTGTGCGGCAGCTTCTCGTAGGCGGGATAGGTAAAGCGCGAGCGGATGTCCTCGACCACCTCGTCGTCGATCTGGAGCGAGGAGTTGCGGATGTGCTGCCACTCCTCCTCGACCTCGCGCGAGAACTTCTCGATGCCGAGCTCGTGCACCAGGATCTTGATGCGCGCCTTGTAGATGTTGTCGCGGCGGCCGTACTGGTTGTAGACGCGCAGGATCGCCTCGATATAGCTGAGAATGTCGCGGCCATGCACGAAGTGCTTGATGGTCTTGCCGATGAACGGCGTGCGTCCAAGCCCGCCGCCGACCAGAACCTCGAAGCCGGTCTCGCCCTTCTCGTTCTTGATCAGCTTCAGCCCGATGTCGTGGATCTTGATCGCGGCACGGTCGTGGTCCGACGCGGTGATCGCGATCTTGAACTTGCGCGGCAGGAACGAGAATTCCGGATGCAGCGTGGTGTGCTGGCGAATCAGCTCCGACCAGATGCGGGGATCCTCGATCTCGCCGGGCGCGACGCCGGCCCACTGGTCCGAAGTGACGTTGCGCATGTTGTTGCCGGAGGTCTGCATCGCATGGATGCCGACCTCGGCGAGATCGGCCAGCGCATCTGGCAGCTCGGCGAGCTTGATCCAGTTGAACTGGATGTTCTGCCGCGTGGTGAAATGGCCGTAGCCGCGATCGTATTTGCGCGCGACGTGGGCTAGCGCCCGCAACTGGTTCGACGCCAGCGTCCCGTAGGGGATCGCGACCCGGAACATGTAGGCGTGCAGTTGCAGATAGACGCCGTTCTGGAGCCGCAGGATCTTGAACTCGTCCTCGGTGAGCTCGCCGGAGAGGCGGCGCTTCACCTGGTCGCGGAATTCCGAGACGCGCTCGTTGACGAGCGTGCGGTCGATTTCGTCGTAAGCGTACATGAGAGAATGCCTTAAACCTGGACCGGCTGTCCGATGGTCACGCCGGTGCGGCGGATCTGTTCGCGCAGATTGCCGGGTTCGACCTTGCCGTCGGCGCCGACCTGTACCGGGGCGATATAGGGACCGATTGCGCCGACGTCATCGGCGACGGACTCCGCAAGCAACGCTTTCGCCTCGTCGGAGTTGCGCACGATCGCGGCTTCCGAGAGATCCGCGGACCAGCTCTTGGCGGCGGTGCGGTAAACCACAATGCCGTCCCAGGTGCGGTTGGCGGTCACGACCGAGGGGCCGGCGATTTTGATCTTCTTCTGCTCAAGCGGGGAGGTCATTCGGCTGCATCCAATAGGTCAGAGATGATTTGCTTTGGGGTTTGGCGGCGAAGTGAGCCGGCATGCCGGACCACATCGCCGATGATGAGAATGGCAGGGCCGCCGTTGGTCCGCCGCACCAGCTCGGGCAGGTCGCGCAGCGTGCCGATCGCGCCTTGCGCATCGGGACGCGTGACGCGGGCGAACACGCCGACCGGCGTCTCCGGCGAACGGCCGGCGGCAAACAGGCCGGCGCGTATAGCGGGCGCAGCCGTCATGCCCATGTAAACCACGACGGTCATCCTGGCGTCGGACAGCGTCGACCAGTCCACGACTTCCGCGTCGCGCGCCTTATGCGCGGTGAGGAAGGTGATGCGGGTTGCTTCGTGACGGTAGGTGAGCGGCACCTCGAAATCGGCGGCGCCACCAAGACCTGCGGTAATGCCAGGAATGATCGAATAGGCAACGCCGGCAGCACGCAGCGCTTCGACTTCTTCGCCGCCACGGCCGAACACGAAGGGATCGCCGCCCTTCAGCCGCACCACACGCTGGCCGGATTGGGCGGCCTCGATCATGCGCTTGTTGATGGCGTCCTGCCCGATGCCGGGCTTGCCGACGCGGCGGCCGACCGGCACGCGCGTGGTGTCGCGGCGGATGCGGTCGAGAATTTCAGGCGAGACCAGCTCGTCATGGAAAACGATATCGGCATCCTGAAGCGCGCGCAGCGCCTTGATGGTGAGCAAATCCGGATCGCCGGGGCCGGCGCCGACCAGCGCGACCGAGCCTTCCGGCTTGTCGGCCCGCGCGAACGCGGATGGATCGGAAATCGCCTTGAGCGCCGCGTCCGCCTCGCCTTTGCGGCCGGCCAGAATGGCGGCGCCGATCGGGCCGTCGATGACGCGCTCCCAGAAGCGGCGGCGCAGCGGAAACTCGGCAATACGTTCGTTGATGGATTTGCGGAAGCCGCCGATGAACTCGGCGAGTTCGCCGATCCGCGCCGGCAGCAGCGCCTCGATCTTCTCGCGTACGCGCCGCGCCACGACCGGCGACGTGCCGCCAGTGCCGACGGCGACCACGACATCGCCGCGATCGACGATCGCCGGAAAGATGAAGCTGGAATGCTCGAGATCGTCCATGACATTGACCGGCAGCCCGAGCGCCTTGGCGCGGACCGACATCGCGACGCCGACATCGCCTGCGCCGGCGCAAACGACCGCGATGATTCCCGAGAGATCGGCGGTCAGCGGATCGGCCGCCGCAATGTCGATACGCGCGGCGTCCTCGGAGCTCAGGCCCAGGTCCTGATTGCCGTCGATCGCATGCACGCGGATGCGCGCACCGGCAGCGGCCAGCACGCGCAGCTTGGCGCGCAAAAGCTCACCCGCGCCGATGAGGACCACCGGACCGGCCTTGAGATCGAGGAACACGGGCAAGAACCGCATACGATACTCGCTTACCCCACATCCGGGGTTGACTGGAATTATTTTCTATATATGTGTCGTTTCGAGCGCGCAAAGAGAAAATTTTTTCTTCTCCCTTGCACCGCAACTATAGAATTTTCGCCTCCAAACGCAAAGTGGCAGAGATGCATCTTCTCAAGGACAATTCCACTGCTGGCGGGCTGAGCAGCCCCGCTCTCGCCGAGCGCGTGTCCGCGCAAGAATTTTCTGCCGACCTTGCCCCGAGCATGGACCATCTCGACCAGCTCGAGGCCCAGAGCATCTACATCTTCCGCGAAGCCTTCGGCCGCCTCAAGAAGATCGCCCTGCTATGGTCGCTCGGCAAGGACTCCAACGTCATGATCTGGCTGGCGCGCAAGGCGTTCTTCGGCCGTCTGCCGTTTCCGGCCCTCCATGTCGACACCGGCAAGAAGTTTCCGGAGATGTATCGCTTCCGCGATCACTACGGCAAGGAATGGGATCTCGATCTGCGTGTCGAGCCCTGCCCGCCGATTGATGCCGTCGACCCAACGCTGCCGCCCGCCGCCCGTTCCGCCGCGCGCAAGACCGAGGGCCTCAAGATGGCGCTCGGCAAATACGGTTTCGACGGTCTGATCGCCGGCATTCGCCGCGATGAGGAGGCGACGCGCGCCAAGGAGCGCGTGTTCTCGCCACGTGGGCTCGAAGGCAATTGGGACGTGCGCGACCAGCCGCCGGAGTTCTGGGACCACTTCAATGCGTCGCCGCCGCAAGGCGCGCATTTGCGCATCCATCCGATCCTGCATTGGACCGAGTCCGATATCTGGGCCTACACCAAGCGCGAGAACATCCCGATCATCCCGCTGTATCTGTCGCAAAACGGCAAGCGCTATCGCTCGCTGGGCGATCAGGATATCACCAATCCGGTCGCCTCAAACGCGTCGACTATCGACGAGATCCTGATCGAGCTCGAGCAGACCAAGGTGCCGGAACGTTCCGGCCGCGCGCTCGACCACGAGACCGAGGACGCTTTCGAGCGCCTGCGCGTCGCCGGCTATCTCTGATCAAGGACGCGAGCGTCGTATGAACATGATCGTCACCCCCGCATCGCCTGCCACCCCGAACGGCACCACGCGTCCGCAGGTCCGCATCGTCATCGTCGGCCATGTCGACCACGGCAAGTCGACGCTGGTCGGTCGCCTGCTGCACGAGACCGGCAGCCTGCCCGACGGCAAGCTCGACATGCTCAAGGCCGTCAGCGCGCGGCGCGGCATGCCGTTCGAATGGTCGTTCCTGCTCGACGCGCTCCAGACCGAGCGCGACCAGGGCATCACCATCGACACCACGCAGATCCGCTTCCGCACCAATTCACGCGACATCGTGCTGATCGATGCACCCGGCCACGCCGAATTCCTGCGCAACATGATCACCGGCGCCTCGCAGGCCGACGGCGCGGTGCTGATCATCGACGCGCTCGAAGGCGTGCGCGACCAGACGAGACGGCACGGCTATCTCCTGCATCTGCTCGGCGTGAAGCAGGTCGCGGTCGTCGTCAACAAGATGGACCGCGTCGACTTCTCCGCCGAACGCTTCAGGGAGATCAGCGACGAGATCTCGGCGCATCTGCAAGGCCTCGGTGTGAAGCCCACGGCCGTGATCCCGATTTCCGCCCGCGACGGCGACGGCGTCGCCGAGCGGACCGACCGCATCGGCTGGTACAAGGGTCCGACCGTGGTCGAAGCCCTCGACAGGCTCGAGCCGGCGCGGCCGCTGGAAGCGCTGGCGCTGCGCCTGCCGGTGCAGGCGATCTACAAGTTCGACGACCGCCGCATCGTCGCGGGCCGGATCGAATCCGGCAGCCTGGTTGCCGGCGACGAAATCGTGATCATGCCCGCCGGCAAGATCGCCAGGATCAAGACGGTCGAGAGCTGGCCGGTGACGCCGGTCGCGGGCCGCCAGGGTGCGGGCCGCTCGGTCGGCATCACGCTCGACCGCGAGCTGTTCCTCGAACGCGGCGATATCATCGCGCATACCAACAGCGCGCCGCGCGAGACCCGGCGGCTGCGCGCGCGGATCTTCTGGCTGCACGACAAGCCGCTGGGCAAGGGCGACCAGCTCCTGGTTCGCTGCGGACCGAAGGAAAGCCGCGCCACCGTCGTCGCGATCGAGAAGGCGGTTGATCCGGGCGAGCTGTCGAGCGTCGAGAACAAGGCAATCGGGCGCAATCATGTCGGCGAGATCGACATTTCCCTTTCGAATCCGATTGCCACCGACCCCTACACGGAAAATCCGCGCACCGGCCGTCTGGTGATCGAGGTGTCCGGGCGCATCGCCGGCGGCGGTCTCGTGCTGTCGGTCGACGCCGGCCAGCGCGCCGTGCCCGTCGACATCGTGCCGGTGGAGTCCGCGCTGCGGCCCGACGAGCGCTCCGCGCGCTATCGTCACAACGGCGCCGTGGTCTGGCTCACCGGCCTCCCCGCCTCCGGCAAGTCGACTCTCGCAAAAGCGCTGGAGCGGCGGCTGTTCAGCAATGGCGGCTCGCCGATCCTGCTCGACGGCGACACGCTGCGCGCCGGGCTCAACAGCGATCTCGGCTTCTCGGCCGCCGATCGCAGCGAGAACATCCGCCGTCTCGCCGAAGTCGCGACGCATCTCGCCCGTAACGGCCACATCGCCATTGTCGCCGCTGTCTCGCCCGCCCGCGAGGACCGCGCCACCGCGCGCCGCATCGCCGACACTTCGTTCCGCGAGATCCACGTCGCGACGCCTGCGGAAATTTGCGAGGAGCGCGACCCCAAGGGTCACTACAAGAAGGCCCGCGCCGGCACGCTCGCGTCGTTCACCGGCATCCTCAACGACTACGAGCGGCCCGAGGCCGCCGAGCTCGTGATCGACACCTCGACGCGGACGGTCGCCGAAGCCGCGGACGAGATCGAACAGATGCTCAAGACGACCGGCGTGCTGTTCGACGAACTCGTGGACCTCGCCGCGAATATTTGAGCCGGCTCAGCTTGAGGGAGCCCACGCGCCGCCACATCATCGGTGTCGTCCTGGCGAAGGCCAGGACCCATACCGCGTGATCTATCCGTTAGGCACGGTCGAAGTACCGGACGACGAGTGTTCGCCAAACCCCTCCCTGGGGTAATGGGTCCTGGCCTTCGCCAGGACGACACTAGCGGCGCCACTCGCCTTGACATTTTGACAACTTTTGGGGGCCTTCTCACGGCCCCGATTTTGGGGCTAATAAGACCCTGAAAGCCGCTCCTTGGAGCGCATTTTGCTGCTGTCGGGTCAAAAGCAGCCAAAAACAGCCATTTCCAACGAGAAAGCCCATCATGAAACGCGTCGACGCCCACGGATTGAAGATCGCTCCCGTCCTGTTCGATTTCATCGCCAAGGAAGCGGCCCCGAAGACGGGGATCGCGCCGGATGCGTTCTGGGCCGGGCTCGCCGCCATCATCAAGGAGCTGGGGCCGAAGAACCGCGCGCTGCTGGCGGTGCGCGACACGTTGCAGGCCAAGATCGACGACTGGCACCGCGCCAACAAGGGCAAGGCGTTCGACCTCAATGCCTATACTGCCTTCCTGAAGGAGATCGGCTATCTCGTCCCGGAGCCGGCGACGCAGAAGGTCGAGACCGCCAATGTGGACGAGGAGATCGGCAAGATCTGCGGCCCACAGCTGGTCGTGCCCCTGACCAATGCACGCTACGCGCTGAACGCGGCGAATGCGCGCTGGGGCTCGCTCTATGACGCCTTCTACGGCACCGACGCGATCCCGCACGATCCATCCGAGAGCGGCAAAGGCTACAACAAGGCGCGCGGCGACAAGGTGATCGCAAAAGCGAAAGCCTTCCTCGATGCCGCCGTGCCGCTGGCGACCGGCAGTCACACCGACGTCACCGCCTATAGCGTGGTCGCGGGCCAGCTCGCGGTGAAGCTGAAGAGCGGCAACGCCACCGCGCTGAAGAACGCCGCGCAATTCGCGGGCTTCCAAGGCGACGCAGCCGCACCGAGCGCGGTGCTGCTCGCCAACAACGGCCTGCATGTCGAGGTGAAGATCGACCGCACCAGCGCGATCGGCAAGGACGATCCGGCCGGCGTCGCGGATATGGTCATGGAATCCGCGGTCTCAACCATTCTCGACATGGAAGACTCGGTCGCGGCCGTCGATGCCGAAGACAAGGTGCTGGTCTATCGCAACACGCTCGGCCTGATGAACGGCACGCTGTCGGCCGATTTCGAGAAGGGCGGCAAGACGCTGACGCGCTCGCTCAATGCCGACCGCAGCTACAAGACGCCTGACGGCAAGGGCGAGGTCAAGCTGCACGGCCGCAGCCTGCTACTGATGCGCAATTGCGGTCACCACATGTTCACCGACGCGGTGCTGGACGACAAGGGCGAGGAGATTCCGGAAGGCTTGCTCGACGCCGCCGTCTCCGGGCTTCTTGCCGTCCATGACTTGAAAGGCAATTCCAAGGTCAAGAACAGCCGCACCGGCTCGGCCTATATCGTCAAGCCGAAGATGCACGGCCCCGACGAGGTGTCACTGACCTGCGAGATCTTCGATCGCGTCGAGAAGATGCTGTCGCTGCCCGAGAACACGCTCAAGGTCGGCATCATGGACGAGGAGCGGCGCACCACCGTCAACCTCAAGGCCTGCATCCAGCGCGCCTCCAAGCGCATCATGTTCATCAACACCGGCTTCCTCGACCGTACCGGCGACGAGATCCACACCTCGATGGAAGCGGGTCCGATGATCCGCAAGAACGAGATGAAGGCGCAGCCCTGGATCAAGTCCTATGAGGACTGGAACGTCGACATGGGCCTGACCTGTGGCCTGCCCGGCCATGCCCAGATCGGCAAGGGCATGTGGGCCGCGCCCGACAAGATGGCGGACATGCTTGCGCAGAAGCTCGCCCATCCGCAGGCCGGTGCCACCACCGCCTGGGTGCCCTCGCCCACGGCGGCGACGCTGCACGCGCTGCACTACCACCAGGTCAACGTCACCGCGCGCCAGCAGGAACTCACCAAGGGCGGCCCGCGGGCAAAGCTCGAAGACATCCTCACCATCCCGGTGTCGAAGTCGAACTGGGCTCCCGACGACGTCAAGCAGGAGATCGACAACAACTGCCAAGGCATTCTGGGCTATGTCGTGCGCTGGATCGACCAGGGCGTCGGCTGCTCCAAGGTGCCTGACATCCACGACGTCGGCCTGATGGAAGACCGTGCCACCTTGCGCATCTCCAGCCAGCACCTCGCCAACTGGCTGCACCAGGGCGTCATCACCGAGGCGCAGGTGATGGAATCGCTCAAGCGCATGGCGCTCGTCGTCGACAAGCAGAATGCGGGCGATCCCGTCTACAAGCCGATGGCGCCCGCCTTCGACGGCACAGCCTTCAAGGCGGCTAGCGACCTCATCTTCAAGGGCCGCGAGCAGCCGAACGGCTACACCGAATACATCCTCACCGCCCGCCGCCGCGAGGCCAAAGCGGCGGGGTAGGCCCGAATAAGCGAGCACCAGAAGCCCCGGCTCGCGCCGGGGCTTTTTTGTTGGAGCAGTAGCGCGGCTAGAACACTGCCAGATATTTCAGCAGCGACACGATCCCGATGATGATGACGACAACGCGCGCGATTTGCTTGGCGCGGCCGTCCATCGGCAGCATGTTGATGAGGTAAAGTACGAGAATGACGACGAGAAAGGTGACGAGGACGCCGACCAACATTGCTAGGACCCCCATTAGACCAGTTGCTGACGCTTCTTAACGCACAACTCTCGCGCCGGTTCCATCGACGCAACCCTCTGCAACTTCTAGTAATTCCGTACTTCTACCGTCAGCCGGCCTGCCTAAAACTTTACCCTTTTCCTTTCAGATGCAGTCACCGTTTGGGCCCTGAGCCACAAACGGCATGCGATTGCCTGGTCTTGCGTGCGCCCAGTTTTCCGATGTTGCCGGGGCGATTTCACGCACTTTGTAATGGGAATTGGGGGACTTCGATGCTGAATCGTCTGACCGTATCCGCGCTGCTGAAGGCGGTGATCGCGATCACGTCGGTCTGCGTGGTGATCGCACTCTCGCTCACCGCCTACGAGTCCTGGGATCGCCTGAAGACCGCCAACCGCATCTCGCAGATCGCCGACACGTCCGCCGATCTGTTCAAGGCGATGCACAATCTGCGCACCGACCGCTCGACTACGGTCCGCCTCCTGAACGCGACCGAGCCGATGGACGGCGAGATTGAGAAATATCTGCGCGCCCTGCGCGATGCCCAAATGCCCGCCATGGCGCGCGCGATCGAGCTGCTGCCGGCCATGGACTTTCCGCAATCGGGCACGCTGGTGCCGGAGCTCGCGCGCCTCTACAAGCTGCTGATCGAAGAGCAGAAGCAGTTCTGGGAGGATGTGGCCAAGCCAAAGGACCAGCGCCGCGCCGGCCTGCCCAAGGAATACATGGAGACGACGCAGGGACTTCTCGACACGCTCGACAAGCTCTCGAACACGCTCGCCGCCACCGTCAATCACCTGGACGCCGCGATCGACCAGCTGCTGTCGATCAAGCAGAACGCCTGGCTGCTCCGCAACACCGCAGGCGAGGCGTCGCTGATCGTCTCGACCGGGCTTGCCGCCGGCAAGATCACGCCGGAAGGCCGCTACGCCTATACCCAACATGTCGGCGGCACGAGCGCGATGTGGAAGGCGCTGGAGTTGTCGACGTCCGGCATGCAGTTGCCGGCGGGGCTCGCCTCCGCGATGGCCTCCGCCAAGACCTCCTATTTCGAGCCGCAATATCTGGCCTTGCGCGACCGTCTCGCGGACGCGCTGGTCAAGGGTGAGAAGCCCGAGATGACGGCGAACCAATGGAGCCCGCTCACGGTCGGCCGCATGGCGAGCGCGGTCGCAGTAGCAGAAGGTGCGCTCGATGCTGCCAAGATCCACACGCAGGAGCAGCGCGGCGCCGCAGAGCGCGCACTGTTCGTGCAGCTTACGCTACTGGCGCTCGCCGTGGGGCTTGCCGTCGGCGCGATCATGCTGGTCAGCCGCCGCGTCATCACTCCGCTCAACACCATCCGGGACGCCATGCTGAAGGTCGCCGGCGGCGACCTTGCCGTCGATAGCGGCTATCTCGATCGCAACGACGAGATCGGCGCGCTTGCCGGCGCGCTGGAGACTTTCAAGCAGCAGGCCAACGAGAAGCTCACGATCGAGGCGCAGGAGCGCGAACGCAATGCGGGCGCCTCGGCGCGCCAGCGCGCGGTCGAGGCCTATGTCGGCGAGTTCGAGGGCGCGGTGCGCAAGACGCTCGGCGAATTGAGCGAAGCCTCCGGCGAAATGCGCAAGACCTCGGGCGATCTCTCCGCGGTGTCGCGGCAGACCAACGACCGCGTGCAGGTCGCAGGCAAGGCCTCCAACGACGCCTCCATGAGCGTCGACAGCGTTGCCGCCGCCGCGGAAGAGCTCAGCGCCTCGATCAACGACATCAGCCAGCAGGCCGCGCATGCCGCAGGCATCGCCAGCCGCGCCGTGACCCAGGCGCGCGAGACCGACGGCACGGTGCAGGGACTTCAGAAGTCGGCCGGCCGAATCGGCGAGGTCGTCGGGCTGATCAACACCATTGCTCAACAGACCAATTTGCTCGCGCTCAACGCCACGATCGAGGCGGCCCGCGCCGGGGAAGCGGGGCGGGGCTTTGCCGTGGTCGCCTCCGAGGTGAAGTCGCTGGCGAGCCAGACGGCCAAGGCGACCGAGGAGATCTCCGAGCAGATCGCCGACATCCAGAAGGTCGCGGGCGACGCCATCAGCGCGATCCAGACCATCGGCGGCATCATCGGCGAAGTGAACGAGGTTGCGACCGCAATCGCCGCCGCCGTGCAGGAGCAGGGGGCGGCCACGCAAGAGATCACCCGCAGCACCCAGTTTGCGGCGCAGGGCACCAAGAACGTCTCGGACAACATCACCGGCGTCAAATCCGATGCTGACGCTGCTGCCGCCGCCGCCGACAACGTGAAGCACGCCTCCGAGATGCTGGAGAGCCAGAGCCGCCAGCTCGGCCATGAGGTCAGCGACTTCCTCGGCAAGATCCGCGCAGCGTAGCGTAGGCCGTTAAAGAGAGAGCCGCGCCCACACCTTCAACGTCGTCCTGGCTTTCGCCAGGACGACGTTGAGGGCTACTCCTTCGCCACTACCGGCACTTGGCGGAATCTTGCGCGCACCGAATCCGGCAGCGGCGAGAAATTCATCGCGACACCGCGGCGGTCGTTGGCATTGCGGCTGGCGACCACCAGACCGTCGGCGCCCGCGACGATGTCGCCCTTGCGCAAGGTGGGATCGTCGTCGACCTTGACCTGAGCGAGCCCGACCGGATCCTTGCCGTTGCAGGTGCAGCCTGCGACAATCTCATTGCGATAGCGGAACGCGTTGGGCAGGTCGGAATAGGATTTCCCCTTGTCCGTGGTCGCGTCCTCGATGTTGCCGCCATAGACCAGTGAGGTCTCCGAGGCCGGGCAGAAGCTCTTGCAGGATTGCGCCTTGCTCTCGGAATCATTTCCCTGCGCCGGGAAATAACGTCCGTCGCAGCCGCGCACGCAATAGGCCGTGCCGCCGCCATAGGAGGCCCGCTGGCGCGGCGTGTCGTAGCGCGGAGCGTCATCGGTCTGGAACGGCATGCGGATCTCGGGCGCCGCCCGCCCGCGAAAGCCGCCGAATAGCGCCGAGAAAAAGTCCTCCGCATGGGCCGGTGGCGTCAGCGCGAGGCCGAAGGAGGCAACGGCGACCAATGCCGCCGCGCCCCCGGCGAGTTTGCCGATCGAACGTCTCTTCATGTGACCTCACTCGACCCTTAGTTCACGGCCGAATTCGAAATGTTCAGCGCCTGACGGCCCGAGGGCAGCGCCGTCACTGCCGGACGCTTGCGCACGGAATCCCCGCCTTTGGCCATCAGCGGCGCGTTTTTGGGCAGCACAACGACCTTGGCACCGACATTGACGCGGCCGAACAGGTCGGTGACGTCCTCGTTGGTCATGCGGATGCAGCCGGACGAAACGAACTTGCCGATCGTGGTGGGATCGTTGGTGCCATGGATGCGGTATTCGCTCGATCCGAGATACATCGCACGGGCGCCGAGCGGATTGCCGGGGCCACCAGCGACGAAGCGAGGCAGATAGGGTTGGCGCGCGATCATCTCAGCCGGCGGATGCCAGTCCGGCCACTCCGCCTTCCGGCTGACGCTCTGCACGCCCGACCAGGTGAAACCCTCGCGCCCGACACCGACGCCATAACGGATGGCGCGGCCCTGGCCGAGCACGTAATAGAGATAAGTATTGTTGGTATCGATGACGATGGTACCGGCCGGCTCGCTGCGGTCGAAGCTGACAATCTGCTTGCGCAGGCGATCGGGCAGCGCGGCATCCTCGTCGGAGGCCTGCGCGTTCGGGCTTGCATAGCCTTGGTTCGCATAGCCTTGGTTTGCATAACCCTGCGAATAGCCTTGGTCCTGCGGGTAAGCCTGATCCTGCGGATAGGTGTAGCCCAGCGTCTGTGCGCTTGCGGCGCCGAACGGCACTGCCAGCAAGGCGGTTGCGAACGCGAACGCGGTGATGCGGCGCGGCGATAAGCGGCGTCGGACTGCAGAGAACTTTGTCATGTGCTGCCCCGTTGGATGCCCGCATCTGGGTGATGCGCTGGTTCGATCAACGCGGCCGAGCCGATACAAGTTCCGTGGAGCGATGCAGCAGCGACGTCACAGTCAAGCGAGCGTCTCTTCACGAAGCCGCGATGGAACCCGCAGGGCGCTTGGACGTTCTCCTCTCGTCATGGGCGCGCGGACCGAAGCCTCCGTGCCGGAGAGGTATTGTGCGCGTCCTTCCCAGTGAACGTATGACTTCCGGAAACGGCGAAGGCACTCCGCTTCCTGAGAGCCACGGCGAGCTCCCGCCGGTGATCCGCCGCACCGAGCTCGTCGCCTTCTCGCTCGCCGGACTGCTCCTCATCGCCATCGTCGCGGTGCTCTATGTCGGCAAGGCGTTCTTCCTGCCGGTCGTGATGGCGTTCGTTACCGGCACGATGCTCTCGCCGGCGGCGACCTTCCTTGAGAAGCAGAAAGTGCCGCGCGGGCTCGCCGCCGCCTTGATCGTGCTCGCGGTGACCGCCGTGGTCGGCTTCATCGTCGCGCTGATCGCCTCGCCAGCGATGGAATGGAGCTCGCGCCTGCCCGAACTCGGCGCGCAGTTGAAAGACAAGGTCCACGTGTTCGACCGGCCGCTGGCGCTGTGGCGAGAGCTGCAGATGATGCTCGGCGGCTCGGAGGGATTGCCAAGCTTCCAGATGCCGAAATTCGATTGGGTGCAGCCGACGATCGAATTCCTGTCACCGACGTTTACCGAATTCCTGCTGTTCTTCGTCACCCTGATCCTGTTCATCGCCAGTTGGCGGGACCTGCGACGTGCGATGATCATGACCTTCAGCGATCACGAAGCACGGCTGCGTACGCTACGCATCCTCAACGAGATCGAGGTCCATCTCGGCAACTACCTCTTGACCGTGACCCTCATCAATGTCGGCGTCGGCGTCGCCGCAGGCATCGTCTGCGCCCTCACCGGAATGCCCAATCCGGCTGGCCTCGGCGCGCTCGCGGCCACCCTCAATTTCATTCCGATCATCGGACCGGTGGCCATGTTCGCCATTCTGGTCGTGGTGGGACTGGTCACCTTCCCGACCGTCAGCGGCGGCCTGATGGCGGCGCTCGCCTTTGGCGGCATCACCTTCCTGGAGGGACATTTCGTCACGCCGACCATCATCGGCCGGCGGCTGGCGCTCAATGCGCTTGCGGTGCTGCTGGCGCTGGCGTTCTGGACCTGGCTGTGGGGCCCGATGGGTGCGTTCCTGTCGTCGCCGCTGCTGATCGTCGCCCTGATCCTGAAGGAGCATCTGTTGCCGCAGGATTCGCCGCAGCTCCCGCAGGACTGATCGGTTTCCGTGAACGGAACTTACGCGACGACGAAACGTTTCCCGGCTGTCTCAATCGTCAACAGCTCGGAGCCCCCCGATGTCCGCCACCAATGCCGAAGCCGGGATGAGAGACTGGACCGACAAAGCCACCCGAGAACGCCTCGAGAAGGATGTAGCAGCCGTGAAAAGCGATATCGCCGCCCTCACCGATCAGATCACCGACGCGCTCAATACTTTTGCCAACTCCTCCAGCAAGCAGGCCCGCCGCGGCTATAGCCAGGCGCGCGAGAACGTGGATTCCGCGATCGACGACATGTCGGAGCGCGGCAGCGCGATGATGGGCGCGGCACAGGAGGCCTACGGCTCGATCGAGGAGACGCTGGAGGACGCGATCACGCAGCGGCCGCTCGCGACCGTCGGGCTCGCGCTGGGCATCGGCTTCCTGATCGGCGCGGTCTGGCGCCGCTGAGATCGCGAACGGGTATTAAGACGGTGGCGCAGCGGCGCCGCCGGTGCCGGCTTGTGGGGATCTGAGGAGCAAGGCCATGTTTCAGCGCATCATCGACGGGATCAGCGCATCCACCGGCACCACTGTGCGGCTGACATCGCTGGCAGCAGGCGCGGCGTTCGCACTCTTCATCACAACGTGCTTCCTGTGCGCGGCGGCGTTCATTTCTGTGCTCAACAAATATGGTCCGGTGCAGGCCTGCCTCGCCGGTGCAGGCATCTTCTTTCTGCTGACCCTGACCGCAGCGGTGAGCTATTGGGTCTACAAACGGCAGCTGCGCAAGCAAGCTCATATCGCAGCCGAGCGCGCCACGAAGTCGGCGGCCTCGAGCATGCTCGCAGACCCGATGCTGCTCGCCACCGGACTCCAGATCGTTCGCGCCATCGGGATCAAGCGGCTGTTGCCGATCCTGGCGATCGGCGGCGTCGCCCTCGGAATCATGGCGAGCCGCGCCGGCGTACCCGACGAGGCATCGGCTGAACCTGCCGAGTAGCGGCTAGCGCGCGTTAGAAAATTTCGTCATAGGTCCCGCAAGCGCATCTTTCGGAATTCGACACCCGCGGGCGCCGCGCCAAATTTGCGTCGCCCGACGCGAATGTCCCTACTCACGCAAACGCTACTCGGATAGGCAGGCGGTTGCCGCTAAAAGCAGCGCCCCTGATTCCAAAAGTCATTTTTTCGATGAAACCGTCTGTCCAGGCGAACCTCGCCGCATTCCATCACGACCCCCGGCTCTATTTGACGCTCGGCATCGCCAACTGGTCGGTTTTCGTCGACCACATCCCGAACAACGTGGTCAATTTGCTGACGCTGCGCAACTTCGGCTTCAGCGGCGCCGCAGACTTGTTCGTGTTCGTGGTGGGCTATGGCGTCGCGATCATTCACGGCAGGATAGCGCTTGAGCGCGGCTACGTTGTCGCGGCGACGCGCATCTTTCGCCGCGTGTGGCGGCTGTATGCCGCCTATGTCGTGCTGTTCGTGATCTATATCGACACCATCGCCTATGTCGCCTCGCAATCGATGGCGCCCGAAATCATCCACGAATACAACATATCGGGAATTCTCGAACACCCGCTGCGCATCCTGGTGCGTGGCCTCGTGCTCCAGGAGGAGCCGCTGAATCTCGATCTGTTACAGCTGATGATCCCACTGATGGCCTTCTTTCCGTTCGCGCTGTGGGGGCTGTTGCGGCGGCCGAACCTGACGCTGGCTGCATCGGTCGCGCTGTACGTCGCCGCGCGCTGGTTCGAATGGAATTTCCGGGTCTATCCGGACCAGGAGTGGACCTTCAACCCATACTGCTGGCAGATGCTGATGGTGCTGGGCGCCTGGTTCGCCGTGACCGGTGCGTCGAGCCGCGCGCTGCATGGCCTGCCCTGGCTACGCGTGCTTGCGGGCGCCTATCTCGTATCCGCGATGGCGATCACGCTGATGCGCCACTCGCCGGCGCTTGCCGCCTACTTGCCGAACATCGTGCTCGACAACATCACGCCGACCGACAAGGAAAACCTCGCGCCCTATCGCGTGGTCCACTTCCTCGCGCTCGCTTTCATCGCGACACATCTCGTCCCGGCCAATCATCCCGGCCTGCAATGGAGATCGCTACGGGTGGTCATCCGATGCGGCGAAGAATGGCTCGCGGTGTTCTGCGTCGGCGTATTCCTGTCCCTCGCCGGCCATCTCATCCTGATCACCGGCGCCAATTTGGTGGTGATGCAGATCGCCGTGAGTCTGGCCGGCTTCGCGGCGATGGCCGCGGTCGCATACTACATCGCCTGGTCGAAGCGGCAGGACCTGCCGGCGGCCTTGCGGCAACAGGCCTAGCCCGGCACCGTCCGATTCCGCTAGGCCGGCCATCGCGGCTGGGCTAAGCGGAGCGGCAGCGGATTGCGCGAGGAGGCCGGGCGTGGTGATGGCGAATGGCGGGGGTGAGGGAGCCGACAGCGCGCCCCGGCGCGGCCGGCCGAGGTCGATCGAGACCACCAACGCCATTCTCCAAAGCGCCTATGCGCTGATGGCCACCACCGGCCTTGCCGCCACCACCATCGACGCGATCGCGCGCCACTCCAGCGTCTCCAAGATGACGATCTACAAATGGTGGCCGTCCCGCGAAGCCTTGCTGATCGACGCCTTCCTTCACCATGCCGCGCAGATGCTGCCGCTGCCGCCTGCAAGCTCGGGCAGCCCCGCCGCGCGCGCACGCCGCCATGCCGCCGCCTATGCCGAAGCGCTCCAGGGCGAGTTCGGCAAGGTCCAGCTCGCCGTCATCTCCGAATGCATCTCCAAGACCGGCTCCGCCGAGCTGTTCTACGCCCGCTATTTGCAATTCCGCCGCGACGCGCTGGTCGAAATGATCGCCGTCGGCCAAAACGACGGCAGCATTCTGGCGGAAGCACCGCCCGAAGATCTCTACGACGCGATCTATGGCAGCCTGTTCTACCGCTACGTCTTCGGCATCCCGCCGATCACACCGGCCTACGCGCGCAATCTGGTTGACCTCGTGCTGCGGCCGAAGAGCTAACCTGGAATCACCGCGCGGGCCGGATCGGTGCCGACAGCTTGTCGGTGCGGTCGCGCTCGGTCATGTCCTCGACGGTCTCCATCGGCGCGGTCAGCTCGTAGACATAGGAAACGTCGGTGAAATAGCGCTTGGCGGTGCCGCCGAGCGCCTCGGGCGCGACGCGGTCGAGCAGGATCAGGCCGAAGTCGGAATCGGGGCGGCGCGTCGCTTCGCTGGTGTTGAACTCCTCCCAGCGGAAATAGAAGACCTCGCCGGCGCCCTCGTTCGTCACCGTCCAATTGGCCGTGATGTGCGGATGCTTGCCGACCAGCGACAGGCCTTCGTCGGAGTGCGAGGCGAGCTCGAAGAACAGCAGCGAGAGGCTCTGCGCCGCGCGCGCGCTGACTGCGATATCAGGACCGGTAACGGCGATGCGGTCGGCATGCGGAATGGCGCGCGCCTCGAAGAGGCCCTTCAGCTTGACACCCTGCCACTGGCTCTCGCTGAGCAGCGAGACGACGTTGGACATGGCGTGGATGCGGCCGATCAGCAGCTCGCGCGCGACATCGATGTCGGAGCCATGGCGCAGCGTGCGGGTCACGATCGACTGGATCACCGCCAGGATGTTTTTGACCCGATGGTTGAGCTCGTCGATGACAGCCGTCAGCCGGCGCTCGAAGCCGATTCTGACCTGGATTTCCCGGCTGAGCCGCAAATTGTTGTAGGCGACATAGCCGAACAGGCCGCACACCATCGCGGTGATCGCAAGGCCGATCGCCGCCACGATGATCGCAGTCTGCTCGGCGCGGCGCGCCGAATTGGTCTTGGCGTAATAGCCGAGCTGCCAGTCGCGACCACCGAAGCTCACCGTGCGCGTCGCCGATGGCGCCGGCCCATCGGCCGCCGTCGTGCGGGCCGAGACCACGCCTTGATCGTTGGCGACGAGCTCGCCACCCTCCCGGCGCGGATCCTTCAGCGCGACCGCGAACAACGACATGTCGTCATTGGTCAGCATCAGGGAAGAGAGCTCGTAGGAAAATGTGATGAAGCCCGCCGGCTCCGTCGCGCCCTCGGGGATAACGGGAGCGGCCACAATGATGCCGATCGGCCCGTCGCCACGCAGGAGAGCAACCGGTTCTGAGGCAACCGACCTCTTCTCCACTCTGGCGCGCGCCAGCATGGCGCCGCGCACCTGGTCCTGGTCGTAACTCCGGCCGGGCAGCCCCTTGGTCTCATTGCTGCGCGGCTCGAGATCCATCAGCACGTCGATGGGCTGGGTAACACCCGCCGGATCGATCGGCTTGTCGTCATAGGTGCGGATTCTCGGATTGGGGAAGCCGGCGCTCGCGATGGCGGCCTGTGCTGCGGCAAGCTCGTTCGGCTTCAGGCGGGCGACCCACCCCGCCACCACGAAATCGGTCTTGAAGGCGTAGATGGCCGAGCGCAGCGGCTCGAGCATGTTGGGCTTGAGTACCGACGGCGCCCGGAACAGGCCGGAGGCAACCCGCGCGAGCAGTTCGCGCTCGGTGAGCCGGTCCTGGACAAGGCTTGCATGGACGTCGATCGCGCGCGCCAGCGCGATCCGGTCCAGCGCCAGCTCCTGGTCGTGGACGCGATAAGCCGCGAGCCCGGAGAGCAGGGCTCCGAGCAGAGCAATGAAGCCGATGATGAAACCCAGCCTGACCACGCGACTACTCAGGCGAAAGCAGGAGGTCGGCAATAAACACGGAGCATATGGACGCCGCTCGAACGGGCACGTGCCGAAACAGGGTGAACCCCAATGGCCGAGATAATGGAGGAGGAGGCATCGATACGCAACTTGGGTTGCCTGAAAAGCTCAAATCCGCCCGGCCGTTGGTCCGGCCGGGACGGATTTGCTCCGGGCACCGGAGGTAATCAATCGCCGTGACCGAAATTTGTTCCGTGGACACGGCTCTGCCCATGGCGTTAACGGAAGAAATGCCTGCGTTAGGTGGTCGCGCCGGTCAGCCGGCCCGTTTCAAGCCGCCTTTGGCCTCGATGAAGCCGATGATGCGGTCCAGCCCCTGGCTCTTCTTCAAGTTGGTCATGACGAACGGTCGCTCGCCGCGCATGCGCCTGGCGTCCGTCTCCATCTTTTCCAAGGAGGCGCCGACATAGGGCGCCAGGTCGATCTTGTTGATCACAAGGAGGTCGGACCGGGTGATGCCGGGGCCGCCCTTGGACGGGATCTTGTCGCCGGCGGCCACGTCGATGACGTAAATGGTGAGATCGGCGAGCTCCGGGGAAAAAGTGGCAGCGAGGTTATCACCGCCGGATTCGATCAGCACGAGATCGAGCCCGGGAAACTTGGCGCGCATATCCGCCACCGCGGCGAGATTCATCGAGGCGTCCTCGCGGATCGCGGTGTGCGGGCAGCCGCCGGTCTCGACCCCGGCAATGCGATCCGGCGTCAGCGAGCCGGAGCGGACCAGGAATTCCGCATCCCATTTGGTGTAGATGTCGTTGGTGATCGCGGCGATGTCGTAGCGCTCGCGCATGGTCTTGCAGAGCAGGTCCATCAGCGCGGTCTTGCCCGATCCGACCGGACCGCCGATGCCGACACGCAAGGGACCGTGAGAAGTAGGCATGCTCTCTCCTAATGTCGTCCGGCGAAGGCCGGGACCCATAGCCACCGAACTGAGCTGACGAGGTGCGCTGTGACCACATCCTCCCATAGCCACAAAGATTTGTGGTTATGGGTCCCGGCCTTCGCCGGGACGACAATCGAATAAGTCCCGAACAACTCAAGATCTGAACAGCCGCGTATATTGCGTCTCGTGCCGCAAGCTGGCGAGGTCGGCGCGAAATGTCGCGCCGCCGAGATCGTCCAGCGTCGCATTCAGCGCACGATTCGCCGTCGTGGCGACCGCGGCTTCCAGCCTCACCAGCACGCGCTGGCTGTCGGTCTGGCCGAGCGGAATGAGCCGGCTGGCCGCGGAGATCCAGTTCGAGACCAGCGCATGCAGGAAGGCGTGCAGCGTCGGCGCCAGCGGCACGCCGTGCATCGCGGCGACCACGCCAACGGCAACGGGATAGACCAGTGGCGTCCGGCATGCCGCAACCATGGCATCCAGCCCGTCGGCATCCCACGCGGCGCGGGCGATGTCGATGAAGGCACGGCCCTGCGATGTCGTCTCCAGCTGCCGCTCGCGCGACGGCACGAAGGCCGCGGCGAGCTCGGCGATATCGCTCAAGGTGTCGCCCTCACCCGCTTCAGTGGCGCGATAGGCGTGGACCAGAAACGTCGCATCGCAGAAACCCGAGCCATCGCGAAGCATCGCGTCGAGCCAGTCCGCCAGCGTCGCAGTGTCGGTGATGTCGCCGGCCTCGACCGCCCATTCAATGCCGCTGGAGTAGGAAAAGCCGCCGACGGGAAACGCGGGCGACAGCCAGGTCATCAACCGATACAGCGCCGCCGCCTCGCGCTCCGCGAGGTCGCGGGCCGCGACCGGCTCATTTGTGGTCATGAGCATGCTTGTGGCCGTGGTGATGATCGGGGTGATCGCAATGCTCGTCGTGGTGATGGTGATCGTGACCGTCGCCATGTGCGGCGCGATCATGGTGGTGATCATGACCGTGATGATCATGACGATCATCATGGCCATGATCGTGATGCGCGTGGTCGTCGTGTCCATGCGAATGACCGGCATCGGCATAGGCGCCGCCTTCGGGATCGAACGGCGCCTCGATCTCGATCACGCGCGCACCGAGGCCCTTCACCATGGCTTCGATGACGTGGTCGCGGCGGATGCGCAGGCCCTTGGCCATGATCTGCGTCGGCAGGTGACGATTGCCGAGATGCCAGCCGACACGAATAAGGTGGTGCGGATCCTGGCCGCGGATCTCGAGCAGCGGCTCGGGCGCGGCGACCACCTCGACCAGCCGGCCGTCCTCCAGCACCAGCGCATCGCCGCCGCGCAGCGCGACGGCATTCTCCAGGTCGAGCAGGAACTCAAGCCCCCGCGTCCCCGTCATCGCCATGCGGCGGCGGTGCCGATCGTCGAAATCGAGCACGACCGTATCCGCCGGCGCTTCCGCGAAGCGGTGTTGTCCCCTGACCTGCGTCGCCCGGATCATGCGCTTTTACCCCGTTACCGTGTCTCGACCTTCTCGGGCGTGATCACTTCGATCTTCGGCGGCGCCGTAAAACACTTCACCGCGACGCGGCCGAACGTCTTCATGTGCTCCATGGCGCGATGCGGCACCAGCGCCTCGGCATTCTCCCACTGCTCGACGAACACCATCTTGGCGGGATCGGTGACGCTCTCATGCAGATCATAGGTGATATTGCCGGGCTCTTTCCGCGTCTCCTTGATGCAGGCGGTGGCGGCTGCAATGAATTCGGCTCGCGTTTCAGGCTTGATGGTCAAGGTGGCGACGACATAGATCACGAGAAATCCTCCCGGCTTTTCTTCTGGGCTTCAGATACCGGGCGGGACCTTAGACCAGGCGGGATCGAACGCAAAACCGGAAAAGCTGCCTCCGATATGCGGCAAGACACATTCCTGAGACATGCGTTGAGGCGCTATTTCAGTACATGAAATATCGCTGCGCCATCGGCAGCACCTCGGCGGGGGCGCAGGTCAAAAGCTCGCCGTCGGCGCGGACCTCATAGGTCTCTGGATCGACCTCGATATTGGGCGTGGCGTCGTTGTGGATCATGCTCTTCTTTGAGATCCTGCCGCGGGTGTTCTGGACCGCATAGAGCTTCTTGTCGATGCCGAGCTTGCGCGCGAGGCCGCCGGTGATCGCGGCCTTCGAGGTGAACACCACGGAGGACGCGGTCATCGCCTTGCCGAAGGCGCCGAACATCGGCTGGTAATGCACCGGCTGCGGGGTCGGAATCGAGGCGTTGGGATCGCCCATTGGAGCCGCGACGATCATGCCGCCCTTGACGACGCAATCCGGCTTGACGCCGAAGAAGGCTGGCGACCACAGCACGAGATCGGCGAGCTTACCCTTCTCCACCGAGCCGATCAGCTTCGAAACGCCATGGGCGATCGCGGGATTGATGGTGTATTTGGCGATGTAGCGTTTGACGCGGAAATTGTCGTTGTCCTTGCCCTTATCCTGCGGCAGCGAGCCGCGCTGCTTCTTCATCTTGTCGGCGGTCTGCCAGGTCCGGATGATGACCTCGCCGAGGCGGCCCATGGCCTGGGAGTCCGAGGAGATCATCGAGAGCGCGCCGAGATCATGCAGGATGTCCTCGGCCGCGATGGTCTCCTTGCGGATGCGGCTTTCGGCGAACGCCAGATCTTCCGCGATCGAGGGATCGAGGTGGTGGCACACCATCAGCATGTCCAGATGCTCGTCGATGGTGTTGCGCGTGAAGGGCCGCGTTGGGTTGGTCGAAGACGGCAGCACGTTCTTCAGCCCGGCGACCTTGATGATATCAGGGGCGTGACCGCCGCCGGCGCCCTCGGTGTGGAAGGCGTGGATCGTGCGGCCCTTGAACGCCTTGATCGTATCCTCGACGAAGCCGGATTCGTTCAGCGTGTCGGTGTGGATCATCACCTGGATGTCGTAGTCGTCGGCAACCGACAGGCAGGTGTCGATCGCGGCCGGCGTGGTGCCCCAGTCCTCGTGCAGCTTCAGCGCACAGGCGCCGGCCTTGATCATCTCGACCAGCGCGGCGGGCCGCGAGGCGTTGCCCTTGCCGGAGATGCCGAGATTGACCGGGAAGGCGTCGAACGACTGGATCATCCGCCCCATGTGCCACGGCCCCGGCGTGCAGGTGGTGGCGAACGTGCCGTGCGACGGACCGGTGCCGCCCCCTAGCATCGAGGTGACGCCCGACATCAGCGCGTGCTCGATCTGCTGCGGGCAGATGAAATGGATGTGGCTGTCGAAGCCGCCGGCGGTGAGGATCTTGCCTTCACCCGCGATCACGTCGGTGCCGGGGCCGATGATGATGGTGACACCGGGCTGGATGTCGGGATTGCCGGCCTTGCCGATGCCGGCGATCATGCCGTCCTTGATCGCGACGTCGGCCTTCACGATGCCCCAGTGATCGACGATCAGGGCATTGGTGATGACGGTGTCCGCCGCACCCTGCTTGTTGGTGACCTGCGACTGGCCCATGCCGTCGCGGATCACCTTGCCGCCGCCGAACTTCACTTCCTCGCCGTAGGTGGTGAAATCCTTCTCGACCTCGATGATGAGGTCGGTGTCGGCCAGCCGCACCCTGTCGCCGGTGGTCGGGCCGAACATGTCGGCATAGACGGAACGCTTTATTTTGACGGACATCACAAGCCCCGTTTGCGTTTGAATTTGGGATCGGTGCTCACAGCGAGGTCCTTGCTGTGAGCACCATGTCGTCGAAGGTCGTATCGAGCCAAGAGTTGCCGCCGCGGCAACCGGCGACAACCTGCTCGGCCCAGTCGGTGTAATCGACGAGGTCGTCACGTTCCTCGGCCGTCGGATCGGAATGTACGCGCGCGCCGATATTGCTGATCTTGTCGGCGATCTTGATCAGCCTGGCGCCAGCCGATTTCTTCGGTGCGTCGAGCACCTGACGCCGCCGCCGCTCCGGCTTCGGCAGGCTCATATCGTCGGTGCATTCCTCGACAAGCGACGCGACACGGTCGGAGAATTTTTGCGCGAGCTCCTCGCGCGTGGTGTCGGTGTCCTCGATAGCATCATGCAGCCAGCCGGCTGCAACGAGTTCGGCGTCGGCGCCGTCGGTCGCGGTCGCAAGCAGGTTCGCGACCTCGGCGAGGTGGTTGATGTAAGGCTCATGACCGCGGCCCTTGCGCGCCATCCCGTTGTGGCGGCGCGCGGCGAGTTCGGCGGCTTCGGAGACAAGGCGGACAGGTGACAGCATGGCAAAGTCCTCCGTTTTCGCCTCAACCGTGCCGCGCCACGCTCGTTCCTGTGGAATTCACAGCTTCCCCATCACGTCGCCGCGGAAGCCGTAGATGGTCTTCTTGCCGGCCACCGCGACGAGCTGGACGTCGCGGGTCTGGCCCGGCTCGAAGCGAACCGCCGTGCCGGCGGCGATGTCAAGGCGCATGCCGCGGGCCTTCTTGCGGTCGAACTTCAGCGCCGGGTTGGTCTCGAAGAAATGATAGTGCGAGCCGACCTGGATCGGGCGGTCGCCGGTGTTCGCAACCGTCAGCGTCACGGTCTTGCGGCCGGCATTGAGCTCAATCTCGCCGTCCTGGATGAAGAGTTCGCCGGGGATCATGCTCTCACTCCTACCTGATCGGCTCGTGCACAGTGACGAGCTTGGTCCCGTCCGGAAAGGTCGCCTCGACCTGGATGTCGTGGATCATCTCTGGGATTCCCGGCATCACCTGGTCGCGGGTGAGGACCTGCGCACCCGCCTGCATCAGCTCGGCGACGGTGCGGCCGTCGCGCGCGCCTTCGAGGATGAAATCTGAGATGAGCGCGATCGCCTCGGGATGGTTGAGCTTGACGCCGCGATCCAGTCGGCGGCGGGCCACGATCGCCGCCATCGAGATCAGAAGCTTGTCCTTTTCGCGGGGAGACAGGTTCATGCGAAATCTCTTCCGTTCAACACTTTCAGCCGATCAATTGAGCCAGAGCCGCGGCAGCGCCGCACCGGTGCGCGCCAGCACGGCCATCATGTCGGCGCGCAGCCGCGCCGCATCTTGGGCACAGAACCGCGCCATTGCAAAGCCATTCCAGGCGGATATCCCGACCTCGCCGCCAAAGGATTCCGAGGCCTCGCGGAGACGCTCGATCAGGGCCTCGTCGCCGGGCACGATCAGCGCCGTGCCGATCGCGGCGCCGCCCTTCGCCACCGCCGATCGCGCAAGCTTTGCGCCGATATTGCCGTCGAGCCTGACGGTCTCGGCGAACACTAACTTGCCGCCACGACGCAGCCGCCAGCGGTCGACGAACTCGCCCTGCTCCATCCGTTCGCCCATGGCGGTACGGCCGAACACCACGATCTCACACAGCAGGAGCGAGGCAGTCGCATCGAGGTCTATGTCGAAGCGGCGTCGCACGCGCGCCCGGTCGAACAGGATCGTCTCCTGCGGCAGCCAGCCGAGATGTGCGCCTGCGGCAACCTTCAGCGCTATATTGAGCTCCGCCGCCTGCGCTGGCGCGCGGTAGACCTTTTCCGCGGCTGCCGTCGTCAGCGTCAGCTTCGAACCATCTGCGGCCGCGATCTCGATGTCGAAGCGATCGCCGCCCGCAACGCCGCCGGCCGTGTTGACGAACACACCGGAGAGACCCTCGTCCTCCGGCGAAGGGAAGCGCACGCGCAGGGAGCCGGACTCATGCAATATCCCGCGACGTGTCACACCGTCGCGCGCGTGGACGTCGAAGCGCACCGCGCCGCGGGCGCGGTTGGCGTCGAACACCGAAGATGTCGCTAAAACGTCGCTGCGCATCCGCCTCCCCAGCCGGTCGCGGCAGAATGGCCTACAGCGCCATCTGGCGGCTGATTTCGCTCGCGTCGAGATTGGAGCGATCGCAGGTGAACTTCACCGCGCCGCGATCCATCACCGCAAAACTGTCGCCGAGTTCGCAGGCAAAGTCGAGATATTGTTCGACCAGCACGATGGCGATGTTGCCGAGATTGCGCAGGTACGAGATGGCGCGGCCGATGTCCTTGATGATCGAGGGCTGGATGCCCTCGGTCGGCTCGTCGAGCAGCAGCAGCTTTGGCCGCATCACCAGCGCGCGCCCGATCGCAAGCTGTTGCTGCTGGCCGCCGGAGAGATCGCCGCCGCGCCGGCCGAGCATGGATTGCAGCACCGGGAACAGCGAGTACACGTCGTCCGGAATGTGCTTGTCCTCGCGCTTGAGCGGGCCGAAGCCGGTCTTGAGATTTTCCTCGACCGTCAGAAGCGGAAATATCTCGCGCCCCTGCGGCACGAAGCCGATGCCCTTGCGCGCACGCTCATAGGGCTTCAGGCCGGTGATATCGCTGCCGTCGAGCACGATCGCGCCCGAGGAGATCGGGTACTGCCCGACCATGGCGCGCAGGAGCGAGGTCTTGCCGACGCCGTTGCGCCCGAGCACGCAAGTCACCTTGCCGGGCTCGGCCGCGATCGAGACGCCGCGCAGGGCCTGCGCCGCGCCGTAGAACAGGTTGATGTCCTTGACCTCAAGCATCGCTCACCGCCCCAGATACACTTCGATGACCCGCTCGTTGGACGAGACCTGGTCGATGGTGCCTTCCGCGAGCACGGTACCCTCGTGGAGGCAAGTGACCTTGACGCCGAGCTCGCGCACGAACGTCATGTCGTGCTCGACCACCATCACGGTGTGGGTCTTGTTGATTTCCTTGAGCAGCTCGGCGGTGAGATGCGTCTCGACGTCGGTCATGCCGGCGACGGGCTCGTCGACGAGGAGCAGTTTCGGATCCTGTGCGAGCAGCATGCCGATCTCGAGCCACTGCTTCTGGCCGTGGCTGAGGCTGCCGGCGAGACGGTTGCGGGCATCGGTGAGGCGGATCGTCTCCAGCACCTTATCGATCTGCTCGGATTCCGCCCGGCTGCCGCGCCAGAACAGCGTGCCCTTGACGCTGTGGTCGACATTGAGCGCGAGCAACAGATTGTCCTGCACGGTCTGGCTCTCGAACACGGTCGGCTTCTGGAATTTGCGGCCGATGCCGAGCTCGGCGATGCGGGTCTCGTCCAGTCGCGTCAGGTCGGTGACGCCGTCGAACAGCACGGTGCCTTCGTCAGGCTTGGTCTTGCCGGTGATGATGTCCATCATCGTGGTCTTGCCGGCGCCGTTCGGGCCGATGATGGCGCGCATCTCGCCGGGCTCGAGCGTCAGCGAGAGGTTGTTGATGGCGTGGAAGCCGTCGAACGAGACGTGCACGCCGTCGAGATAGAGCATTGCGGAGGTCGCGCGGGTGTCCATGACGTTCATTGCGCTTCCTCCGCCATTTTGGGTTCGGTGACGCCGTCTTCGGCCGCGGCGCTCGCAATGGTCGCGGCGTCGCGCCTTTCCTTCGACGAGTCCCACCAGGCGTTGAACGTGCCGACGATACCCTTGGGCAGCAGCAGCGTCACCAGGATGAACATGGCGCCCAGCATGAACAGCCAGTAGGGCGCAAGCATGCCGGAGGTGAAGAACGTTTTCGCGTAGTTGACGACGACGGCACCGAGCGCAGCGCCGACCAGCGTACCGCGGCCGCCGACCGCGACCCAGATCACTGCCTCGATCGAATTGCCCGGCGCGAATTCGCTTGGGTTGATGATGCCGACCTGCGGCACATAGAGCGCGCCGGCGACGCCGGCCATGCAGGCCGACACCGTGAACACGAACAGCTTGTAGGATTCGACGCGGTAGCCGAGGAAGCGCGTGCGCGATTCCGCATCGCGCACGGCGATCAGCACTTTGCCGAGCTTGGACGAGACGATGGCGCGGCAGATCAGGAAGCCAACGATCAGCGCCAGGCAGCTCAGCGCGAACAGCGCAGCACGCGTGCCCTCGGCCTGCACGTTGAAGCCCAGAATGTCCTTGAAGTCGGTCATGCCGTTGTTGCCGCCGAAACCGAAATCGTTGCGGAAGAAGGCGAGCAGCAGTGCATAGGTCATCGCCTGCGTGATGATCGACAGATACACGCCCGTGACGCGGGATCGGAAGGCGAGCCAGCCGAAGCAAAAGGCCAGCAGACCCGGCACGATCAGCACCATCAGCGCGGCAAACCAGAACATATCGAAGCCGTACCAGTACCAGGGCAGCTTCGAATAGTTCAGGAACACCATGAAGTCCGGCAGGATCGGGTTGCCGTAGACACCGCGGCTGCCGATCTGCCGCATCAGATACATGCCCATCGCGTAGCCGCCGAGCGCGAAGAAGGCGCCGTGGCCGAGCGAGAGGATGCCGCAATAGCCCCAGATCAGGTCAATCGAGAGCGCCAGGATGGCGTAGCAGACATATTTGCCCCAGAGCGCGACGAGATAGGTCGGCACCTGCAGGAACGAGCCCGCGGGCAGCAGCAGGTTGGAGAGCGGGATGAGGATGCCGCAGGCCACGACGACGGCAAGGAAGATCGTCGCGCCGCGGTCCAGCGATCGCGTCAGCATGTGAGGGGTCATGCTTCCACCGCACGGCCCTTGAGCGCGAACAGACCGCGCGGCCGCTTTTGAATGAACAGGATGATGAGAACGAGGATGGCGATCTTGCCGAGCACGGCGCCGGCGACCGGCTCTAGGAATTTGTTGGCGATGCCGAGCGTGAAGGCGCCGACCAGCGTGCCCCAGAGATTGCCGACGCCTCCGAACACGACGACCATGAAGCTGTCGATGATGTAGCTCTGGCCGAGATTGGGGCTGACATTGTCGATCTGAGACAGCGCCACGCCGGCGATGCCGGCAATGCCCGAGCCGAGGCCGAAGGTCAGCGCATCGACACGCGAGGTCGCGATGCCCATCGAAGCCGCCATGCGGCGGTTCTGCGTGACCGCGCGCATCTCGAGCCCGAGTGCCGTGTAGCGCAGCATCGCGAGCAGAATGACGAACACCGCGAGCGTGAAGACAAGGATCCAGAGCCGGTTATAGGTAATCGTGATCTGGCCGAGCTCGAACGCGCCGCTCATCCAGGAGGGGTTGCCGACCTCGCGGTTGGTCGGGCCGAACATGGTGCGCACGGCCTGCTGCAGCACCAGCGACAGGCCCCACGTCGCCAGCAGCGTCTCCAGCGGACGGCCATAGAGAAAGCGGATGATGCTGCGCTCGATCACGACGCCGAGCGCGCCCGCCACCAGGAAGGCGAGCGGCACCGCGATCAGCAGCGAATAGTCGAACAGGCCGGGATAGCGGGTGCGGATCACCTCCTGCACCACGAAGGTGGTGTAGGCCCCGATCATCACCATCTCGCCATGGGCCATGTTGATGACGCCCATCACGCCGAACGTGATGGCAAGCCCGATCGCGGCAAGCAGCAGCACTGAACCGAGCGAGAGGCCGTACCAGGCATTCTGCACCATCGACCAGACCGCGAGCGAACTCTGGATTGAGCCGATTGCGCTCGCGGCAGCCTTGGTCACCGAGGCGGGCTGGTCGCCCATGCCGGTGAGAAGCGCCATCGCCTCCTGGTCGCCGCGCGCCTTGATGGTGGCAACGGCTTCGAGCTTCTCGAGCTCGGTGGCATCAGGCCTGAACAACAGGATCGCCGCGCGGGCGTCGCCCAGCGCAGCCTTGACGGATCGGTTGGTTTCCTTGGCGAGCGCGCCGTCGACGGCTTCGAGCGAGGTCTCCTCATGCGACTTGAAGACGGATTGCGCGGCCTGGAGCCGCGCTCCGATGTCGGGTGACTGCAGCGTCAGACTGCCGATCGCGGCATCGACGCTGCGGCGCAGGCGGTTGTTGAGGCGGACGGCGCTTGCACTGTCGGGCACGCTGGCCACGGCCTGACCGGTCGCGGCATCGATCGACTTGCCGTCGGTACCGGTGACGTAAACCTTCTTGCTGTCCGGATCGGCCATCAGCCGGCCGTCCTGGAGCGCGCTGATGATGGGAAAGGCCAGCGTATTGCCGCTGCTCGCGACCACGCCGATCGCCTCTTCCGTGTCGGAATAATCGTCGTTGGCGAATTTGGCGACCGCATCTTCGAACGGACCAGCCAAGGCCGGCAGTGCGAACGCGATCAGGAACAACGAGAGCAGGAGCGAACAGAGGCGGGCGGACAAATTGGCTGGCACTGTGAAAGACCCCGGCAGAAAAGGGTGGAGAAGGCGGCGGGATCGCCGCCTTCTCCGATCGTGCAATGGAGCGTCAGATTCGGATCAGGAACCCGAACCGAGGCACTTGTTGGTCTTGGTGTTGAAGTTGCCGCACTTCTTGCCGACCCAGTCGCCGACCAGGTCCTTGGAGCCGTCGAGCTCCTTCGACCAGGCGTCGCCCGCGACAAGACCCGGGGTCTTCCACACCACGTCGAACTGGCCGTTGGCTTTGATTTCGCCAATGAACACCGGCTTGGTGATGTGATGGTTCGGAAGCATCTTGGAGGTGCCGCCGGTCAGGTTCTTGGCTTCGATGCCCGGGAGCGCGTCGATCACCTTGTCCGGATCGGTCGACTTCACCTTCTCGACCGCCTTGACCCACATGTCGAAGCCGATCACGTGCGCTTCCATCGGATCGTTGGTCACGCGCTTCGGATTCTTGGTGTAGGTCTGCCACGCCTTGATGAACTTCTCGTTCTCCGGCGACTTGATCGACTGGAAGTAGTTCCAGGCGGCGAGATGGCCGAGCAGCGGCTTGGTGTCGATGCCGGCGAGTTCTTCCTCACCCACCGAGAACGCGACGACCGGGATGTCCTTCGCCTTGATGCCCTGGTTGCCGAGCTCCTTGTAGAAAGGAACGTTGGCGTCGCCGTTGATGGTCGAGACCACGGCGGTCTTCTTGCCGGCCGAACCGAACTTCTTGATGTCGGCCACGATCGTCTGCCAGTCGGAATGACCGAACGGCGTGTAGTTGATCATGATGTCTTCCTGGGCGACACCCTTGGACTTCAGATAGGCTTCCAGGATCTTGTTGGTGGTGCGCGGATAGACGTAGTCGGTGCCCGCGAGCACCCAGCGCTTCACCTTCTCGTCCTTCATCAGATAGTCGACGGCGGGGATCGCCTGCTGGTTCGGCGCGGCACCGGTGTAGAACACGTTGCGCTCGCTCTCCTCGCCCTCGTACTGCACGGGGTAGAACAGGATGCTGTTCAGCTCCTTGAACACCGGGAGCACCGACTTGCGCGACACCGAGGTCCAGCAGCCGAACACGACCGAGACCTTGTCCTTGGTGATCAGCTCGCGCGCCTTCTCGGCGAACAGCGGCCAGTTCGAAGCGGGATCGACGACGACAGCTTCGAGCTTCTTGCCGTTGACGCCGCCCTTCTTGTTCTGCTCGTCGATCAGGAAGAGGATGGTGTCCTTCAGCGTGGTCTCGCTGATGGCCATGGTGCCGGAGAGGGAATGAAGCACGCCGACCTTGATGGTGTCGTCCGCGGCTTTCGCACCGGAAATGGAAGCCAGACCAAGCATCAGTCCGGCGGTCGCGGCGAGAACGCCACGGCGGCTAAATGGCGCCGCTATATCGTGAGTGGATTTGCTATGCATGAGTGTCTCATCTCCCTGACGCAGACGTGAAAAACGCTGCGAAACGGCCCCAACGGCCGCCTGCGATTAACGGATTCGCAAGAACCGTGCCATGGATTAGACACATATTAGGCTATTGATTTCGCTGGAAAAATCGACAGAAAACGAACCATCGCCATGGCTGCGCCGCTTAAACATTGAGCAATTCAAATGTATGCGAATGCGGCAGGCAGGCTATTTTCTGAGCAAATTTCCCAGTCTGGCTAAATTTCCGGCATAACTATTTCTGCACCGCGATCACCATTTGGGGTGAGCCTGCCTTGAAAGCGCCGCCTCAATGTTCCATATGAGGGTCGAGGTCTCTTGCGAATCAGAGACCGTTGCGAGCCGCGTGTTCTTAAGCCCTTACGGGCGTCTGGCTTGCCCCATCCCATCAAGCCATCCGACACCCCAAACACGCAGGTGTCCCTCTCGACACCCTTTTGCGCGCGCCGCGCCGAATGCGCCGGGCGCCCGCTTTTGACATGGAAAGAACCCACCTTTTGACTTCGTTTCAGGATTTCGGCCTCGCCGAACCCATCGCTCGTGCTCTCACCGAAGAGAACTACGTCACCCCCACCCCGATCCAGGCCCAGACGATTCCGACCGCGCTGACCGGCCGCGACGTCGTCGGCATCGCCCAGACCGGAACCGGCAAGACCGCGTCCTTCGCGCTGCCGATCCTGCACCGCCTGCTCGAGAATCGCATCAAGCCGCAGCCGAAGACGACCCGCGTCCTGGTGCTGTCGCCGACCCGCGAACTGTCCGGCCAGATCCTCGACAGCTTCAACGCCTATGGCCGCCACATCCGCCTGTCCTCGACCCTCGCCATCGGCGGCGTGCCGATGGGCCGTCAGGTTCGCTCGCTGATGCAGGGCGTCGAGGTGCTGGTCGCCACCCCCGGCCGTTTGCTCGACCTCGTGCAGAGCAACGGACTGAAGCTTGGAAGCGTCGAATTCCTCGTGCTCGACGAGGCCGATCGCATGCTCGACATGGGCTTCATCAACGACATCCGCAAAATCGTCGCCAAGCTGCCGATCAAGCGGCAGACGCTGTTCTTCTCGGCCACCATGCCGAAGGACATCGCCGAGCTGGCCGACGCCATGCTGCGCGACCCCGCTCGTGTCGCGGTGACCCCGGTCTCCTCGACCGTGGAACGCATCCAGCAGCGCATCATCCAGGTCGACTTCTCCGCGAAGCCGGCGTTCCTCGCCCAGCTGTTGAAACAGGAGCAGGTCAACCGAGCCCTGGTCTTCACGCGCACCAAGCACGGCGCCGACAAGGTCGTAAAGACACTCGAGAAGGCGGGGATCCCCGCCAGCGCCATCCACGGTAACAAGTCGCAGAACCATCGCGAACGGACGCTTGCCCAGTTCCGCACCGGTGAAATCCGCACGCTGGTCGCCACCGACATCGCCGCCCGCGGCATCGATGTCGACGGCATCACCCACGTCATCAATTTCGACCTGCCCAACGTGCCGGAGACCTATGTGCATCGCATCGGTCGCACCGCACGCGCGGGTGCCGAGGGTACCGCGATCTCACTGGTCGCAGGCGGCGAGGAGCTGAGCTATCTCCGCGACATCGAGCGGCTGATCAAAGTGGCGCTGCCGCGTGAGGATCGCCGCACCGACGCCGGCCGCCGCGATGCGGGTCCTCCCCCGCAGCAGCAACGACAGGGTCGGCCGGGCCGCCCGGGCCAGCGTCCGCAAGGCGCAAGGCATGGTGACGGTCGCCGCGCCGACGAAAGGCATGCGGACGGGCGCCACCACAGTGCCGCCAAGCAGGGCGACGGAAGACCCGGCGAGGGACGGCATGGCGACGCCAGACGTGCTGACGCACGGCCCGGCACTGGCCCGAAGGCTTCGAAGGCTCCTCGTCGCGACCACACCGGCGGCAAGGCGCATTCTTCGCCAAACGGCCGTCCGGAACAGCGTTCCGCGCATAGCGCCGGGGCGTCTGATGGGATACAAGGCGTTGCCTTTTTGCGCCGCGAGAGTCGGCCGAACGGCCAACCGAACCGCAAACCCCATTCGCACTAGCCGTCCACGACCTGGAGAAATTCATGGCTAAGGAAGAGCTGATCCAGTTCGAAGGACTGGTCACCGAAATCCTCCCCGACGCGCGCTACCGCGTGCAGCTCGACGCCGGACACGAGATCGTCGCCTACACCGCCGGCAAGATGAAGAAGAACCGCATCAAGACTCTGGCGGGCGACCGCGTGACAGTGGAGATGTCGCCCTATGACCTCGAAAAGGGCCGGCTGATTTTCCGCCACAAGGACGAACGTCCGAGCGGGATGGGCGGACCTCCGCGCCCCGGACAGCGCGGCGGCCAGTTCCGCCGCCGCTAGTCGGGGGCTCAGCGCGCGAGCGAGGACCTGAAGTTCCGACCTGTATGCTGATCCGCCGTGAGCATCACGGCGGATCAAAAAATCGTGCACGTCAGCATTGTTTTGGGGTTCTGTTTCCAATAAAATGAATTAATCGATTTTCGGCCGGACGACATTAGCATCCACCGGTACAGCCGGTTCAGACACGCTGACGACCCTTCCAAAAATTCGATCTAACCTGTCCGCGCGAGCGGGCTCTGACATTGTGTTATCTGAGAAGGGACTACCCCCATGAGCATGGGAACCGTGAAGTGGTTTAACGCGACCAAAGGCTTCGGCTTCATCCAGCCCGACGATGGCGGCCAGGACGTGTTCGTCCACATCAGCGCTGTGGAGCGTGCAGGCCTCGGCACGCTGCGCGAAGGTCAGAAGATCTCCTACGAGATCGTGGCCGACCGCCGTTCCGGCAAGTCGGCAGCGGACAACCTCCGCTCCGCCGGTTGAGCCTACCGCTTACGGCCCCGATCGGCTCGAGCGAACAAGTCAAAAGGAAAAGGCCGGGCGCAATGCCCGGCCTTTTTTCTAGTTCAGGGGGCACGGCAGCGACGGTACGCCGTTGTAAGGAACGCAGGTGACCTGGCGCGGACGCGTGTAGGAGACATCACTCAGCATGATGCCCGACTTCAGAACAAATTTGACGGAAGGCGTGTAGAGGTAACTCGCCTCGCTGTAAATGAGGTAGGTCTTCGGGATCAAGAGCGTCGACGGAATCATCGAGGTGACCGTGGTACCAGCAGCCAGAGCCGAGGGCGGAGCCGTCAGCGTGGCCTGCGTCGCACCGTTGGCAATGGTGGCGGACTGGCTCCATTTAATTTTGGCGACGCTGCTCGAGTCGATATAGATCTGAAGAACCGTGCCGTTCACGAGCGTAGCGTCGTAAGGCATGATCATCGAAATGCTTGCCGTGAACGTGTCCTGCAAGTCGCCAGAGTCGAGCGACGTTGACTGCGACGTCAAATCGGACAGTGTCCGTGCAATCATTGTGACTTTGCGATCAATCGCCACGGCCGATGAAAATTCGACGGTACCGAAGAACATCACCAGCATCAGCGGCACGATCACCGCGAATTCGGTCGCCGCGAGTGCGCGCTTGTCGGCGACGAAGTCACGCACGAAGTGACCGGTATTCCTCCAGATATGCGCAATCGGCTGCATCGGCTTGCTCGAATCCATCTGTCTCAAAAAGGTTCGTTCTTGAAGGCCGCGGTCGCGACCAGCAGCCGTTTGTTGCTGCAGCCCATGTTGAAGCCAAGGCCGGTGACGATGAGCGGCCACTGATAGAACAGGCGCACCACGACGACCTGACCGGCGGCCCCGGCATTGTACTGCACGCCGGCAGGGTTGAAGCTGCAGGAATTGCCGTAGCTGGTGAGGCTTAGTGCTCCGAACGAGTTTGTACTCACAACGTCGACGTAGAGCTTGGTGCAATCAAAGAGCGCTGGGATCTGGCTGCAGACGTAAGCCTTGAACGTCGTTTGCGAGCAGGGCGTGCTCACGCCGGACACCGCGCAGGCCGCCACCGAACCGGATTGCGCCTGCCCCGTCAGCAACACCCGCGCGGAATTCTGGCTGGCGCTCTCGAGCACCTGGGTCGCCAAGAACATCAGCGCCGTCTCGATGACGGCGAACAGCAGCGCGAAGAACATCGGTGCGACCAGCGCGAACTCGACGGCTGCGGAGCCGCGGCGACTGCCGCGAAACCGGCGCAGCATGGCGAGGAGCGTGAACCTCGTAGGTGCAGGCGAAGGCATCAAATTCCCCAGCAGCAGCAGCAATCATCTGCCATGTTCAATAGCGGAAACTGATTGTTTAAGTGTTTCAGGCGATCCACACCCGGCGGCCCGGACCATTAAGGGCGCGTTAACCGTGAACGACCCAGCCAAGGAGACGAGAACATTGAGACGAGCATACGGAGAGAGAAACTCACGCGCCCGCGTCGGCCCGGGGCGATCCTTGCCCCGGCAAACCCGCCAATCAAACTCGCTGGTTGGTCTTACTCAGTTCGTCTTACTCAGTTCGTCTTACTCAGTTCGTCTTGGCGCCCGCACCAGCATTGCCGCTGGCCGTGCTGCTCAACGAACCGGCCTGACTCATCGTGTTGTTGAAATAGGTGTCGCTGTCGCCGAGCGTCACGCGACGCTGGCAAACCGGCATGCAGCTGTAGGACTCGCGCTCGATCCCGCGATAGACGGTGACGAGCCGATCGCTCGGACCTTCGACCTGGATCTGGCGGTCGACCAGGATCTCGCCGCCTCGGTCGAGCGCGATGAAATTGGTGGCGCCATAGCCCTTGCCGGTCACGACGATCATGCCACCAGGCTGGAGCGTGACGTCGGCGATCATGGGATTGCCGACCACGATGGTCGCCACCTTGCCAGGCAACCGCACCAGCTTGGCCTGGTCGACATTCACGGCAATGGCATCTGCGGTCGGCTCGGCAAGGCCAGCAGCCGGCGATGCCAGCACCGCGGCCGCAACCAGAAGACAGACGCGCGCATGACGGCGCAGCAGTTGTTTACGCATACTCTTACCCCCGGGACGTCACAAACCGGCAGAAGCAATCAGATACAGCCGAGCCGGTGCCCGACCCGGCTAACCTGCCCTCAATTCGTGAACGTTCCGCAAATTCGCCGACTATTGTTTGAACGGACTGGCATTTCGCGGCCCTCGAGAACCTAGCGGCGGAACGGATAGGCAAGCTGCCCTCCGATCTCCTTCGGCATGGTGGCTTCATCCTTGCCGTAATCCTGCGGCAATTGCCCCGCGGGCATGCGGAAAGTGCCGAACAGCACATCCCAGATCGGGAACGTGCCGGCAAAATTGGTGTCGCCGCCCTCTGCGAGGGAGGTGTGGTGCCAGCGATGGAACACCGGCGTCGCCAGCACATATTTGAACGGCCCGAAGGTCCAGTTGAGATTGGCGTGCACGAAGGCCGAATGGAAGGTCGTGAACGGGGCGAGCCAGACCATGGCGTTCGGCGAAATGCCGGCCATCAGCAGCACGACGTCGACCGCGATCGTACCGAGCACGAGATTGACGGGATGGAAGCGGGCCGCGGAAATCCAGCTGATCTCCTCCGAGGAGTGATGGATCGCGTGGTACTTCCAGAACCCGCCGCCGTGGAACAGCCGGTGCAGCCAGTACAGCATGAAATCGGACAGGACCAGGAACAGCACGGCCTGGACCCAGAGCGGCAATAGCGCCAGCGGGCCGTGGCCATTGTCGTAGAAGGCGATGAGCCCGTCGGCATCATGGATGTTGAAGACGAAGCTCGCACCGACGATCAGAAGGCTGATCCGCATGACGCGTGCGAACACCGGAACGACAAACCAGTAGCAGATGTCCGTGACGATCTCCCGCTTGCGCCACCAGGGCACGCCGGGATTGCAGGCCCAGACGTGCTCGAGCACGGTGAAGACCACCGCGAGCGCGAAGGTCGTGGGGATCACCTTCGCGATGGTCTCGCCGAGCATCAGGGCGATTTCCATGGGCAGGCTCGACATTGTCGCCTCTCTTGCGAATTGCTGGTCCCGCCTACGCGTACTCCCCCAAATTTAAGGGACGGTGAAGCCGGAACTGCGCTTGCTGCACATCCGGAACTGGAACGATTGCAACTGGCTGCCTTAAGGCGAAATTCACTCTGGCCAGCGGCCGGCGGGTTTGCCCGATCGAATTAACTCTCCCGAAAGAGCTCGGATCTCATGGTCATTGCGTCAAGCACACGCCGAACGAGGCGATCCCACCCCAGATGGAGTTTTGTTCATGAAGAACCTGATTGCGCGTTTCGCGAAGGATGAATCCGGCGCCACCGCCATCGAATACGGTCTGATCGCCGCCGGCATCGCGCTGGCCATCATCACCGTCGTCAACAATCTCGGCAGCACGCTGAACGCCAAGTTCAACTCGATCAGCAGCTCGCTGAAGTAAGCGATCGACGAACGACGGCAAAAGCCCCGGGCCTCCGGGGCCTTTGTTTTTCAGACCGCGAGTTCCAGTGGCGTTGAGTAAGTACAGAACCGATGCCGCGGTCGCGGCAAACGCGGCGGAGGCCGCGCAGACCGGCTCGCCGGCTTACTGGGTCTGTCTGGCCCTGCTGCTTGCGACCGTCGCGCTCGCCGCACGCATCGCCTCCCTCTGGTGAGCACGCCTTCGGCTGGTTCCGCCCATCGAAACCGCTGCCGCCGTTTTCGGTTTGTTTAGCACTGCCGGCTAGAATCCGGCGACGCCAGCTCCGCGGCAAACCCAGGCCTCAAGACGCAGCCCATGATCCTCGACCTTGCGCGCCTTCTGCTCTTCCCTGCCCTGATGGCGTTTGCCGCCGCGAGCGATCTCTTCACGATGACGATCTCCAACCGCGTATCGCTGGCGCTGGTCGCCGGCTTTTTCGCGCTTGCTCTCGCCGGTGGCATGGCACCTTACGAGATGCTGAGCCATGTCGGCTCAGGCGCGCTCGTCCTGGTCGTGGCTTTCACCTGTTTTGCGATGGGCTGGGTCGGCGGTGGCGATGCCAAGGTCGCGGCCTCCGTCGCACTCTGGTTCGGGTTCGCACAGCTGATGAACTTCCTGCTCTACGCCTCGCTGTTCGGCGGGGCGCTGACGCTGCTCCTGCTCCAGTTCCGGCAATGGCCGCTGCCTTATGGGCTGGCGGGCCAAGCCTGGCTCGCGCGGCTGCACGCCAAGGAGAGCGGCATTCCCTACGGCATCGCGCTCGCAATGAGTGCGCTGATGGTCTACCCGGAGACCGAATGGGTGAAGGCGATCGACCTCGCTCACCTCGCATTGCGCTGAACGCATCGGGTCAACCCGGCGTTAAGGCGATTTAGATACGCCTCATTAACCATGCTTTGACGAATAGCTGGTCAACTGCCGATTACGGCGGCGTCAGCGTCGCGGCGTTTGTTGGAAAGTGAAGCGTATGAATAGGGCACGCATTGTCGTCCTGACGGTCGCCATCTGCGCCGGCGGTGTCGCCGCGTATCTGGCGAGCGGCTCGGACAATTCTGCGCCGCCTCCGGCTCCGGTCGCGCAGCTTCCGACCGTCGACGTCCTGGTCGCCAAGAACGACATCGGCCTCGGCCAGACCGTCAAGCCGGAAGACGTGCAATGGCAGACCTGGCCGTCCGCGACCGCCAGCACCACCTTCATCCGCCGCAACGAGCGCCCCGAGGGGGTAACCCAGGTCACCGGCTCGATCGCACGATCTCCCTTCATCCAGGGTGAGCCGATCCGCGACCAGAAGCTGGTCAAGGCCGAAGGCTCCGGCTTCATGGCGGCAATCCTGCCCACCGGCATGCGGGCGATTTCGACCGAGATCTCGCCGGAAACCGGCGCAGGCGGCTTCATCCTCCCCAACGACCGCGTCGACGTGCTTCTGACGCGCCGTCTCAAGAACCCGGACCAGAGCAGCGGCGCCCCCGATGTGATCACATCCGAGATCATCCTGGCCAATATCCGCGTCCTGGCCATCGACCAGGCGCCGAAGGAGAAGGACGGGCAGAACGCGGTGGTCGGCAAGACCGTCACCCTCGAGCTCAATCCTGCGCAGACTGCGACGCTCTCCTCCGCGCGCCAGAGCGGCACGCTGTCGCTGGCGTTGCGCAGCATCGTCGACGTCAAGCTGAGCGAGATCACGCTCGATGATTCCGCGCAGAAGCGCGATGGCATTTCGATCATTCGGTACGGTATCCCAAGCTCGACGGCGAAGGCACGATGAGGACTGTCGATATGAAATGCAGGGCGAACTTGGCGACGATGCGAACTTCTGTGGTCCGCGCCCTGTCGTTTTCGGCCGCCGTCGCGCTCGCGCTCAACCCGGTGCTGACCCCTGTGGTCGCCGCCGACTATCGCCCTGTGGCGCAGGCTGCGGCCGACGGTCAGATGAACGCGCGATTCCTCTCGCTCGGCATCGGCAAGTCGATCGTGATCGACCTTCCGCGTGACATCAAGGACGTGCTTGTCGCCGATCCCAAGATCGCCAATGCGGTCGTCCGCTCGGCGCAGCGCGCCTACATCATCGGCGCCGCGATCGGCCAGACCAACATCGTGTTCTTCGATTCCGCCGGCCAGCAGATTGCGGCCTATGACATCGCGGTCAAGCGCGACCTCAACGGCGTGCGGGCCGCGCTGAAGCAGATCCTGCCGAACTCAGACATCCAGATCGACGGGCTAGGCGACGGCATCATCCTGACCGGCTCGGCCGCGAATCCCGCCGAAGCCCTGCAGGCCAACGACCTCGCCGTGCGCCTCGCGGGCGGCCCCGAGAAGGTCGTGAACTCGATCGTGGTCCGCGGCCGCGACCAGGTCATGCTCAAGGTGACTGTCGCCGAAGTGCAGCGCAGCATCATCAAGCAGCTCGGAATCGACCTCACCGCCAACCTCAGCTACGGCACCTCCGTCGTCAGCTTCAGCAACTCCAATCCGTTCACGGCTCTCGGCCACAACCTCGTCGACGGCAACAACCTGACCACCAAGTTCGGCGGGGCCCCGTCGGTGCAGGCCACCCTGCGTGCGATGGAAACCGCGGGCGTGATCCGGACGCTGGCCGAACCGAATCTGACCGCGATCTCCGGTGAATCGGCAACATTCATCGCCGGCGGTGAATTCCCGGTGCCGGCCGGCTACGCGTGCGACCCCACCACGCACGTTTGTACCACCCAGATCAGCTTCAAGAAGTTCGGCATCTCGCTCAACTTCACCCCCGTCGTTCTCACCGAGGGCAAGATCAGCCTGCGGGTGATGACGGAGGTCTCCGAGCTCTCCAACGAAAACGCGATCACGCTGTCCCAGGCCGTGACCTCGTCCTCGGTCAACTCGCTCACGGTGCCCTCGATCAAGACCCGCCGCGCGGAAACCTCGCTGGAAATTCCTTCCGGCGGTGCGATGGCTATGGCCGGCCTGATCCAGCAGCAGACCAAGCAGGCGGTCAGCGGACTGCCGGGCCTGATGCAGCTCCCGGTCCTCGGCACGCTGTTCCGCAGCCGCGACTTCGTCAACAACGCGACCGAGCTGGTCGTGATCGTGACGCCTTATATCGTTCGCGCAGTTGCGCAAAAGGATCTGTCGCGGCCGGATGATGGCTTCTCCGCGCCTGCGGATCCGCAGGCCGAACTGCTCGGCAACATCAACCGCATCTACGGCGTGCCCGGCCGGACCGAACCGGCCAAGAACTACCGCGGCACCTACGGCTTCATCACCGACTGAGGCGGAACGGGGACTTCATGAAGATCACTAGACCACCCCAGATTCGCAGGCGCGCCATCCACCTCGGCGGCGCGCTCGTCGGCATGGCGCTCGCCCTTTGCGGCTGCCAGCATGACGAAGCGGTCACGGCCTCCATTCCCGACGACTACAAGCAGCGCCATCCGATCGCGATCGAGGAGCAAAATCGCTCCATCGTCGTCTTCGTCGGCCATGCCCGCGGCGGCTTGACCGCCGCCCAGCGCGCCGACGTGATGGGCGTCGCGTCGGCCTGGATGCACGAAGGCACCGGCGCGATCCGGATCGACGTGCCGTCCGGCACGCCCAACGCGCGTCCGGTCGCGGACACCATGCGTGAAATCCAGGCGATCCTGTCGGCGGCAGGCGTTCCGCCGCGCGGCGTCAGCGCCCGCTCTTACCAGCCGGAAGACAAGCGCTTCCTGCCGCCGATCCGGCTCACCTATTCCAAGATCGCCGCGGTCGCGGGTCCCTGCGGCCTGTGGCCGGAAGACATCGGCCCTTCGATGAAGAACAAGAGCTGGTTCGAGAACAAGGACTATTACAATTACGGCTGCGCTTATCAGCGCAACCTTGCGGCGATGGTCGACAATCCGTCGGATCTCGAGCAGCCGCGGCCCGAAACGCCGTCCTACACGCCGCGTCGCACCGCCGCGTTCGAGAAGTATCGCAAGGGAATGCCGACGGCGGTCGCCTATCCTGAGGCCGACAGGGCCAAACTCAGCGACACCGGCAAATGATCAGCTACGCTCGCCAGCCCCAAGAAGAGCAGTCCGAGGCATCGCTCCCGCCAGCCGAGGAGCATATTGCGCCTGCGCCCCGCGTTTCCGTCCAGGCTTTCTGCGAGACCGTGGAAACGGCGGCCGCCGTGCAGTCGGCCGGCGAAGATCGCCGTCTCGGCAAGGCCCATCTGAAGATCCAGATGGGCGGTATGGCGGCAGCGGTCGAAGCCTACCGCTCGGCACCCACGCCGAACGTGATCGTGCTCGAAAGCGACGGCCGCAACGACCTCCTGGGCGGGCTCGATCATCTCGCAACCGTCTGCGACGCCGGCACCCGCGTGGTCGTGATCGGCCGCATCAACGACGTCATGCTCTACCGCGAGCTGGTGCGCCGCGGCGTCAGCGACTACGTGCTCGCGCCGGTCGGCGCGATCGATGTCGTGCGCTCGATCTGCAACCTGTTCTCGGCGCCGGAAGCCAAGGCCGTCGGCCGTATCATCGCCGTGGTCGGCGCCAAGGGCGGCGTCGGCGCGTCAACCATCTCCCACAACGTCGCCTGGGCGATCGCCCGCGATCTCGCGATGGATGCGGTCGTCGCCGACCTCGACCTCGCCTTCGGCACTGCCGGGCTCGACTATAACCAGGATCCGCCGCAGGGTATTGCCGACGCCGTGTTCTCGCCCGATCGCGTCGATACCGCCTTCATCGACCGCCTGCTGTCGAAATGCACCGACCACCTCAGCCTGCTGGCGGCGCCGGCGACGCTCGACCGGGTCTATGATTTCGGCGCCGACGCCTTCGATGCCGTGTTCGACACGCTGCGCTCCACCATGCCCTGCATCGTGCTCGACGTTCCGCACCAATGGTCGGGCTGGACAAAACGCGCCCTGATCGGAGCGGACGACATCCTGATCGTGGCGGCGCCCGACCTCGCCAATTTGCGCAACACCAAGAACCTGTTCGATCTCCTGAAGGCCGCGCGCCCGAACGACCGTCCGCCGCTCTACTGCCTGAACCAGGTCGGCGTGCCGAAACGGCCCGAAATCGCCGCGGCGGAGTTCGCCAAGGCGATCGAGAGCCAGCCGGTCGTCTCGATCCCGTTCGAGCCGCAGATCTTCGGCTCGGCAGCCAATAACGGCCAGATGATCGCGGAGATCTCGGCCAACCACAAATCAATCGAGATGTTCCTTCAGATCGCCCAGCGCCTGACCGGCCGCAGCGAAACGAAGAAGCAAAAGTCGTCCCTGCTTTCACCCCTGATTGAGAAGTTGCGGGGAAAATAGGTCGCCGCATGGAGTTTTTAAGTGTTCGGTAAGCGTAGCGGAACAGACACCGACCCTCGGGCCCCGAAGCCCGGTGCCGTGTCGTCAGAGCCTGCCCAGGCTTCGGCGCCCGCTGTGTCGCGCGTGCCGCCGCCGCCGGCCGTCACCTCTCCGCCTCTTGCCCCGGCGAAGCCTGCGCCGACCATGGAAGCCCGCCGCTCGGACAATTATTACGAGGTCAAGGCGACCATCTTCGGCGCGCTGATCGAGGCCATCGACCTCGCCCAGCTCGCCAAGCTCGATTCGGAGTCCGCGCGCGAGGAAATCCGGGACATCGTCAACGAGATCATCGCGATCAAGAACATCGTGATGTCGATCGCCGAGCAGGAAGAGCTGCTCGACGACATCTGCAATGACGTCCTCGGCTACGGTCCGCTGGAGCCGCTGTTGTCGCGCGACGATATCGCCGATATCATGGTCAACGGCGCCGACACTGTCTACATCGAGGTCGCCGGCAAGATCCAACGCACCGGTATCCGCTTCCGCGACAACCAGCAACTCCTCAACATCTGCCAGCGTATCGTCAGCCAGGTCGGCCGGCGCGTCGACGAATCCTCGCCGATCTGCGACGCGCGCCTGGCCGATGGCTCCCGCGTCAACGCCATCGTGCCCCCGCTGTCGATCGACGGCCCCACGCTCACCATCCGCAAGTTCAAGAAGGACAAGCTGACGCTCGATCAGCTCGTCAAGTTCGGCGCAATCTCGCCGGAGGGCGCGGAAATCCTCCAGATCATCGGCCGCGTCCGCTGCAACGTGCTGATCTCCGGCGGTACCGGCTCGGGCAAAACCACGTTGCTCAACTGCCTGACCAACTACATCGAGCACGACGAGCGTGTCATCACCTGCGAAGACGCCGCCGAACTCCAGCTCCAGCAGCCGCACGTGGTCCGACTGGAAACCCGCCCGCCCAACATCGAGGGCGAGGGCCAGGTCACCATGCGCGAGCTGGTGCGCAACTGCCTGCGTATGCGTCCCGAGCGCATCATCGTCGGCGAAGTCCGCGGACCCGAGGCGTTCGACCTGCTCCAGGCCATGAACACCGGCCATGACGGCTCGATGGGCACGCTGCACGCCAACAATCCCCGCGAGGCGCTATCGCGCTGCGAATCGATGATCACGATGGGCGGCTTCTCCCTGCCTTCACGCACCATCCGCGAGATGATCTGCGCCTCGATCGACGTCATCGTCCAGGCCGCGCGCCTGCGCGACGGTTCGCGCCGCATCACCCACATCACCGAGGTGATGGGCATGGAAGGCGACACCATCATCACCCAGGACGTCTTCCTCTACGACATGGTCGGCGAGGACGCCAACGGCAAGATCATCGGCCGGCATCGGTCGACCGGAATCGGCCGTCCGAAGTTCTGGGAACGCGCCCGCTATTACGGCGAAGAGAAGCGCCTTGCCGCGGCGCTCGACGCCGCGGAAGTGGCGCCCACGACGTGAGCAGGTCAGCGCAGCCATGAACATGCAAGTCCTTGCCCTCGCCTTCCTTGCCACCGCCGCCGTCGGCGGCCTCGCCTGGGTCTTCCTTTATCCTATGCTGTCCGGGGAACGGAAGGCCGAGAGCCGCCGCGCCTCGATCTCGCGCGCCGAGGCGCCCACGGCCCGCGCGGCCGAGAAGACGCAGCGCTCGCGCCGCGAGCAGGTCGAAACCTCGCTCAAGGATCTCGAGGCTCGGCGCCTGCAGGAGAAGAGCGTACCGCTCAGTGTTCGCCTGTCGCAGGCCGGCCTCGACTGGGCGCCGCAGAAATTCTGGATCGTGTCCGCCGTCGTGGCGGGCGTGCTGTTCGCAGTCGCCTTGTTCATCGGCGGCGGCCTGCTCGGTGCCGCCGGACTCGCTTTCGCCGGCGGCTTCGGTCTGCCACGCTGGGCGCTGGGCTTCCTGAAGAGGCGCCGCGAAGCCAAATTCCTGAAGGCGCTGCCCGACGCGGTCGACGTGATCGTCCGCGGCATCAAGGCGGGCCTGCCGCTGTTCGAATCGATCAAGGTCGTCGCCGCCGACGCGCCGGAGCCGCTACGCTCGGAGTTTCTGTCCATCATCGAAACGCAGGCGATCGGCATGCCGCTCGGCGAGGCCTGCACGCGACTCTACGACCGGATGCCGCTGCCCGAGGCTAATTTCTTCGGCATCGTCATCTCGATCCAGCAGAAATCGGGCGGCAATCTCTCCGAAGCACTCGGCAACCTCTCCAAGGTGCTGCGCGACCGCAAGAAGATGAAAGAGAAGATCCAGGCGATGTCGATGGAAGCCAAGGCCTCGGCCGGCATCATCGGCTCGCTGCCGCCGATCGTGATGTTCCTCGTCTACCTCACAACGCCGGGATACATCTCGATGCTTTGGACTCATCCCACTGGCCAGCTCATGCTGGTCGGCTGCGTCGTCTGGATGTCGATTGGCATCATGGTGATGAAGAAGATGATCAATTTCGACTTCTGATGGTGCCTTATGGTAGAGTTCCTCATTGCGAAGCTTCACGACGTCCACTTCATGACGATGTTGCTGGCGGCCATCGCCGCCAGCGCCACCGTCTATACGCTGGTGATGCCGCTGTTCGCCGGCGAAGGCCTTTCCAAGCGCATGAAAGCGGTGGCGAACGAACGTGAGCGCATCCGGCAGCGCGAGCGCGAGCGCCTCCACAAGAGCGAAAAAGTCTCGCTGCGCCAGACGCCGAAGCAGCTCGTCTCGAAGGTCGTCGACGACTTCAACCTGACCAAATGGCTCGCGCAGGAAGCTGCGCGGGACAAGCTCATCATGGCGGGCTATCGAGGCCAGGCGCCCTACATCACCTTCCTGTTTGCCCGCATGGTTGCCCCGATCGTGCTATTCGTCGGCTCGATCATCTACGTGTTCCTGATCGCGCATATGCAGCAGTCGATGCCGATCAAGATCGGCATCTGCGTCGGCGCGGCCTATCTCGGACTTCAAGCGCCGATGCTGTTCCTCAGGAACGCGATCTCCAAGCGCCAACTCTCGATCAAGCGCGCCTTTCCCGATGCGCTCGACCTGCTCCTGATCTGCATCGAATCCGGCATGTCGATCGAGATGGCGTTCCGGAAGGTCGCGGTCGAAATCGTGGGCCAGTCGATCGCGCTGTCGGAGGAGTTCACCCTGACCACGGCCGAGCTGTCCTATTTGCAGGATCGCAAGGTCGCCTACGAGAACCTCGCGCGGCGCACCGGGCTCGAGGGCGTCAAGTCGGTATGTCTCGCGCTCCAGCAGGCGGAGCGTTACGGCACCCCGCTCGGCCATTCCTTGCGGGTGATGGCGCAGGAAAACCGCGACATGCGCATGAACGAGGCCGAGAAAAAGGCAGCGGCACTGCCGCCGAAGCTGACGGTACCGATGATCCTGTTCTTCCTGCCGGTGCTGTTCGTCGTCATCCTCGGACCGACGGGGATCAAGGTCACCGAAATGCAATGACGTTCGACGCGGACCGCGCAAGGTCCGCGGCTGCCTTCAGGATTGGACGATCACGTCTGATCAGTCGGGCTGGCCGAGCGAGGCGACCGGAGTCCGCTTCGGCGCACCCCGCTTGACGTCGCTGCGGGTCAGCATTTCCTTGAGATAGGCGACATTGGCCGCAGCCTGGTCCGGCGGCAGGTCCGCCTTCACGATGCTCTCGGCTTCGGTGAAGCGGCCCTGGAGACCGACGACCAGACCGAGATTTTGCCGCACCCGCGCGTTTGCGCGCGGCGAGGCATAGGCTTGCCGCAGCGCGTCTTCGGCCTTCGGCAGATCTCGCGACAACATGTGGGACAGGCCGAGATTGGAGAGCACGCCGGGATCGCCAGGCGCGATCTTGAGCGCGCTCGCATAATAGGAGCGCGCTTCCTGGTGACGGCCCATCTGATCGAGCGCGGTGCCCTGCACCGAGAGCAGGCGCCAATCCGGGTTGTCGGGCGAATGCGCCTTCGACAGCACGTCGAAGGCTTGCTGGAAATTGCCGTTGTCGGACAGCGCGCGGCCGTATTGGGCCATCAGCGCCTTGTTGCCGGGATTCGCGATGGTCGCCTGCTCGAGCACGGCGGCGGCCTGGGCGTGCTGGCCGTTGGCGCGCAAGGCCTGGCCGTAGGCGAGCGCCGCATCGGCGTCCTTGGGATTGGCGCGATAGCGCTCGCCATAAACTTCGGCAGCGCGCGCGGGATCGATGGGAGCGGCTTCCGCCCGCGGCCCGACCGAGCCCGTGACGTCGGAGAGTTTCGACATCGCCGTGCAGCCGCCGAGGCCCATGGCCACCGCCGCGACCAGCGACGTGGACGCAAGAAGCCGGGCAAGACTGAGCCGTCCAAGGCTGAACCGTCCAAGACTGAGCCGTTCAAGACCGAACCGTTGACGCATGACGCTTTGACTCTCGAGCCGATTGATCGAGCCGAACGCGCCAGCAATAGACTGTTAACCCTAACGGCCGGTTAATTCCCCGGGCCCGCGTCCCTCATCGCAGCGCCTGCGGCGGCACCTCGCCGCCGAGACCCAGATCAAGGCCGAGCGCCCTCACCTGCTCGTTCAGGTCCCGCAGCAATTGCAATCGTTGCCGAGTCGCGATTTCGACATCGATGTCCGGGCGCGCCACCCTCGGCAATTCGCGCCGAAGATCGTCACGATTGACCAGACGCCTCGCGCGGAGCTCGTCGAGCTGAAAATCGTCGATGCCGAGCACATTTGCAGATTGCTCGACCAACCGACGCAGCAGCGATGTCACCACGGCTACGGCCTCGACGTCATGCTTGCGTGCGGATCTCGAGAACTTGCTGTCGAGATCCGCCCAGGCGTGAGAGGTCACCAGATAGACGTGGAGCAAATCAGCCCAATCCGCCTCGCCGTCGGCATAGAGGGCGCGGCGCAGCAGGAGCCGGCGGGCGAATGCCGCGACCTGATCCCGTTTCAGCGTCGTGCACGCGTCAATCTCGATGCCCGACTGGACGGCCGGATCTCGGGAAAAATCTCGCCCAGCCGGTAGCCTGACGACGCCGTGCGGCAGGTTGGAATCGAGCGGCCTGAAGACACCATCCTTGCGCGGACGTGAGTAGCGGGCGATCGCAAAGCGATACTCGGTGCTCCCGGCATGAGACATCGGGCCGAAATGGATGACGTTGAAGCCGGCATCGTCACCGGCCTGCCCGGTCGATGATGGACAGGACAGGACGTAGATCGTGCGCCAGAATGCTTCATCGCTCTCACTCGACGTGGCGCGCGGATCGGGAATCGAATAGCGCGTCAAGCCTTCGACATGCCGGTGTCCGTGCAGAACCAGATCGACGTTGAGAGATGTCGCCGCTTCGAGAAAGGTCGCGGGCGCGGCGAGATACATCAGCGGCTCGTCGGGCACGCCGAGGAACCGCTTTCCTTCTCCGGTCGCCTGCGGCAGTGGATGATGGTGCAGCGCCAGCACGCGCACCAGGTTTTCAACCGGCTCGGCATAATCGGCGCGGCCGCCCGACCCGAGGCTGCCCGCGAGCTCAACGCTCAGCCGCGCGGAATCCGAAACCATGGCGTTGTAGGCGCGCTGGTCGACGTTGCCGCTCGCGAGCGTCGTGAGGCTCGCGCGGTTGGAATCCAGCAGCACCAGATCGAGGCCAGCTTGACGGTAGTAGACGCTCTTCGAGGTCCGCGGCAAATGCAGGTAATCATAGACGTCGTGGCGGCCTGCACGCTGGCTCGGGCGCTTGACGTCGTGATTGCCGGCAATTGCCTGAATGTCGGTGAACAGCCCGGTCTGCCGGAAGAACGTAATGACGGCGAGCGCTTCGTCGAGCGCAGGCGGCGTCGGGTCGTCCACGATATCGCCGGTGATCAGCAGGATACGATCGGGAACATCCGCGAAGTCCGCCATTCTCTCGCGAATTGCGGCATTGAGCGTCTCGATCGTCGCAAGCAGCCGACCAGACCCGTCCAGATGCAGGTCGGAAATCTGTACGATGACGAACGATCTATCCATTTTGCGTCGCTTATTTGCGAATGCCGCGCCGCGCAAACGATAAGAGAAATGCCTTCGACGATCAGGTTCCGTCCGGTATCAGCCCGGGCCATGATGAGCCGGGTAAGAAGCGACTGCATGCCCCGTTGTTGCGCTCGTTGCGTGCAGAACCGCACGACACAATCTAAAATATTGGCCAATAATGCCACAACCGCAGCGCTAGTAAAGCCCTGCGGCCGCTCGCGTGAACGGCGGTCCTCGGCATGAGATACGGGGCCCGCCCGATGATGGTTTCGCTCACCAGATCAATATTCGATGGCGAGCCGCTTGCGGATTTCGTCAATGCGCTTGTCCAGTGCATCGAACCGCGCGTGAACGGAGCGGTCGTGGAGATAGAAGACGTAACCACCGGCGAGGAACGCGAATATCCAATGATGATGCTCGACATAGCCAAAAATCGCCTCGACCGCCTGGCCGATGAATGTGACCACGCTCCACACGAATTCCATTGCATTTCCTCCCGGCCGGCTTTGTCGTCGGCCGCCGGAGTTCTCCGCACCTGACGGCCGTTGCCGGAACTTAGCATGGCCCCCTTGCTGCGAGTAGCGGATCGCTGAACGGTGGCAGCAAAGCTGATTGCAGCGGCGGCAAAACTCTGCGAAATCTCGTCCGTTCGTATGACCCGCTCGATCTGACGATCCGGACCCGCAAATGCCTTCTGTCTTCGAGACGTCGCCTACCGCCATCCCGATCACCTTCGTCACCAAGTCGAGTTGGGATCAGGTCGCCGAGCGGCTGCCGGCGGCGCAACGCCAGTTCGCCACTGCGAGCGCCTTTACCGCAAAGCCGGGCGGCTATCTCGCGCTGCCCGCGTCCGATGGCGCGATCGCGCAAGTGCTGTTCGGGATCGAGGACGAAGGTGCAAGATCGCGCGACCTGTTCCGACCGGGCGCCCTGCCCGGCCTGCTGCCGCCGGGCGTCTATCGCTTCGCCAATGCACCGCACGATGCACGGCTCGCCGCACTCGCGTTCGCGCTCGGCAGCTACCGTTTCGCCCGGTACCGCAAAGCCGATCGCCCCGAGGTCCGCCTCGTGCCCCCCGACGGCGTCGGCGCGACCGAGATCAACCGCATGGCGGACGCCGCGATGCTGGCGCGCGACCTCATCAACACGCCGGCCAACGACATGGGGCCGGAGGAGCTGGCCGCAGCCGCGCAGGATCTCGCCGCCGAATTCGGTGCAAGCTTTGCCTGCACCATCGGTGATGAGTTGAAGACGAATTTTCCGCTGATCCACGCCGTCGGCATGGCATCTAGCCGCGCGCCGCGGTTGATCGACATCGGCTGGGGCGACCCGGCGCATCCCAAGGTGACGCTGGTCGGCAAGGGCGTCTGCTTCGATACCGGCGGGCTCGACCTGAAGCCGTCGAGCGGCATGCTGATCATGAAGAAGGACATGGGGGGCGCCGCCAACGTGCTGGCGCTGGCGCGCATGGTGATGGATGCGAAGCTGAAGGTGCGGCTGCGCGTGCTGATTCCGGCCGTGGAGAACGCCGTGGCGGGCAATGCCTTCCGCCCGCTCGACATCTTCACCTCGCGCAAGGGCATCACGGTCGAGATCGGCAATACGGACGCGGAGGGGCGGCTGGTGCTCGCCGACGCGCTGGCGCTGGCGGACGAGGAAAAGCCGGACCTGCTGATCGATCTCGGCACGCTGACGGGAGCGGCACGCGTCGCGCTGGGGCCGGATTTGCCGCCGTTTTACACCAATGATGAGACGCTTGCCGCCGACGTCGCACGATGCGCGGTGAAGGAGAACGATCCGCTGTGGCGCATGCCGCTGTGGCCGCCTTACGATGCGTGGCTGGACTCCAAGACCGCTACCATCACCAACGCACCATCAGGCGGCTTTGCCGGCTCGATCATCTGCGCGCTGTTCCTGCAACGCTTCGTCGAACACGCCAGGAGCTGGCTGCATGTCGACATCTACGGCTGGACGCCGTCGGCGAAGCCCGCACGCCCCGAGGGCGGCGAGTGCCAGGCCGCGCGCGCGATCTACACATTGCTGAGCGAGCGCTATGCGTGATTCTGGGCGAGATCCAAGCCACGATCCAAGCCACGATCCAAGGCTGACACCCGCGCGCGGCGACCTCGCCGCAAAATACCTCGAAGGCAAGGTGCAGGCGGATCGCTTCGTCACGGGCGAGGAATTCGAGACAGTCGAGGCGATCGCGCCCGTGCGCGAACAGCCGTCGTCGAACGCGATGCTGATGACACAAGCGTTGCGCGGCGAGCGCGTCACGGTCTACGACCGCAACGGCGAAGGCTGGGCCTGGGGTCAGCTTTCCGGTGACGGCTATGTCGGCTGGCTGCCGGATGCAGCGCTCGTGAAGCCCTCGGCCGCAGCGACCCATATGGTCAGCGCGCTACGAACTTTTGCCTTCCCTGGTCCCTCGATCAAGCTGCCGCCGGCAGACACGCTGGTGATGGGATCGAAGATCGCGGTTGCACGCGAGGACGGCGGCTTCGCCGTGACGCGCGACGGACATTATCTGCCCAAGGCCCATCTCGTCCCGCTTGGTCATCGCGAGCCGGATTTCGTCGCAGTCGCCGAGCGTTTCGTCGGCACGCCCTATCTCTGGGGTGGCAAGAGCAGCCTCGGCGTCGATTGCTCCGGCCTCGTCCAGGTCTCGCTGACATCGGCGGGCATCGGCTGCCCGCGCGACAGCGACATGCAGCAGGCCGGGCTCGGCCGAGCGCTGGAGCCGCATGAGCAGAGCAAGCTACAACGCGGCGATCTCATTTTCTGGAAGGGTCATGTCGCCATCGTTCGCGATGGCAGCACCATGGTTCATGCCAATGCGCATCACATGGCAACGGTGATCGAGCCGATCGAGCCGGCCATCGCACGGATCAAGCAAGCCGGCAGCGCGGTCACCGCGATCAAGCGGCTCTGACGGACTAAGTCGCCGCAGACCCGTTCCCCGCCGTCTCCAGCCGGAACGCCGCCGCAAACAGCGCGCGCGTGTAATCCGTCTTCGGGTTCTTGAAGAGCTCGGCGGCCTGGCCTTCCTCGACCACCTTGCCGCCACGCATCACGATCAGATGGCTCGCGAGCGAGGCGACGACGCGCAGATCGTGCGAGATGAACATGTAGGTGAGATCGCGACGGCGCTGCAATTCACGCAGCAGATCGACCATCTGCGCCTGTATCAGCATGTCGAGCGCACTGGTCGGCTCGTCCAGCACGACGAAATCCGGCTCCAGCACCACCGCCCGCGCGATGCTGATGCGCTGGCGCTGGCCGCCGGAGAATTCGTGCGGATAACGGTTGCGGGTATCCGGCTTCAATCCGACGTCCTCGAGCGCCTTGACGACGCGCTCCTCACGCTCGCCGCGCGAGAGCTGCGGCTGATGCACGGTGAGGCCTTCGGCGACGATGTCGGCGACCGACATGCGCGGGCTGAGCGAGCCGAACGGATCCTGGAACACGATCTGCATGTCGCGCCGGAACGGCCGCATCTCCTTGAAGCGGAGACCCTGGATATCCTTTCCCAGGAACACAATGCGTCCGTTCGAGGAGATCAGCCGCAGCAATGCGAGCCCCAGCGTGGTCTTGCCCGAGCCGGACTCGCCGACAACGCCGAGCGTCTCGCCCTTGCGCACGGCGACGCTGACACCGTCGACCGCCTTGATGTGACCGACCGTCTTGCGCATCAACCCGCGCTTGATCGGGAACCAAACCTTCAGATCGTCGGCCGACATCACCACCGGCGCATCCGGCTGCGGCGGCGCCGGATCCGGCTTCGGCTCCGCGGCAAGCAGGTCGCGCGTGTAGGGATGCTTCGGGGTCTTGAAGACCTGCTCGACCGGCCCCTGCTCGACGATCTCGCCGCCCTTCATGACGCAGACCTGGTCGGCGATGCGGCGCACGATGCCGAGATCGTGGGTGATGAAGAGCAGACTCATGCCGAGCCGGCCGCGAATCTCTGCGAGCAGCGTCAGGATCTGGGCCTGCACGGTGACGTCGAGCGCCGTGGTCGGCTCGTCCGCGATCAGCAGGTCCGGCTCGTTGGCGAGCGCCATCGCGATCATCACGCGCTGGCGCTGGCCGCCGGAGAGCTGGTGCGGATAGCTCTTCAGCCGCGTTTCAGGCTCGGGAATGCCGACCTGCGTCAGCAATTCCAGCGTCCGCCTGCGCGCCTCGGCATTGCTGGTCGGATTGTGCAGCTGGATGATCTCGCCGATCTGCGCCTCGATCGTGTGCAGTGGATTGAGCGAGGTCATCGGCTCCTGGAAAATGATGGAGATGTCGCTGCCGCGAATCTCCCGCATCTCCTGCTCCGACCGGTCGATCAGTTCCTGGCCCTTGAAGTGGATGCTGCCCGAGGGATGCGAGGCGTTCGGATAGGGCAAGAGCTTGAGGATCGAGAGCGCGCTGACCGACTTGCCGGAGCCGGACTCGCCGACCAGCGCCAGGCACTCGCCGCGCCTGATCTGGAACGAGACCTTGTCGACCGCGAGCGTGGTGGCGCCGCCCTGGTGGAAGGCCACCGAGAGGTCGCGCACGCTGAGCAAAGGCTGGTTGATCGCGTCCATTGGCTTACCTGAACGTCTTGCGCGGATCGAACGCGTCGCGCACGGCCTCGCCGATGAAGATCAAGAGCGACAGCATGATCGCGACCGAGAAGAAGCCGGAGAAACCGAGCCAGGGCGCCTGCACGTTGGACTTGCCTTGCGACAGCAGCTCACCGAGCGACGGCGAGCCGGGCGGCAGCCCGAACCCGAGGAAGTCGAGCGCCGTCAGCGTCATCACCGAACTCGATACGATGAACGGCAGGAATGTCATGGTCGCGACCATCGCATTCGGCAACAGATGCCGGAACATGATGACCTTGTTCGACACGCCGAGCGCCCGCGCCGCCTGGATGTACTCGAAATTACGCCCGCGCAGGAATTCCGCGCGCACAAGCCCGACCAGCGACACCCAGGAAAACAACAGCAGGATGCCGAGGAGCACGAAGAAACCGGGCACGAGCACCGACGACAGGATCAGCAGCAGATAGAGCGAAGGGATCGCAGTCCATATCTCGATGAAGCGCTGGAACAAGAGGTCGATCCAGCCGCCGAAATAGCCCTGCACCGCGCCGGCCGCGATGCCGACGACGGAGGAGACGATGGTCAGGCAGAGGCCGAACAGCACCGAGATGCGGAAGCCGTAGATCAGCCGCGCCACCACGTCGCGGCCCTGATCGTCGGTGCCGAGCCAATTGTATTCGAGATCGCGGCAGCTCTTGAGGCCTTTCTTCTCGACGACAGGCTTGCACTGCGCTTCCGTCAACATCCAGGTCGGCCGCGACGGCGCCGGCGTCGGCAGATCGAGATTGTGGGTGTCGTAGGAATAGCGGATCAGCGGCCAGACGATGCTACCGCCCTTCTCCCTGATCAGCTTCTGCAAATAGGGATCGCGATAGTCGGCCGCCGTTTCGAAGTCGCCGCCGAAAGTGGTTTCCGAATAGGTGACGACGGACGGCCAATAGAGGTGGCCATCATACTTGATCAGGAACGGCCGATCATTGGCGATCAGCTCGGCGAACAGCGACACCACAAACAGGATCAGGAAGATCCAGAACGACCAATAGCCGCGCCGGTTCGCCTTGAAATTCTGCCACCGGCGCCTGTTGAGCGGCGATGGCACGAACGGTTTGCGCGTGATCGGCACGGCACTGCCGAGCGGCGACTTTGCAGTGGTTTCGATCGGCGTAGTGGGGGCGGCCAGCGTCATCAGACCTCCCGCGCCTCGAAATCGATCCGCGGATCAATCCACATATAAGTCAGGTCAGAGATCAGGTTGATCACGAGGCCGACGAGCGAAAAGATGAAGAGCGTACCGAACACAACGGGGTAGTCGCGGTTGAGAACGCTCTCGAAACTGAGTAGCCCCAGCCCGTCCAGCGAGAAGATAGTCTCGATCAGAAGCGAGCCCGAGAAGAAGGCGTGAATGAAGGTCGAGGGAAAGCCGGCGATGACGATCAGCATCGCGTTGCGGAAGACGTGACCGTAAAGCACCCGATTCTCGCTGCAGCCCTTCGCGCGCGCGGTCATCACGTATTGCTTACGGATCTCGTCCAGAAACGAGTTCTTGGTCAGGAACGTCATGGTGGTGAACGCACCGAGCCCCATGGCGATCAGCGGCAGCGTCAAATGCCAGAAGTAATCGATGATCTTCCAGTACCAGGGAAATTGCGACCAGCCGTCCGACGTCAGTCCGCGCAGCGGGAACCAGTTGAAGAACGAGCCACCGGCAAACAAGATAATCAGGAGGATCGCGAACAGGAAGCCGGGTATGGCGTAGCCGAGCACGAGCACGCTCGACGTCCAGGTGTCGAAGCGCGTCCCGTCCCTGACCGCCTTGCGGATGCCGAGCGGAATCGAGATCAGGTAGGTCAGCAGCGTCAGCCAGATGCCGAGCGAAATCGAGACCGGCAACTTCTCCTTGACGAGCTGCAATACGCTGACATCGCGAAAATAGCTCTTCCCGAAATCGAAGCGGGCGAAGTTCCAGACCATCAGCGCGAAGCGCTCCGGGGCCGGCTTGTCGAAGCCGAACTGCACTTCCAGCTTTTTGATGAAATCGGGATCGAGGCCTTGCGCGCCGCGATATTTCGAATTGATGGCATCTCCACCGGCCCCTAACTGTCCCGGGGCGCGTTGCGCAAAGTCGCTGCCGCCGGAAATGCGCGAGGTGCCGCCGGTGTCGGCGCCCGAGAGCTGCGCGATCACGCGCTCGACCGGGCCGCCCGGCGCGAACTGCACGACGATGAAGGAGACGAAGAGGATCCCAAGCAAGGTCGGGATCATCAGCAGGATGCGGCGGGCGATATAGGCGCTCATGGCTGTTTCGCCTGATCGAGCTTCGCGGCCTTGCCACCCTCGTACCACCAGATGTCGGGAGCGCCGACGCCGTTGGCATAACGCGGCGGCTTCTGCGGATGACCGAATTGGTCCCAATAAGCAAGCCGGTGCGTCTTGTTATACCATTGCGGCACCCAATAGCGGCCGGCGCGGAACAGACGATCGAAGGCGCGGCAGGCGATGGTCAATTCCTCGCGGCTGTCGGCCGCCATGATCTTCTCGATCATGGCATCGATGGCCGGACTGGCGACGCCCGCGAGATTGTACGAGCCCTTCGTTGCCGCGACCTGCGACGAGAAGAACGCGCGCATGGCGTCGCCCGGCGTGGCCGACATGCTGAAGCGTTGGATCGTGATGTCGAAGTCGAAATCTTCCTGGCGCGCCTTGTGTTGCACGGCATCGACGAGGCGCACGCTCGCTTCGATGCCGAGCGTCGCGAGATTCTTGATGTAGGGCCCATGGTGCGGCTGGAACGAAGCCTCGTCCAACAGGAATTCGATCCTGAAGATCTCGCCGTTCGGCAGCACCCTCTTGCCGTCCTTGATCGGCAAGCCGGCGTCGCTGAGCAATTGCTGCGCCTTGCGCAACAGGCTGCGGTCCTGCCCGGATCCGTCGGAGACCGGCGGCGTGAACGGCGCGGCGAACACCTCGTCGGGAACCTGGCCGCGAAACGGCTCCAGCAGCTTCAGTTCTTCCGGCGGCGGAGGCCCGTCGCTCGCCATGAGGTCGGAGTTCTGAAATGGCGACACCGTGCGGGCATAAGCACCGTACATGATGGTCTTGTTGGTCCACTCGAAGTCGAAGGCGTCGATCAGTGCCTCACGCACGCGAGGATCCCTGAACTTGTCGCGCCGGGTATTGATGAACCATCCTTGCGCCCCGGAGGGCGTGTCGTCGGGCACGACCTCCATCTTGACGCGACCGTCCTTCACCGCAGGGAAGTCATAGCGGGTCGCCCAGATCCGAGAGGTGAACTCCTCGCGGTAGAGATAGTTCTTGCCGGTGAAACCTTCGAAGGCGACATCGCGGTCGCGGTAGAATTCGTAGCGCACGACGTCAAAATTGTAGCTGCCGCGACAGGGGGGCAGATCGGCAGCCCACCAATCCTTGACGCGCTCGTATTCGATGTAGCGGTTGACCTCGAACTTGCCGACCTTGTACGGCCCCGAGCCCAACGGGATATCGAGCGATGTTTCGTCGAAAGCGCGAGAGGCATAATACGCTTTCGAGAAGATCGGCAGGCTCGCGACATAGAGTGGCACGTCGCGCGCGCGTCCCTTGGCGAAGGTCACGACCAGCGTCGCATCGTCAACGGCTTCCGCGCTGACCATATCGCGCATCTGCACGATGATCAGGGGATGGCCCTTCGTCTTCAGCGACGTCAGCGAAAATGCCGCGTCGTGCGCGGTCAGCTTGGTGCCGTCGTGGAATTTCGCCTCGGGCCGCATCGTGAAGCGATAGACCAGCTTGTCTGCCGATATATTTACAGACTTGGCGGCAAGCCCGTACATGCCGTCCGGTTCGTCATTGGCGCGCACCATCAGCGGCGCAAAGGTCATGTCCATGCCCTGCGCGCCATCGCCTTTGAGGATGAAGGCATTGAGCGAGTTGAAGGTCTGATAGGACTGGTTGTACGCGCGCACCGACGGGATCAGCGAGAACGTGCCACCCTTCGGCGCGTCGACATTGACGTAGTCGAAGTGATGGAAGTCGGCGGGATATTTGAGATCGCCGAAGGCCGACATGCCGTGGGCCTCTGCGGCCGCTTCCGATGCAAGAGCGCCGCGCGGCAGCGGTGCGCCGAGGGCCACACCGACCACCCCGCTGGCACCCAGGGTCAGCACGTTCCGGCGCGACATCTGCGTCATGCGGGGAGCGTCCTTCACGACTTCTTTGCGATCCGCGCCGCTTTGTCTGCGTCGTACCACCAGACGAACGGGAAGCCGGAGAGACCGTATTTGGGCAATTCCGCCGGCCGGCCGAAGCGGTCCCAGCGCGCGGTGCGTACCTTTGGATAATTCCACTGCGGCACGACGTAGTGATTCCACAGCAGCACGCGATCCAGCGCCTTGGTCGCCGCAACCAGATCGTCGCGACCCTTGGCGTAGATCACGCGCTCGATCAGCTTGTCGACCGCCGGGTTCTTGATACCAGCAAGATTACGCGAACCGGCGATGTCGGCCGTCTTCGACGACCAGAACTCGCGCTGCTCGTTACCCGGCGACTGCGACTCGGGCCAGGAGTTGGTGACGATGTCGAAATCCCACTCGCGAGTCCTGTTCTCGTACTGGGTGGGATCCACCGTCCGCACGTTGACGGCAATGCCGAGCCGTTCCAGCGACGGCTTGTAGAACAGCGTGATCCGCTCGAAGCTCGGATCCGAGTTCAGCAATTCCAGGGAGAACTGGGTGCCGGTCTTGACGTCGATCAGCTTGCGCTCGCGCACCTCGTAGCCGGCTTCCTTGAACAGGCGCAGCGCCTCGCGCAGATTGTCGCGCACGGCTTCCGGACTGCCGCCGACCGGGTTGGTGTAGGCCGTGGTGAAGACTTCGGGCGGGACTTCGGCGCGGACGGACTCGAGGATCTCGAGCTCCTTGCCCTGCGGCAGCCCGGTCGCCATCAGCTCATCAATGCCGTCGAAATAACTGCTGATGCGCTTGTACTGGCCGTAGAAGATCTGCTTGTTCATCTCCTCAAAGTCGAACGCGTAATTGAGCGCGCGTCGCACGCGCGCATCCTTAAACTTGGCGCGGCGCAGGTTCGGCACGAAGGCCTGCATGACGCCCGAGCTGCGATTGGCGAACTCCTCGAGGATCACGCGCTTTTCGGTGACGGCCGGGAAGTCGTAGGCCGTCGCCCAGTTCTTCGCGCTGTTCTCGGTGCGCCAATCGACCTGATCGGCCTTGAACGCCTCGATCGCCACGGTGGCGTCGCGGAAATACTCGTAGCGCAGCTCGTCGAAGTTATTTCGGCCCACATTGGCGGCGAGATCGCGTCCCCAATAATCCTTGACGCGCTCCAGCGCGATCGACCGTCCGGCAACGAATTCCTTGACCCTGTAGGGGCCCGACCCCAACGGCACTTCGAGCGTGGTGGCGGAGACATCGCGCTTGCGGCCCTGCGCGTCCGTGCCCTCCCACCAATGCTTCGGCAGGACCGTGAGCTGCCCGACGATCTGCGGCAATTCGCGGTTGCCCGGCGCGTCGAACACGAACTTCACCTCGCGCTCGCCGACCTTCTCGGCCTTCGTCACATGGCTGTAGTAGGCCGAGTACTGCGGGTGGTGCTTCTTGAAGGAATCAAGCGAGAAGATCACGTCGTCCGCGGTAACAGGCTTGCCGTCATGCCATTTGGCTTGCGGCCGCAAGCGGTAGGTCACGAAGGAGAAATCATCCGGATGGCTGACGGCCTCAGCCAGCGCGCCGTATTCAGTCGAGACTTCGTCGAGCGAGGCCGTCGTGAGGGATTCGTAGATAAATTGCACGGCACCGGCGACTTGCCCCTTCACACCGGAGACGACGATGTTGAAATTGTCGAATGTGCCGACGGCGATCTGGCGCGCGACGCCGCCTTTTGGCGCTTCCGGATTGACGTAGTCGAAGCGCTTGAAGTCCGCTGGATACTTGACCTGTCCGAACAGCGACAGCGCGTGTCGCCAGGTGGGCTCGTTGGCGGATTGCGCCTGTGCCACGCCGACGCCGGAGAGGCCCCCTACGGAACCAAGGGCGGGGAGCGTTGCGGCAGCGGTGCCAGTGAGCAGGAGATCGCGTCGGGTAAGGGCCAAATCAACATTCCTGTCTTGAAGGAGGCTACTCCTTTAAGTTCCCAATATAGGCGAGGTTTCGACGGAATATGTTGCTTTTTCCTCATCTTGGAAGGCCGGCTGGGCCGATCGCTGCGACCAAAAGCCCCGATAACAACGCCGCGAGGCCCGGATAAGCAAACGGCCAGGCTTTTCAGCCTGGCCGCGTACCAAGATCGAAATCGACAGGCCTTACTTCGCCGCGGTCGGCAGCGGCTTCGGGCTGTCGGAGAGACTGTTCAGGTAAGCGATCACGTCGGCGCGCTCGCTATCCTTCGGGATGCCGGCAAAGCCCATCGCGGTGCCCGGGACAGCCGCCTTGGGATTGGCGATGAACTTGTTGAGCGCATCGAAGTCCCAGGTGCCGCCCTTGGCCTTCATCGCAGCCGAGAAGTTGAAGCCGCCGCGACCTTCGCCAACATGGTCGCCGACGACGCCGTAGAGGTTCGGACCGACACGGTTCGGACCGCCCTTCTCGAAGGTGTGGCAGGCGCCGCACTTCTTGGCGGCGGAGGCGCCCTTCTCGACCGAGGCGGTCTGGAGCAGCTTTTCGATCGGTTCGGCGGCCGCGGGGGCAGCGCCGCCTTCCTTGCCGTGACCGGCGTCTTCCTTCACCGCGATCTCGAAGCCCGGCTTTTCCGGCATCTTGGGCGAGAACAGCGCACTCGCGGTGAAGCTCGTCACCAGCAGAAGGAGACAGGTGCCGAGCACGGCACCGAGAATCTTGTTCAGTTCGAAAGAGTCCATTTCCGGCCAGGCCCCACACCGCAAGAAGGATCGAGCGGCCCAATGCGGCCGCCAGGACGAGCCTCGGAGAATCAACGTTCCTTTATTGTTTCCCCGAGTTTTGCCATTGAGATATCGGTTTGCCCGGGGTCTGGCAACCCGTATAAGCGAGCGGGCTTCACGCCCGTCCCCACCCCATTTCTCGGCGCGGAAAACGCCCGTTTCCAGGCCCTTGAACGATGATCGATCCCCGCATCCTGGTGCTGATTCCGGCCCGCATGGCCGCCACCCGCCTGCCCGGCAAGCCGCTCGCCGATATCGCGGGGCAGCCGATGATCGTGCACGTGATGCGCCGCGCCGAGGCCGCCGGGATAGGCCGGGTCGCGGTCGCAACCGACACCGCGGAGATCGCCTCCGTCGTGACCGCCCATGGCGGCGAGGCCGTGATGACCCGCCCGGAGCACCCGTCCGGCTCCGACCGCATCCACGAGGCCATGCAGAAGCTCGATCCGGACGGCAAAGCCGAGATCGTGGTCAATCTCCAGGGCGATTTCCCGACGATCACGATCGATAACATCCGCGAGGTGCTACCGCCGCTGCAAGACCCCGTCGTGGACATCGCAACGCTGGCTTCGCAGATCCACACCGAGGAGGAGGACCTCGCGCCGAGCGTCGTGAAGGCGATCGGGACCTCGCTCGGCGGCCGACGCATGCGTGCACTTTATTTCACCCGCGCAACCGCGCCGACCGGCGACGGGCCGCGTTACCACCATATCGGCCTCTACGCCTATCGCCGCGCCGCGCTGGAGCGCTACGTCTCACTGCCGCCTTCGCCGCTGGAATTGCAGGAGAAGCTCGAGCAACTCCGGGCGCTCGAGGCCGGAATGCGCATCGACTTCACCATCGTCGATACCGTGCCCCGCGGGGTCGACACGCCGGCGGACCTGGAAACCGCCCGCAGCATCCTTTCCAAATCCTGAGCCGCTGTTACAAGGCCGAACATGAGCAAGCTGAAAATCGCATTCCAGGGCGAGCCTGGCGCCAATTCGCACATCGCCATCGTCGAGGCCTATCCAGACGCCGAGCCGATGCCCTGCGCCACCTTCGAGGACGCCTTGTCGGCGATCTCGTCGGGCGAAGCCGATCTCGGCATGATTCCGATCGAGAATTCGGTCGCAGGCCGCGTCGCCGACATCCATCATTTGCTGCCGGCCTCCGGCCTCTTCATCATCGGCGAATGGTTTCTGCCGGTCCGGCATCAGCTGATGGCGGTGAAGGGGACCAGGCTTGAGGACATCAAGAGCGTCGAGAGCCACGTGCACGCGCTCGGCCAATGCCGGCGCATCATTCGCAAGCTTGGCATCAAGCCAATCGTGCACGCCGATACCGCCGGCAGCGCCCGCGACATTTCCGAGCGCAACGACAAGACCGTCGCCGCGATCGCCTCGCGCCTGGCCGCAAAGATTTACGGCCTCGACATTTTGGCCGAGGACATCGAGGACGAGGCCCACAACACCACGCGCTTCGTGGTGCTCGCACGCGAACCGAAATGGGCCGCACAGGGCTCCGGTCCGCTGGTCACGACTTTTGTGTTCCGCGTGCGCAATTTGCCGGCCGCGCTTTACAAGGCGCTCGGTGGCTTTGCCACCAACGGCGTCAACATGACCAAGCTCGAGAGCTATATGGTCGACGGCAATTTCTTCGCCACCCAGTTTTACGCCGACGTCGACGGCCACCCCGAAGACAAGAGCCTCGCTTTCGCGATCGAGGAGCTGAAATTCTTCTCGCGCGAATTCCGCATCGTCGGCGTCTATCCAGGCCACCCGTTCCGCGCGACGATGGAATAGTCTCGTGTCCCGGACGCGCGAAGCGCGAGCCGGAGCACGAGAGCCTTATCCGACCGCCTTAAGCCCGAACGCCTCCGCCAGCAGCGAATATGATTTCTTTCGCGCCTCGTGATCGTACACGGCGGTGATCACCATCAACTCGTCCGGCTTGCTCGCATCGATCAGCGGCTGCAGCGTCTTCCGCACGGTTGCAGGGCTGCCGACGAACAGGCGCGAGCGGTTGCGCCGGATCGAGGTGCGCTCCGAGTCGGTATAGGGATAGGCCAGCGCCTCTTCGACGCTCGGTAGCGGAAGATATTGACCGCGGTCGCGGCGCAGGCGGTTGAGGTCGAAAGATGCGGCGAGCTTTTCGGCTTCGTCATCCGTGCCGGCCGTGATAACGGCGACCGCGAGGATCGCGCGCGGGCTCGCACTCCAGGCCGAGGGCTGAAAACGATTGCGATAATGCACCATCGCATCGATCGCATCGTGGGACGCAAAATGATGGGCGAATGCGAAGCCCATGCCGACTTGCGCGGCGAGCTCCGACGAATAATCGCTGGAGCCGAGCAGCCAGATCGGCGGCAACGGCGTATCGTCGGGCATCGCGACGACGTTGTGATAGGGATGGCCCGAGGGGAATTCCCGGGTCTGCCACAGGATCAATTCGTGCAGCCGCTCGAGGAAATCATCGCCTTCGCGGCGGTCGAGCCGGCTGCGCAGCGCATAGGCTGTGGCACCGTCAGTGCCGGGGGCGCGGCCGAGGCCGAGATCGATGCGACCCGGAAACAGCGCCTCCAGCATCTTGAAGCGCTCGGCCACGACCAGCGGCGCGTGATTGGGCAACATCACGCCACCGGAGCCGACGCGGATGTGCTTCGTCACCGCCGCGATCTGCCCGATCATCACGTCGGGCGCCGGGCTCGCGACAGAGGCGAGGTTGTGATGCTCGGCAAGCCAATAGCGGACATAGCCGAGCCCGTCGACATGGCGGGCCAGGTCGATGCTGTTGCGCAGTGCCGCGGCGGGCTTTGTGCCTGCGGTGACGACGGAGAGGTCGAGGACTGAGAGCGGGATCATGGCGCGCTAACGTAGTGGCGAGCGGCGCAGCGGCAATGGGCAGGGCGCGCAGGTCTGACGTGCAGGCCGCGGGCTCGCGCGCCGGACCACGGTGTTGGGACAAACACTAGTCTGATAACACGTCCTTCACATTGCCCACTTCAGAAATTTGCGCCAAATGGCCGCCGATTCTGATTATGTAACTGATATAGCTATCATTATAGCTGAACACCCTCTTCCCACCTCGACTTCAAAAGGCATCGCATCTGCTACAGTATTAACAAAAGTGGGCTATTTCCCATCTGCGATGGGCTGTCATGCGCGGCCGCTTTGGCTTATCTTGACCTCTCCCAATCTAGACCTGACCGCCGGCCGCCAACGACCCGGCGCGCCCTTGGAGTGAGTGGTGCCCATGACTGACGCGACGATGCCTGCCCACACCGATGGGCAAGACGGGTACCTGAAGCGGCCTGCGATTTCCTTCGAGTTCTTTCCGCCCAAGACGGAAGATATGGAGCGCAATCTCTGGGACACCATCAACCGGCTGGCCCCGCTCGACCCGAAATTCGTCTCGGTGACCTATGGCGCCGGCGGCTCGACCCGTGAGCGGACCCACGCGACCATCTCGCGCATCCTGAAAGAAACCGCGCTGCTGCCGGCCGCGCATCTGACCTGCGTCGGCGCCTCGCGCGGGGAGATCGACGAGATCGTCGACCGCTATCACGAGGTCGGCGTCCGCCACATCGTGGCCTTGCGCGGCGATCCCGCGGGCGGCATCGGCACGGCCTATTCCAGCCATCCCGACGGCTACCAGAGCTCCGCCGACCTCGTCGCCGGCATCAAGAAGCGGCACGGCGATATCGAGGTGTCGGTCTCGGCCTACCCTGAGAAGCACCCGGAGGCGCGCGACTTCGACGATGACATCGACACGCTGCAGGCCAAGGTGGATGCGGGTGCGACCCGCGCGATCACGCAGGTGTTCTTCGATAACGAGCTCTATTTCCGCTATCTCGACCGCGTGCGCGCGCGCGGGATCAACATCCCGATCGTGCCGGGCATCATGCCCATGCATAATTTCAAGCAGGCGCGAGCCTTCGTCACCCGCACCGGCACCACCGTGCCGGACTGGCTTGCGGAGAAGTTCGAGGGCCTCGACGAAGACGCCGAGACCCGCAAGCTGGTGGCGGCGACCGTCGCGGCCGGTCAGGTGCAGAAGCTGGCCAAGCGCGGCGTCGACACCTTCCATTTCTACACCATGAACCGCGCCGATCTCGTGTTCGCGATCAGCCATTTGCTCGGCATCCGCGCCAAGAGCGCGCAGAAGGCGGCTTAAGACAGCATGACCGTATCCACCTCTCCCAAGCGAACCGCCCTGCTCAACGCCGCGCGCGAGCGCATTCTCGTGCTCGACGGCGCCATGGGCACGATGATCCAAAACCTCCAGTTCGACGAGGCCGCTTTCCGCGGCGAGCGCTTCAAGACCTTCCATCGCGATTTGCGCGGCAACAACGACCTCCTGATCCTGACCCAGCCGCAGGCGATCGAGGACATCCACGCCGCTTACTTGCGCGCCGGCGCCGACATCGTCGCCACCAACACCTTCTCCACGACCTCGATTGCCCAGGCCGATTACGATCTCGCCGACATCGTCTACGAGATGGCGCGCGAAGGCGCCCGCCTCGCCGGCAACGCCGCGCGCCGCGTCGAGGCCGAGGACGGCAAGCCGCGCTTCGTCGCCGGCGCCATCGGACCGACCAACCGCACCGCCTCGATCTCGCCCGACGTGTCCAATCCCGGCTACCGCGCCGTCACGTTCGACGACTTACGCAAATCCTATGGCGAGCAGATCAACGGCATGCTCGACGGCGGCGTCGATCTGCTGCTGGTCGAGACCATCTTCGACACGCTGAACGCCAAGGCTGCGCTCTACGCGATCGCCGAGATCACCGAGGAGCGCGGCATCGACATGCCGGTGATGGTGTCGGGCACCATCACCGACAAGTCCGGCCGCCTGCTGTCCGGCCAGTTGCCGGAAGCGTTCTGGCATTCGGTACAGCACGCCAAGCCCGTCACCATCGGTTTCAACTGCGCGCTCGGCGCGGAAGATCTGCGCGCGCATATCGCCGATATCGGCCGCGTCGCCGACACGCTTGTGTGTGCCTATCCCAATGCCGGGCTGCCCAACGAGTTCGGCCAGTATGACGAGACCCCGGAATACATGGCCCGCCTGGTCGGCGAGTTCGCGCGTGATGGCCTCGTCAACATCGTCGGCGGTTGCTGCGGCACCACGCCGGACCATATCGCTGCGATTGCGGCTGCGGTCGCGCCGCACAAGCCGCGTATCGTGCCGGAGATCGAACCTCGCTTGCGGCTCTCCGGCCTCGAGCCGTTCATCCTGACCGACGCCATTCCCTTCGTGAATGTCGGCGAGCGCACCAACGTCACCGGCTCCGCTCGCTTCCGCAAGCTGGTCACCGCCGGCGACTACACCGCCGCACTGCAGGTGGCGCGCGACCAGGTCGAGAACGGCGCGCAGATCATCGACGTCAATATGGACGAGGGCCTCCTGGACTCGGAAGCCGCGATGGTGACCTTCCTCAACCTCGTCGCCGCCGAGCCCGACATCGCCCGCGTGCCCGTGATGGTCGACAGCTCGAAATTCTCCGTGATCGAGGCCGGCCTGAAATGCGTGCAGGGCAAGCCGGTCGTCAACTCGATCTCGATGAAGGAAGGCGAGGACAAGTTCATTCACGAGGCCAAGGTCGCCCGCCGCCACGGCGCGGCCGTCGTGGTGATGGCGTTCGACGAGGCCGGCCAGGCCGACACGTTCGCCCGCAAGACCGAGATCTGCAAACGCGCCTACGACATCCTGGTGAACCGCGTCGGCTTCCCGCCGGAAGACATCATCTTCGATCCGAATATTTTCGCGATCGCAACCGGCATCGAGGAACACAACAATTACGGCGTCGACTTCATCGAGGCGACGCGCTGGATCCGCAAGAATCTGCCGGGCGCGCATATCTCGGGCGGCGTGTCCAATTTGTCGTTCTCGTTCCGCGGCAACGAGCCGGTGCGCGAGGCGATGCACTCGGTGTTCCTGTATCATGCCATCAAGGCCGGCATGGACATGGGCATCGTCAATGCCGGGCAGATGATCGTCTATGACGACATCGATCCCGAATTGCGCCAGGTCTGCGAAGACGTCATCCTCAACCGCGACCCCGGTGCGTCCGAGCGTCTGCTGGCGCTCGCGGAAAGATTTCGCGGCAACAAGACCCAGACCAAGGAAGCCGATCTCGCCTGGCGCGAATGGCCGGTGGCGAAGCGGCTGTCGCACGCATTGGTGCACGGCATCACCGAGTTCATCGAGCAGGATACCGAGGAGGCCCGCAAGGCCTCGAAGCGCCCGCTCGACGTGATCGAGGGTCCGCTGATGGCGGGCATGAACGTGGTCGGTGATCTCTTCGGCGACGGCAAGATGTTCCTGCCGCAGGTGGTGAAGTCGGCCCGCGTGATGAAGCAGGCTGTCGCCTGGCTGATGCCGTTCATGGAAGAGGAGAAGGCGCGCAATCTCGCCAACGGCATCGGCACGGAAGGCTCCTCGTCCGCCGGCAAGATCGTGCTCGCGACCGTCAAGGGGGACGTCCACGACATCGGCAAGAACATCGTCGGCATCGTGCTCCAGTGCAACAATTACGAGGTCATCGACCTCGGCGTGATGGTGCCGGCGGCGAAGATCGTCGAAACCGTGAAGGCGGAGAAGGCCGACATCGTCGGGCTGTCCGGCCTGATCACGCCCTCGCTCGACGAGATGGCCTTCTTTGCCGCAGAATTGCAGCGCGAAGGCCTCAAGCTGCCGCTGTTGATCGGCGGCGCCACCACGAGCCGCGTGCATACCGCGGTGAAGATCGACCCGAGCTATCGCGCCGGCCCCGTGGTGCATGTCAACGACGCCAGCCGCGCGGTTGGTGTTGCGTCTGCTCTGCTGTCGCCCGAGAGGCGCGAAGCCTATGCCGCCGAAGTCCGCGCCGAATACGCAAAGATCTCGGATGCGCATATGCGCGCCCAGGCCGACAAGAAGCGGCTGAAGCTGGCGACCGCCCGCGCCAACCGCGTGCCGGTCGACTTTGCCGCCAACAAGCCGGTGAAGCCGACCTTCCTCGGCACCCGAAGCTTCGACGACTACGATCTCGCCGAGCTGGTGCCCTATATCGACTGGACGCCGTTCTTCCAGACCTGGGAACTCGCCGGACGCTTCCCCGCCATCCTTAGCGATGCCAAGGTCGGCGAGGTCGCGCGCTCGCTCTACGACGACGCGCGCAAGATGCTCGACCTGATCGTCAAGGAGAAATGGTTCCGCGCGCGCGCCACCGTCGGCTTCTGGCCGGCCAATGCGCAGGGCGACGACATCGTGCTCTATGCCGACGAGAGCCGGACCAGGACGATCGCGACGCTGCACACGTTGCGCCAGCAGCTCGAGAAGCGCGAGGGCCGTTTCAACGCCGCGCTGTCCGACTTCGTCGCGCCCGCCACCACTGGCGTGCCCGATTATGTCGGCGGCTTCGTCGTCACCGCCGGCATCGGCGAGGATGTGGTCGCCGACCGCTTCAAGATGGCCAATGACGACTACTCCTCGATCCTGTGCAAGGCGCTGGCCGACCGCCTCGCCGAAGCCTTCGCCGAGCGCATGCATGCCCGCGTCCGCCGCGAGTTCTGGGCCTATGCGCCGAACGAGGCGCTCTCGACCGACGAGTTGATCCTCGAAAAGTACCAGGGCATCCGTCCCGCCCCGGGCTATCCCGCGCAGCCCGATCACACCGAGAAGGCCACGCTGTTCGAACTGCTCGACGCCGAGAACACAGCCGGCGTGAAGCTGACCGAGAGCTTTGCGATGTGGCCGGGCTCCTCCGTGTCGGGGCTCTATCTCGCGAACCCCGAGAGCTATTATTTCGGCGTCGGCAAGATCGAGCGCGACCAGGTCGAGGATTATGCTGTGCGCAAGGGCATGAGCGTCGCCGAGACCGAGCGCTGGCTCGCGCCGATCCTGAACTACATCCCGGCGCGAGAGGGCACGGCCGACAAGGCGGCGTTCGCGGCAACACCGGCCAATGACGAAACGTCGAAGGAGCTTGCCTCGCATCCGCCGGGCTGCACCTGCGCGGTGCATTTGGTCTGGCAGAAGAAGCGCGCGGGCGCCGGCTAAGCACCCTTCAAACAAAAAACGAAAAATCAACCCCATGCACAGTAGCGATGGGGTTGAAAAGCCTGCAGAATTTCTTCTTACCCGAAAAAGACTTGCTCCGTCGGGCAAAACACCTGTATTGTTTCATCATCGCAGACCTCGCCCGTTGAACGGTAGAGGCTCTCCACCCCGATCTCGTCATTGCGAGCGCAGCGAAGCAATCCAGTGTGTCTCCGCGGAGAGATTCTGGATTGCTTCGCTGCGCTCGCAATGACGGAGTGTGGGCAAGGGCATCGCCTCTCCAACTCACATATCCAAACGTTTCGCATTCTCGCGGAGCGTTGCGCCCCCACGACCCACCATGCCGTGAACGCAAAGCGCGTTCGCCGCGACCAATGGCGGTCGCCGCCGAAGCGCAGGGGAATCGGATGCTGAACGCCCAACAATTGATGTGGACCCAGATTGCCGCCGGCATCGCCGTGCTGCTGTTTGGATTGACGCTGTTCAATCTGATCCGCATGCGAGGCCGGATGGTGGCGGCACGGAGCTGGGACAAGGTGGAGGGCATCATCACGGTCTCGCGGGTCGACCAGCCGGCGGCGCATTCCTCGGACGATCGGAACGACGCCAAGCCCATCATCCGCTACCGCTATCAGGCCGGCGGCCAGGAGCTGGAAGGCGACAAGGTCTTTGTCGGCGGCACCGTCATCACGACGAGGGTCCTCGCCGCAAAACTGACCGGACGCTATCCGGTCGGCGCCCATGTCGACGTCCACGTCGATCCGAAGCAACCGACCGAGGCGCTGCTGGAGCCCGCCGCCGCGCAGAACGTCGCGGCACTGGTGGCGTTCACAATGGTGTTCGGCATCATCGCCGCCACGCTGACCGCGCATTCGTTCGCAGGCCACGTGCTCTACGCCGACAAGGGCGTGCCGCTGTTCGCGTTCGCGGTGCCGACCATCGTGCTCGTGGGCGGGGTGTTCCTCGCCGCCGATTATGTCCGGACGCGCCGGCTGGCGAGCGCCAGCCTGCGCTGGCCGACCGCGTCGGGCAGGGTCACCCATTGCGACGTGATCGAGGAAATCGTCGAGGAGAAGACCGAGCACGACAATCGACCGACGACTTCAAAGCTCGTCCACCGCTATCAGGTCGACCTGCGCTACGCCTACAGGGTGGGCAAGCGCGACTTCATCGGCACCGAAGTCGATTGGAACGGCACCATGATCTCCGGGCTGCGCGAGGTCGCCGAAGAGGGCGCGGCGAAATACCGGCCCGGGAAGAGCGTTAAGGTCTATTACGATCCGGACCAGCCGGGCCAGGCCGTGCTGGAGCCCGCAAGCCGGAAAGGCGCGCTGGGTCCGCTGATCGGCGCCGCGGTCTGCGCGGTCGTCGGCGGCCTGTTCCTGATGATCCTGGTCAAGGTCGGTTTCGCGTAGCGGCGACTGAGCGAGCGCCTCGTCCTTCGAGACGACCGCTTCGCGGCCTCCTCAGGATGAGGCTCAGCTGCATCCACCTGCGTTGAAATGCTGCCCCATACGCATCCCTCATCCTGAGGGCCCGCCGCAGGCGGGCGTCTCGAAGGATGGCCGCAGCCGAGCTTCCAGCCATATGCTTCTTCATCTGCGATTGCCCTACCGCCCGCGGGAGAGCCTGAAAAGGCTCACCCCTTCGGCGGTGCCAGTGGCTGCACGATCTCCTGGAACGGCGCCAGCGCCTCGCAAGCGTCGGCGTGCGCCGACAGCGCCGGATAGCGCGAGGGCTCGAACAGAAGCGGGTGCGCCTCACGGGTGAAGCGGACGACGCAGGCCACCGCGATGTCGGCGTGGCCGATGCGGTCGCCCAGCCAGTAGGACGTGGTCACCTTGGCGCGCTCGGCCTCCAGCGCTGTCAGCACGTCCGCGATCTGCGCCTGGCAACGCTCGACCCACAGCGCAAGCTGCTCCTTCCGCAACACGCGCTCGTAGAGCAGGCTCACGGCCTTGTCGCCGAGACCGGAGGCGAGCGCGCAGATGCGCAAATGACGCCGGCGCTCGGCGCCGGAGCGCGGCAGCATCGCCTTCTCCGGCCCTACCAATTCGTCGAGATAATCGAGGATGACCGTGCTCTCGATCAGCGCCTCACCGTCGTCGAGCACCAGCGTCGGCACCCTGCGCAGCGGATTATAGGGCGCGATCTTGTCGGCATCGCCGAAGGTCGACCACGGCCTGTGCTCGAAGGCGAGCCCGTAAAGCCGCAGCGCAATCGCGACGCGGCGGACGAAGGGGGAGTCGTATTGGCCGATCAGGAACATGGTTTTGCGCTCTTCTCAGTCATTGGACACGGCAGGGCCGATCAGTTTCCACGGCAAGGCCGCAGTGGCGCAAGCAAAATCATGGAAGTGGAGCATTGCGCCGGATGCAACGGCGCCGCGACAGCGTCTGCCGAATGCGCTATCAAGGAAGGCATCATGACAGCAACAATGGACATCGATCGGGAGCGGATCGCGGCGACCGAGGCCGTCATCCGCCCGCACATACGGCGCACGCCGCTCGTTGAGGCCGATCTCGCCGATTTTGGCCTGCCGGCTTCGCCCGTCATTTTCAAGCTCGAGATGCTGCAGCATTCCGGATCGTTCAAGGCGCGGGGTGCCTTTGCCAATCTGCTGTTGCGCCGGTTGCCGGAGGCCGGTGTCGTCGCCGCATCGGGCGGCAATCACGGCGCGGCGGTGGCTTATGCGGCGCAGCGGCTCGGCGTCCCCGCCACGATCTTCGTGCCCGACATCACCTCGCCGGCCAAGGCCGAGCGTATCAAAGGCTACGGTGCGCAGCTCCTGGTTGCGGGCAGCCGCTATGCCGACGCGCTCGCCGCGAGCGAAACTCACGTCGCGCAGACCGGCGCTATGGCCGTGCATGCTTACGACCAGGTCGAGACTTTGCTCGGTCAGGGCAGCGTCGGAATGGAGCTGGAGCAGGATGCACCGGGCATCGACACGGTGCTGGTTGCAGTCGGCGGCGGCGGCCTGATCGGTGGTATGGCAGCCTGGAGCGCCGGCAGGACGCGCATCGTCGCGGTCGAGCCGGAGCAATCGCCAACGCTTCACGCCGCCTTCGCCGCGGGCGCGCCGATCGATGCGCCTGCGGGCGGCATCGCCGCCGATAGTCTCGCCCCGCGACGTGTCGGACAATTGATGTTTCCGATTGCGCGGGCCCATGTCGAGCGCGTCGTCCTGGTTACCGACGATGCGATCAGGCAGGCGCAGTCGGCGTTGTGGTCGAACCTGCGCCTGGTAGCCGAGCCTGGTGGCGCGGCCGCCTTTGCCTCCTTGCTCTCCGGTCGCTATCGTCCCTCACCCGGCGAGCGGGTCGCGGTGCTGGTTTGCGGCGCCAACACCACGGCAGTCAATTTCAACGGCTAGCGAGCTTCGCATGATCGGGTATCGCCGACTCATCCTGACGCCGATCCTGCTTGCCCTGGCCGGCCACGTCGTCCACGCGCAGGACCGTCCCATCGGCTTCCAGACGCCGTCGAAAAACATCGCCTGCCAGTTCTTCACCGAGAACGGCCAAAGGAATGACCAAGGCGTACTTCGCTGCGACATCATGAACCTGGAGACGCGCCCGCACCGTCCGGCCGATTGCGAGCTGGAATGGGGCAACGCCTTCGAGATGAGCGCGAAGGGAGCCGCAGGCCGCATCTGCGCCGGCGACACCATCATGGACCCGTCACTGCCCGTGCTCGCCTATGGCGATGTGTGGCAGCGCGCGGGATTCGCCTGCCGATCGGAGCAGACGGGGTTGACGTGCTTCAATGCGATGCAGCGCGGGTTCTCGCTGGCACGGGCGGAGCAGAAGGTGTTTTGAGGAGTAGCCCGCATGGAGCGGAGCGAAATGCGGGGACGCTGTCCCGGATTGCGCTGCGCTCCATCCGGGCTACGCTTCCGAGGCTTGATTGCTTGCGTCGCGTCAACTTGGGAGCGCGTAGCCCCAATGCAACGCGACGACAGCGCCACACTCCGTCATTGCGAGCGCAGCGAAGCAATCCAGGATCTTTCCACGGAAGCAGACTGGATTGCTTCGTCGCAAGGGCTCCTCGCAATGACGGTGGGGAGGCGGCTGCGCACTATTCGATGATCGGCACATGCTTCGCCGCCGTCCGTGCCGCCGTCCCATCGAGGCGCGGATCGTCGGCGATCTCGATCTGGCGGCGGAACGGACGGAAGCCCGAGCGCTGATAGAACGCAACGGCGGACGGATGGTCGAAGGTACAGGTGTGCACCCAGACGCGGGACAGATCGCGTGACCACGCGAGCTCAAGCGCGCGGTTCATCATAAAGCGGGCGGCACCACTGCCGATCAGTTTTGCGGTGACGCCGAAATACACGAGCTCGCACTGGCCGGCCTCGCGAAAGTCCAGCTCCAGCATGCCTTCATCGTTGCCGTCCACGACAAGCGCATAGACCTCGACGCCCGGTGCATGGATGATTGCGGCGAGCTCGGCGTCGTTCATGCGCGTCCGCGAAAACCACAACCACTCCTCGCCGACGCGGCGATGGAGGTCGCGATACCAATGAAGCGCGGGGGTATCGACCTTGCGCAGGGTCCATGCGCCAGGAGGATCGTTTCGGCGCGTCGGACTTGCGGTCATCTCGAGATGCGTGACGACGGCAGCGATCTTGCCGGCGGGGATGTCGGAATAGCCGTCGGGGAGGATCATGGGATGCGTCCCTTTGAAGCTGAACGCCGGCCACACATTCCGGGTCGTCCTGGCGAAAGCCAGGACCCATTACCACAGCTGGTCGCTGTTGCGGCAGGCTGGGACCGCCAGCGGTCCAAGACAACTTAGCTCGGTGGTTATGGGTCCCCTGAGTTCACAAACGAAGTGCAACACTTCCATCTGGAGGTGTTGCCATGGGGCGGACTTACAAACAG
>NZ_JBVVOS010000008.1:0-268059 GCF_055807515.1 Bradyrhizobium sp. Kon69 | reverse complement strand
TCAGCGGCAAAACTCCAAAGGAATTTGCCGAGACCAAGACACACGCCACTCGATCAGCGAATTAGTGGACATGCACAATTGCGAGGAGCTCTTGCGACGAAGCAATCCAGACTGTCGCATCAGAAACAGTCTGGGTTGCTTCGCTACGCTCGCGATGACGGGAGAGAGCCGAGCCTCAAATCCCCAAATATTTGTGCTGCAGGTCCGGCTCGGCCAACAGCTCGTCCGAGGTACCGCTCCACACCGTCTTGCCGCGCTCGATGATGGTGTGGCGGTCGCAGATGCGGGCGAGGTGGTCGACGTTCTTGTCGACGACCAGGATCGACTGTCCCCGGCTCTTGAGCAGCGACAGACAGCTCCAGATCTCCTCGCGGATCAGGGGCGCCAGGCCTTCGGTCGCTTCATCCAGGATGAGGAGCTTCGGATTGGTCATCAGTGCGCGGCCGATGGCGAGCATCTGCTGCTCGCCGCCGGAGAGCTGGTTGCCCATGTTGGAGGCGCGCTCGGCCAGGCGCGGAAACATCACGTAGATTGCCGCCAGCGTCCAGGGATTGCGGCTGTCGAAACGATCGGCGGCGGCCGCGACCAGGTTTTCGCGCACGGTGAGGTTCGGGAAGATCTGCCGCCCCTCGGGGACGAGGCCGACACCGAGTTGCGCGATCCGGTAGGACGGCTGCGTCCGCACTTCCGAGCCCGCAAAGCGGATGCTGCCTGCGCGCGCCGGCGTCAGGCCCATGATCGAGCGGATGGTCGTGGTCTTGCCCATGCCGTTGCGGCCCATCAGCGAGACCATCTCGCCTGATTTGACCGACAGCGACAGGCCGAACAGCACCTGGGACAGGCCGTAGCAGGTCTCGATGCCGTCAACCTCGAGCAGCGTGTCACCCACCCCTTTTTCAGCCATGGTGCGTCACCACATGCGCCTCGCCGAGATAGGCGCGCTTGACGTCCTCGTTCGCGCGGATCGCGGCCGGATCGCCGGAGGCGATGACGCGGCCATAGACCAGCACCGAGATGCGGTCGGCGAGCGCAAACACCGCCGGCATGTCGTGCTCGACCAGCACGATCGAGACCTCTTTACGCAGCTCCTGGAGCAGTTGCACCATGCGCTGGGACTCGGTGACACCGAGGCCCGCCATCGGCTCGTCGAGCAGCAAAAGTTTCGGCTTGCTTGCCAGCGCAACCGCCAGCTCGATCTGGCGACGCTCGCCATGGCTGAGCCTGGACACCAGGACGTCGGCACGATGGGCGAGACCGACGCGGTCGAGCGCGGCATGCGCGGCATCGCGCAGGCCCTTCTCCTTGCGTGCATCGGCGAAGAAGCGGAACGAGGTGCCGGCATGCGCTTGCGCCGCGAGCGCGACATTGTCGGCGGCGGTGAAATCGAGCAGCAGCGAGGTGATCTGGAACGAACGTGCCAGGCCCAGCGCGCAGCGGCGATAGGCCGGCAGATAGGTGATGTCGCGCCCCGCCAGCGAGACACTGCCGGAATGCGGCTCCAGATGCCCGGTGAGCTGGCTGATCAGCGTGGTCTTGCCGGCACCGTTCGGGCCGATGATGGCGTGCAGCTCGCCTGCCGCGACGTCGAGCGAGACGTTGTCCGTCGCAACGATGCCGCCGAAGCGGCGCACCAGTCTGTCGACACGGAGCAGCGGTTCAGCCACGGTTGAGCCTCCCGAGCAGGCCCATGATGCCGCCGCGGCCGAACAGCACGATCAGCAGCAGCATCGGCCCCATGATCAGCGCCCAGTATTCGGTGAGCTGCGACAAGAACTCTTCCAGCAGCAAATACACCACCGCGCCAATGACCGGACCGAACAGCGTGCCCATGCCCCCGAGGATCACCATCACCATGAGGTCGCCGGAACGGGTCCAGTACATCGCGGCCGGGCTGACGAAATCGGTGTTGTTGGCGAGCAGCGCGCCGGCAAGGCCGCACATCATGCCCGAGATGACGAAGCAGACCAGCTGGTAGCGCTTCGAGGGAAAGCCGATCGCCTGCATGCGTTGCTCGTTGGAGCGCAGGCCCTGCAGGACGAGGCCAAAGCGCGAATTGGCGATGCGCCAGATCAGGAAGACCACGCCGAACAGGCAGGCGAGGCAGAGATAATAAAACTGCGTGCGATTCGACAGATTGATCAATCCGGAGAAGTCGCTGCGCTTGTAGACGGTGAGGCCGTCATCGCCGCCATAACGCGCCAGCCCCGAGGCGACGTAATAGGCCATCTGCGCAAACGCCAGCGTGATCATGATGAAGTAAACGCCACGCGTACGAAGCGAGAGCGCGCCGATCACGACGGCGTAAGTCGCGGAGGCCGCAAGCGCGACCGGAAACTGGATGAAGCCGCTTCCCACACCTTCCTGCGCCAGCATGCCGACCGCGTAACCGCCGATGCCGAGATAGGCGGCGTGGCCAAAACTCATCATGCCGCCAAAACCCATGATGAGGTTGAGGCTCGCGGCCGCCAGCGCCAGGATGACGATGCGCGTGAACAGCGTCAGGATGAAGATGTTGCCGGAGAGTTGCGAATAGAGCGGCAGCAGCACGAGGCCCGCCAGCATCAGGGCCGTGACGGCCTTAGCTACAGTGAAAGTCTTCATCGACGGTTGGCCGGAAACAGCCCCTCCGGCCGCACCACCAGCACGATCGCCATCAGCAGATAGATCAGCATGGACGACAGCGCGGGCGCGGCGGTGGAGGCCGCGGCGCCGCTCAGCACCTGCCGCAGCAGATTGGGCAGGAAGGCGCGGCCGAGCGTGTCGATCATGCCGACGAAGATCGCGGCCAGGAACGCGCCGCGGATCGAACCGATGCCGCCGATCACGATGATGACGAAGGCGAGGATCAGGATGTTCTCGCCCATGCCGATCTGCACGGTGAGGATCGGCGCCTGCATCAACCCGGCAAGACCGGCGAGCGCGGCACCGAGGCCGAACACCAGGGTGTAGAGCAGCTTGATGTTGATGCCGAGCGCGCCGATCATCTCGCGATTGGAGGCGCCGGCCCGGATCAGCATGCCGATGCGGGTGCGCATCACGCCGAGATAGAGCAGCAGCGCAACCAGCAGCGCCACGACGATGATGGCGAGGCGATAGGCGGGATAGTGAATGCCGGGCAGGATCGGCACCGGCACGGTGAGCCAGGCCGGCAGCGGCAGCGCAAGCCCGGCCGGGCCCCAGATCAGCCGCACCGCTTCATTGAAGAACAGGATCAGACCGAAGGTCGCGAGCACGTGGTCGAGATGGTCGCGGCCGTAGAGGTGCCGCAGTGCGGTCATCTCGAGCACGATGCCGAGCACGAGGGTTGCACCGAGCGCCAGCAGCGCGCCGAGCAGGAAGCTGCCGGTCCAGGCTGCGAAAGTCGCGGCGAAATAGGCGCCCATCATGTAGAGCGAGCCGTGCGCGAGGTTGACGAGATCCATGATCCCGAACACCAGCGTCAGGCCGGCGGCGAGCAGGAACAGCAGCAGGCCGAACTGCAAACCGTTCAAGAACTGTTCGACGACGAGCAGCATCAAAACTCTTTCAGGCGCACGCAGGTTCGCGCCGACGTTCGAACACGGTCGCCATCAGTGAAAGAGCTCCCCCTGCCTGTACAAGGCGGAAAAATGGGTAATGGCAGTATCGTTCCGAGGCAAGAGCGATTCGACACCCAACATGCACTTTGTTGCATGCCGATGCATCCGATCGATCCTGCCCCTGCAATCGGCCCTGCAAGAAGGCTGCCGCGCAGGATGGGTCAACCTGCCGCACCCAAACGGATCACCCTCCCTCCGTTCCCGGAGAGAGGGTGTGAAATTCGTCGCAACGTATGGATGGAGACGCCTAGTGCGACGTCATCTGCCGGGGAAGGTCATCCGGCTCGGCAAGCACGCTATTGGCTGTCGAGGCCTCCAGCGCCGCCATCCGGAATAGATAGGCGAGCGTCGCCAATCCGGTGTCTTCCGCCATCTGCGCGAGCTCGAGCGCCATGTCGGACATGTAGCCGAGATTTTCGTCCTTGATCTGCGCCATGATCTGGCTGTCCCGCATCATGTTCGACATCTCAGGCGCTCTTTCGTTGCGCGGCAGCGAGGCCGCAGAGGTTGGCACGGGCAATGCAATCGATACGCGGACCGTCCTGTTGGACGACGTTTGTCATCCCGATACGGTCACACACGGCATCCAGCGACTCCTGACGGATCTCGATCGTGGCCGCCATCGTCCAGGAATTTTCGACCAGCGCCGGCAATCCTAGCGGCGTGACGATGAATCCGATCTCGTGGAAGCGCGGCAGCCACCAGGTCTCCATGACAAGGCAGAGACGCTCGATGCCCTGATCGAGACAGAACTCCTGCGCCGCTGCCATCAATTGCCAATTGAACGCGCCGTCGCGGCGCTCGCGTGAAACGAAGAAACGTGACCACTCCCACGCCAGCGGGTTCGAGGGGCAACCGCGCACCGCGGCGAGATGCGGGAAGACCTCGCTCATCATCGTCGGCTTGGTGGTAGGATAGAGGCGGGAGCCGCCGAGCACCCGGCGATTTTCGAGCGCCAGCAGGTAGACCGCGTCCTCATTGTCGTAGGTATCGACCTCGCGGCCATCGGGCTTGCGCAGCGCCTCCCATTTCCGCTCCTCGACAAAAATCTCGTGACGCACCCTGAAATGCTGCTCGAGAACGTCCTCGTAGAGGTGCCGGTTGGCGGCAGAAATCACATGAATCATTTATTCCCCCATTGTTCGAAATAAGGGGAACACTCACGGAAAACGGCCAAAGCGACTATTGGGAAATTTCCCAGTAGGCGCGGATTTCAGGGGGTGATGATTCTGTGGCGGATTGCGATCGCAACCGCATGCGTACGGTTGACGGCACCAAGCTTGCGCGCGGCAGTTGCAAGATGCTCTTCGGCGGTGCGCTGCGTGATGTGCAGGATCTCGCCGATTTCCCAAGCCGACTTGCCCTGCGAGGCCCAGGCGAGCACCTCGCGCTCGCGCGGGGTAAGGCGCATCGATCGATGCGGCGCCGGATCGAGCAAGCGGCGAATGTGATCGAAGCCGTACATGCCGATCAGGTGCAGCGCCGGCTTGCTGCGCGCATTGAGATCGAGGTGAACGCCACCGAGCGAGACGCCGGCCTCGTAGCCGGTCAATCCGTGGATCGGCACGACGAAGCCGCGCGACATACGGAAATCGGCAGCGCGCCGCATCACCTCCACCGCGCCCGGCTCCAGCTCTGGATCGTACGGCGCCTCGGACCACTCGAAAGGGTTCACCGTGTGCCGGCATTTGCGGATCACGGGATCGACGCGGTCGTAGCCTTTTTGGGTATAGAGGCTGAACCACTCCGCCGGCCACTTTTTGGCGAGCACCATCTGGGAAAAACGCTGATCGGGATTCGGCAAGCCGGTTACGATGATGTGCTCGAAGCCGTAGCGCCCGAACGCGGTCGCAAGCGCATCCATGGCGTCCGGAACCTTGGTATAGGCTCCAAGCCCCTCAATGAAGTCGAGCGCTTCCCGGCCATAATCCACGGTGGACATCGGTGCGTTTCCTGACCCTCGCTGTCGCTATAGCACGTCCTGGCGACTGCCTCAATTCACCGCTTCCGTAGTTTCCCGGTATCCCATTGACCCCGAACGCTTAATCTACTTGTGGAAGAAGTGACGTCAAGATACACCTACGATGTCTGAAGCGGGGAAACCACGATGGAAGACGAGGACATCGCCCTCAACAGCGTGCTCGGCCTGGAACTCAACCGCGTATTTTTCGCCGTCCGCGAAACGGCAAACAAGCAGAAGATCATCGAGTTCGCGCGCGGGGTGCTGCAAAGCGAGCGCAGCAAGCCGGCAGAGAGCGCCACGCCGGACGGACCGGCGAGCTAGCACGCAAGTGCTGTGAGCGCACGAACGGTCCGTTCGGGGCCATGCCTTCCTCTGATCTGAACCGAACTACCGAACGCGAATGTTTCCTTCCTTCCCCCCTTGTGGGAGAAGTGGCATAGGCGACCTTCGGCCGCCGTTCTTAAAACAAAACGCCGATGCTTCGCATCGGCTATGGCGCCGGATGAGGGGTTGTTTCCACGCGTTCAAATGCGCGAGGCTCGCGCGGGGAGAGAACCCCTCACCCGTCTCGCGCTATCGCGGCGGTCCACCCTCCTCCCCACAAGGGGAGAGGGAAAGGCAGCGCCGACCACGATTATCTTTCGGATGCCCAGGACATGATGACGCTGCGCCAGGTTGAAGTGATCCGTGCCGTGATGGTGACGGGCACGATCGGCGGCGCGGCGAAGCTGCTGAACGTTTCGGCGCCGGGCATCAGCCGCCTCGTCAAATACACCGAGCGCTCGCTCGGCATCCGCTTCTTTCAGCGCCAGAACGGCCGCTATTTCCCGACGCCGGAAGCCGAGAACATCTTCGAGCAGATCAACGGCGTCTACAAGAAGGTCGACGACCTCTCCGAGATCATCTCCAAGATCGGACGCGGCGGATTGTCGGAATTGCGAATCGGCTCGGTGCCGAGCATTTCGCAAGTCATGGTGCCGCGCGCGATCGAGCGGGTCCGGCGGCGCTATCCGGATTTGGGCATCGACATCAACATCCTCAAGCTCGAGGAAGCCATCGACTATCTCATGCTCGGCCGCGGCGAATGCGTGGCGATGAGCTACCGCCTGGAGCATTCCGGGCTCGACTTCATGCCGCTCGCCTCCGGCGAGCTCTATTGCATCGTGCCGCCGGGCCACGAGCTCGCCGGCCGCAAGCAGGTCTCCGCCGCCGAGATCACCCGCTATCCGCTGATCGGCATCGATCCCAACGATCCCTACGGGCGGATCATGGCCGAGATCTTCGCGCGCCACCGCCTCGCGTACAACATCACCATTCGCGCCCGCTTCGGCACCACGGTCTGCGCGCTGGTGAAGGCGGGGCTCGGCATCGCCATCATCGACCAGTTCACGGTGGCCCATGGCGGCTATCCCGGCATCGAGCTGATCAAGATCACCGAGCCAACGCGATTCGAGACCTATATCGCGGTGAAGCGCGGCGCGCCGCTGTCGCTTCATGTCGAGTATTTCATCGAGTCCCTGCGCGCGGAAATGCGCGCAGTCGAGCCGTCGCAGGGCAAAGGCAGGGCCGCGCCGCCACGGCGAAAGAGATAACATCACGTTAGGTTTGCAGGACAAAAGGGTAATTGTGTTAGGCCGAGGAAAGGCTATCGTCCTTGGTGGAAGCCCCTTGGAATTGAGCGGATTTCCCCGCTAATGGCCGGGACCGAACGCTCCCAATGAGACGATAGCGAACCATGTCAAAGCGCGGACCTGCCGCATCCAAAAAGCTCCTGACGGGCCTGATCGGCGCACCCATCGCGCATTCCGCCTCCCCTGCCATGCATGAGCGCGCCGCGGAGGGGCTTGGCCTGAGCGGACATTATCAGCTCATCGAAGTGGCCGGCGCCGATGCGGCCGGGCTCCGGCTGATGCTGGAAGGCGTGCGGCGGCTCGGCTTTGCCGGCGTCAACGTCACTTTTCCCTACAAGGAGGCGGTGGTCCCGCTGCTCGATGAACTGGCACCGGGTGCGGCCGCCATGGGGGCGGTCAACACCGTCGTCGTCAGCAACGGCCGGCTGATCGGCCACAACACCGATACGACGGGCTTTGCGCGCGCCGTCGCGCCGCTGCTGGCGGCCTCTGGAAACGCGGTCGCCGTGATCGGCACCGGCGGCGTCGGCAAGGCGATCGCCTTTGCGCTGGCGAGCCTTAACGTGGCCGACATCCGCATCTTCGACAGCGAGCCGGCACGCGCCGAAAAACTCGCCGCGCTGCTCGTCAAGCAGGGGGGCGCCAGGGTCGCCGCAAGCGTCGAGGACGCGCTCGACGGCGCAACCGGCCTCGTCAACGGCACGCCGGTCGGCATGCTGCCGAACCGGGAAACGCCGGTCTCGCCGACGCTGCTGCGTCAAAACCTGTGGGTCGCCGATGCCGTCTATTCGCCGCTGATCACGCCGCTGCTGGCGGCCGCCCAAGCCAAGGGCGCGCGGATCATGACCGGGCGGGAGCTTGCGATCTATCAGGCCGCCGACGCTTTCGAACTGTTCACTGGCCTTGCCCCATCGACCGAGATCATGGGAGAGGCATTCGACCAGGTGATGGCGGCACGAAGCCCGGCCTATCACGCAGCGTAACCGAAGCGGCCGGACACAAGGCCGCGCACAACATCAACGAAAAATGGGAGGAGAGACCATGAAATCGACCATTCTGGCGGGCGCCCTGCTTGCCTTCGCGACTGCAACCAGCGTCCACGCCCAGGCGATCAAGCTCGCCGACGTCGCCGAGTTGTCCGGTGGCGGCGCCACCGTCGGCACCAACTGGAAGAACGGCATCGACCTCGCGATCGAGGAGATCAACGCCAAGGGCGGCGTGCTCGGCCGCAAGCTTGAAGTCACTCATGCGGACTCGCAATCCAATCCGGGCGTCGCGCGCGCGCAGGTGCAAAAGGCGCTCGACGCCGAGCCCTATGTGCTGCTCGGACCCGGCTATTCCGGCTCGGTGAAGGTGACCGCGCCGCTGGCGGCCGAAGCCGGCATCGCGCAGATCATGGGCGGCGAAGCCGCCGAGCTGACGCAAGGCGGAAACAAATTCCTGTTCCGCACCTCGTTCGGCCAGCAATCGTCGATGCCGAAGGTCGCCAAATACATTCACGACGACATGAAGGCGAAGTCGGTCGCGGTGGTCTGGGTCAACAATGACTTTGGCCGCGGCGGTCGCGATGTCGTCGTCAAGGAGCTCGACCGGCTCGGCTCCAAGGTCGTCGCCGATCTCTCCACCGAGGCGGGCCAGGCCGATTTCGCCGCCGACGTCGGCAAGATCAAGGCCGCCAATCCCGACGCCGTGTTCGTCTATTTGAACGAGGAAGAGAGCGCGCGCATCCTCAAGGAGCTCAAGCGCCAGGGCGTCACCGCGCCGCTGATGGGCGAGACCACGCTGATCGGGCAGAAGGTGATCGAGCTTGCGGGCGATGCCGCCAACGGCGCGCGCGGCCATGTCGGTCTCACCACCGATGCCCCGGTCGATCTGATCAAGGCGTTTCGCGACAAGTTCGCGAAGAAGTACAATTACGTGCCCGACCATAACGGCCTGAAAGGCTATCTCGCGGTCTACATGGTGAAGGCCACGACCGACAAGATGGGCAAGGTCGATTCCAAGGCGTTCGCCGACACGCTGCATGGCCTGACCATCAAGGCGGCGGACGAGCCGGGCATCCTGATGGACGTCACGTTCAGCGACACCGGCGACATCGACCGCCAGAGCTTTCTGGTCGAGGTGGTCGAAGGCAAGCAGGTGGTGAAGCAGGTGCTGCCGAAGGTGAAGTGAGGTCTTTGCCCTTCGCCGCTTCTTGCGGAGCGAGATCTTTCGTCTCCCTCTCCCCGCCCCTTCGCGGGGAGAGGGCGGGGTGAGGGGCTGCTTCCGCGGATACGGTGACAATCGAGTTCGCGGAGACAGCCCCTCACCCTGACCCTCTCCCCGTAAGAACGGGGAGAGGGAGAAAAGGAAGAGCGGGGCGAGGGAAGAAGACAGAGCGCCGAGAGGGGAAAATGTCCAATCTGTTCGATCTTCTGGTCGCGGGACTTGCCACCGGCGCGATCTATGCGTTGGTCGCGGTCGGCTTCACGCTGCTGTGGCAGACCTCGCAGACCATCAATTTCGCGCAAGGCGAGTTCGTGATGCTGCCGGCGTTCCTGATGCTGGCGGCGATGCATGCCGGCGCGCCGTTCTGGCTCGCGATCATCCTCGGTATCCTGCTCTCGATGCTCCTGCTCGGCCTCGCCTTCAAGATGCTGCTGGTGGATCCGATGATGCGCCATGGCGTGCTGCCGCTCGCGATCGCGACCATGGCGCTCGCGATCGGCCTCAAGGAGGCCGTAAAACAGTTCTTCAGCGCCGAAGCCTCACCCTTCCCCTCGATCGTGCCGACCGGGGACGTCTCCATCCTCGGCCATGCCGTCTCGCTGCAAAGCATCGGCGTCCTCGTTCTCGCTATCGTTGCCGTCTTCGGCTTGACCGCGCTTCTCAACCGCACCTCGCTCGGCCACCAGATGCAGGCGGCGGCGCAGAACCCGACGGTGGCGCGCATCATCGGCGTCCCGGTCGAGCGCATGATTCTCCTGACCTTCCTGATCAACGCGTTCCTGGTCGCGCTCGCCTCGCTGTTGATCACGCCGATCTATCTCGCGAAATTCACGTCCGGCGAGGTGCTCGGCCAGGCTGCCTTCATCGCCGCGATCGTCGGCGGATTCAACCAGGTGCGCGGCGCGATCGCAGGCGGTCTCCTGATCGGCGTGCTCGACAATCTCGCGGCCGCCTATGTCTCGACGCAGTACCGCGCCGCCGTGCCGATGATCTTCCTGATTGCCGTCATCCTGTTCCGGCCGCAGGGCCTGCTCGGCCGCGCCGAGGAGCGCACCGTATGAGCGGCTTCGCCAAACCTCTCAAGATCGCGTTCGGCCTCATCGTCATCGCTGCGCTGATCGTCGTTCCCATGAACTTCAACCGCTATGGCCTGTTCATCCTGAGCCAATGGGCGGTGATGGCCATCGCCGCGATGGGCCTCAACCTCACGCTCGGTTATGCCGGCCAGGTCTCGCTGGCGCAGGGCGCCTTCGTCGGCATCGGCGCTTACGCCGCGGCGATTATGACCACCCATGGTTGGCCACTGCCGGCGGCGATCGTCGTCGCGATCGCCTTGAGCTTCGCGGTCGGCTGGGTGCTCGGCTATCCCGCGCTGCGGGTGCAGCACCACTACCTCGCCTTCGTCACGCTTGCCTTCTCCACGCTGGCCTTCCTGGTATTTCGCAACGAGAGCTGGCTCACCGGCGGCATCTACGGCATCTCCAACATTCCGCGGCCGCACATCTTCGGCATCGCGACCAACAAGCCGCTGCCGTTCTACTATGTCTGTCTCGGCTCGCTCGCGATCGTGTCGCTCGCGGTGTGGTGGCTGATCCGCTCGCCCTGGGGCCGCGCCTTCATGGCGCTGCGCGAAAACCCGCTGCGGGCGCAGTCGCTCGGCGTCGACACGCGACGCTATACGCTGATGGCGTTCGCGATCGGCTCGGCGCTCGGCGGCGTCGCCGGCGCGCTCTATGCGCCGCTGACGCAATATATCGATCCCGTGCCGTTCAACCTGTCGCTCTCGCTCGACCTCCTGATGATGGTGATCGTCGGCGGCGCCGGATTCTTTCTGGGTCCGTTCCTCGGCGCGATGATCGCGGTGCTGCTGCCGGAATGGCTGCGCTTCACAGAGGGCTATTATCTGATGCTCTACGCGATCGCGGTGATGGGGCTGCTGATCTGGTCGCCGACCGGCATTTTGGGAATCCTCGACCGCTATCTCGCCGAACGCCGCACCAAGGTGGCCTCCGCCCAGCGCGCCGTCGCAAAGTCCCGGCTGGAGACGGTGCAATGAGCGCGGTCCTCGAAGTCACCGAGATCAAGAAGAACTTTGGCGGGATCAGCGCTGTCGGCGGCGTCTCTTTCGACGTCCGCGAGGGCGAGATCCTCGGCCTGATCGGACCGAACGGCTGCGGCAAGTCGACCCTGTTCAACTGCATCCTCGGTCAGCTCACGCCGAGCGGCGGCGAGGTCAAGCTCGACGGCAAGGTCGTCACGGGCTTGCGACCCGCCGAGCTCAACAAGCTCGGGGTCAGCCGCACCTTCCAGCTCCTGCAAGTGTTCCCAAAACTCTCGGTGCGCGAGAACCTGATCCTCGCAGGACAGGAGCACCAGGGCAGCATGGCCTCGCGCCTGGTCGGCCGCTCCGATGCCGGACTGACGCAGGCCGCCAACCAGATGATCGGTTTCTTCAAGCTCGACCATCTCGCGGATGAGCCTGCCGGCGGGCTCTCCTATGGCCAGCAAAAACTGCTCGACGCCGCCATGGCCTTCATGGGCGGACCGCGGCTGGTGCTGCTCGACGAGCCCGCCGGCGGCGTCAACCCGTCGATGTTGACGGATTTGAAGGAGCGGCTGGTGGCGATCAACCGCGAGAAGAACGCCACCTTCGTCGTGATCGAGCACAACATGGAATTCGTGATGTCGCTGTGCTCGCGTGTGATGGTGATGGCGGAGGGCAAGGTGCTGGCGATGGGACGACCGGACGAGGTGCGAAAAAACCCCGCCGTGATTGAAGCCTATCTCGGACATTAGGGAGAGCCATCATGAGCGATCCGATCCTCTCGGTTCACAATCTCGTCGGCGGCTACGGCAAGATGACGATCCTGAACGGCACCAGCTTCGCCGTGCCGCAGGCCACCATCACCACCATCATCGGCCCGAACGGCGCCGGCAAGTCCACCGTGTTCAAGGCGATCTTCGGCCTGCTCAAGCTGCGCGAGGGCAAGATCAACTTCGCCGGCCGCGACGTCACCAATTTGAGCCAGCGCGCGCTGCTCAATGCCGGCATCTGCTACGTGCCGCAGGGCCGCAACATCTTTCCCGAGCTGTCGGTGCGCCACAACATCGAGCTTGGCGGCGTCTCCGCCGGCAAGGGCATCGACCCGCAGAGCCGGATCGAGGCCGCGCTCGACCTGTTCCCGGCGCTGCGCCGGAAATCGACGCAGCAGGCCTCCACGCTATCAGGCGGCGAGCAGAAACAGCTCGAAATCGCCCGCTCGCTGCTGCTCGAACCGAAGCTCGTTCTGATCGACGAGCCCTCGATCGGCCTGTCGCCGCTGATGGTGCAGCAGACTTTCGACATCCTGAAATCCCTGCGCGACCGCGGTGTCACCATTCTGATGATCGAGCAGAACGCACGCTCGGCGCTGGAGATCTCCGACATCGGCATCGTGCTCGAGCTCGGCCAGACTCGGATGATCGACAGCGCGAAGCGCATTTTGAATGATCCCCGCATCGGACAATTGTTCCTCGGCGGAGCGATGGAGGACAACGCAGCATGACCAAACGCTCGATCGCAACCGTCTCTCTCTCCGGCGCTCTCGACGAAAAGCTCCGCGCCATCGCATCCGCCGGATTCGACGCGGTCGAGATTTTCGAGAACGATCTGCTGTCGTTCGGCGCCGGCCCGCGCGACATCGCAAAGCTCTGCGGGGACCTCAATCTCGAGATCTGCGCGTTTCAGCCGTTCCGCGATTTCGAGGGCATGCCGGAGCCGCAGCGTGCGCGCAACTTTGCCCGCGCCGAACGCAAGTTCGATCTGATGCAGGAGCTCGGCACCGACCTGCTGCTGATCTGCTCGAACGTGTCGCCGGCCGCGCTCGGCGGCATCGACCGCGCCGCGGATGATTTTCGCGAGCTTGGCGAGCGCGCGGCCAAACGATCTTTGCGCGTCGGCTACGAGGCATTGGCCTGGGGACGCCACGTCAACGACTACCGCGATGCTTGGGAAATCGTGCGACGCGCCGATCACCCCGCGATCGGTGTCATCCTCGACAGCTTTCACGCACTGGCTCCTGGCTTTCCGGTCCGCGCGATGGCCTCGATCCCCGGCGACAAGATTTTCCTGGTCCAGCTTGCGGACGCGCCGAAGCTCGAGCTCGACATCCTCTCCTGGAGCCGGCACTTCCGCTCCTTCCCCGGCCAGGGCGACCTGCCGGTCGGCGAGTTCATGGCGGCGATCGCGGCGACCGGCTATGCCGGGCCGCTGTCGCTGGAGATCTTCAACGACCAGTTCCGCGCCGGCTCGGCCGTGCAGACCGCGGTCGACGGCCTGCGTTCGCTGATCCTGCTGGAGGACCAGCTTGCACCGGATTGGCCAAAGCTCATCAGCGAGCCCCTGGCGCCAAAGCCCAAAAGTCGAGGCACGGGATTCATCGAGTTTGCCGTCAACGAGACCAAGGCCGGCGAACTCGCCCGCCTGCTCGCGCAGCTCGGTTTCCGCAAAACCGGCAAGCATCGCAGCAAGGCGGTGGAGCGCTGGTCGCAAGGCAAGGTCGAGCTCGTCGTCAACTCCGAGACCGACGGCTTTGCGCATTCGCACTACGTGACGCATGGCCCCGGCGTCTGCGCCATCGCGCTCGACGTCGACAATGCCGGCCTCGTCATGCAGCGCGCCGAGACACTGAAAGCGCGCACCTTCTACCAGCCGGTCGGGCCGGGCGAGCTCGAGATCCCCGCGATCCACGGCGTCGGCGGCAGCCTGCTGTATTTCCTCGACCAAGCCGGCAAGAACTGGGACACGGATTTCGAACAAGTCGCGAGCGACGCTCGCGCGGACGCCCTGCTGGCCGTCGATCACATCGCGCAGTCGATGCCCTATGACGAGATGCTGTCCTGGCTGCTGTTCTACACCGGGATCCTCGACCTCGGGCGGCTGCCGCAGATGGAGATCGCCGATCCCAGGGGCCTCGTGCAAAGCCAGGCCGTCATCAACGGCGACCAGAGCCTGCGCTTCGTGCTCAACGGCTCATCCGCCAACCGCACGCTGCCGGCCCGTTTCATCTCGGAATTTTTCGGCTCGGGCGTGCAGCACGTCGCGTTCACGTGCCGGGACATTTTTGCGGCGGTCGCGGAGATGCGCAAGCGCGGCGCGGATTTCCTGGATATCCCTGACAATTACTACGACGACATCGAAGCCAAATACGACCTCGCGCCCGACCTGATGGCGCAGCTGCGCGCCAACCACATTCTCTACGACCGCGAAGGCGACGGGGAGTTCTTCCAGGTCTACACCCACATCTTCGACGAGCGCTTCTTCTTCGAGGTCGTGGAGCGACGCGATTATCAGGGCTTCGGCGCGGCCAATGCCGGGATCAGGCTTGCGGCGCAGTCACGCGAAGTGCGGCCTGCGAGCATGCCGCGGGTGTAGTCTCTATCGAGGCCGTCATTGCGAGGAGCGAAGCGACGAAGCAATCCAGAGTCTTTCCACGGAAAGACTCTGGATTGCTTCGCTGCGCTCGCAATGACGTCGAGATAGCATGAGAGTGCGGCGACAGGGCTGCTCGCGGAAGCAGCCCCTCACCCCAACCCTCTCCCCGTAAGAACGGGGCGAGGGAGGAGAGAGAGCTCGCCCGGCCTCACTTCATCGCGCATTTGTCGTGGAAGCGATCCTGGTCGTTTTCGACGATGGTCGCGACCGTCTTCAGCGAGAGCTGGCCTTCGCCGTCCTTGACCACGTCCTGGAGGTAGAAGTTCTGCACCGGGATGTGGTTCTTGCCGTACTTGAAGGGGCCGCGCAGCGACTTGAAGTTGGCCTTCTCCATCTCGGCCTTCATCGCGTCCTTCTTGCTGGTGTCGCCCTTCACCGCGACCACGGCGCTGTTGATGAGCTGGGCCGCGTCATAGGCTTGCGCGCCGTAATAGGTCGGGCGCAGGCCGGGGTACTTCTTGCGATAGTCGGTGACGAAGCGCTTGTTCTGCTCGTTGGGCAGATCATTCACCCATTCCTGCGCACCGGGAACGCCGAGCGCGTTCTCCTTCTGCAGCGGCAGCGACAGCTCGTCGACGGTGAACGCCGTGTAGAGCGGCATCGTGCTCTTCAGCCCGGCCTGCGCATATTGGTTGAGGAACTGCACGCCGGCTGCACCCGGATAGAACACGAAGATCGACTCGGCGCCCGAGGCCCGCGCCTTGGAGAGCTCGGCGGAGAAGTCGAGCTGGCTCGGCCAGACCGTGTATTCCTCGCCCTTGATCTCACCCTTGAAGGTGTTCTTGAGGCCCGCGAGCATGTCCTTGCCGGCGGCGTAGTTCGGCCCGATCAGGAAGACGCTTTTGACGCCCTTCTGGTTCATGTAGAGGCCCATGGCCTGCGGCGTCTGGTCGTTCTGCCAGGAGGTCGAGAACACGTAAGGCGAGCAGAGCTCGCCGGCGAGCTGCGACGGACCGGCATTGGCCGAGATCAGGATGGTCTGCGAATCCACGGCGGTCTTGAGCGAGGCCAGCAGCACGTTCGACCAGATGTAGCCGACGATGAAGTCGACCTTGTCGGACTGCACCAGCTTCTCGGTCTTCTGCTTGCCGACGTCGGGCTTCTGCCCGTCGTCCTCGTAAATCACCTCGACCGGCTTGCCGTCCATCTTGCGGCCGATGTGATCCAGCGCGAGCTCGAACGAGTTGCGCATGTCGTTGCCGATCACGGCGGTCGGGCCGCTGAAGGTCGAAACGAAGCCGATCTTGATGGTGTCGCCGGCGGATGCCGGGCCTGCCAGCACCAGCGCCGCTGCGCCCGCCAGCCAGAATGCCGTCCTCATAACCACTCCCCTCCATATTATTATGCCCGGAAGCGGGGTGATTGCCGCCCGGGTCATCTCTATTGAACGCAAAATCTGTCGCGCCGCCAATGGCTCAGCGCCCACCTCTGCACCATATTTCGCCCCGAATGGCGATAGCAAGAAATATAATTCTACTCACTTCGGCAGAGGCTGCGGCTTGTTCGCGGGATATCGATACGCCAGGCCTATTCAGCGATTGATGACGGCTATTGGACCACGGCGCCTGATCAGCGTTTAGATGAGGATAGAGCCGCGAGATTCGGAGGGGCGCATCATGACCACGACACCGCACCGCGTCGTCATTGTCGGAGCCGGCTTCGGTGGGTTGGAGACGACCTACCGGCTCGCCGGCAGCCCGGTCGAGATCACGCTGATCGACCGCCGCAACCATCATTTGTTCCAGCCGCTGCTCTACCAGGTCGCGACCGCCTCGCTCGCCACGAGCGAGATCGCCTGGCCGGTCCGGCACCTGATGCGCGACCGGCGCGACGTGACGACGCTGTTTGCGACCGTCAGCGGCATCGACGCCGATAGGCGCTGCGTGCTGATCGACGACGGCAGTGAGGTGCCTTACGACACGCTGGTGCTCGCCACCGGCGCGCGGCATGCCTATTTCGGCCACGACGAATGGGAACAGTTCGCGCCGGGCCTGAAGACGCTGGAGGACGCGACCACTTTGCGCCGTCACATCCTGGTGGCGTTCGAGCGCGCTGAGCGCGAGACCGATCCGGAAAAACGCGCGGCGCGATTGACATTCGTCATCGTCGGCGCTGGCCCCACCGGCGTCGAGCTCGCCGGCACCATCGCGGAGATGGCGCATCACACCTTGCCCGCCGACTTCCGCAACATCGACACCAACAAGGCGCGCGTGGTGCTGATCGAAGCGGGTCCGCGCGTGCTCGCAGGCTTCCCTGACGACCTCTCGGCCTACGCGCAGGCCTCGCTGGAAAAAATCGGTGTCGAGGTCGTGCTCGGACAGGCCGTCACCGAGATCAATCGCGAGGGCGTGGTGTTCGGCGGCAAGCTGCTCGAAGCCAAGACGAGAATCTGGGCCGCCGGCGTGCGCGCATCGCCCGCCGCCGAATGGCTGGGCGCGCCGGCCGATCGTGCCGGGCGCGTGCAGGTCGAAGACGATCTTACGATCCCCGGGCATCCGGAAATCTTTGCGATCGGCGATACCGTCTTGATCAACGCCTGGGACGGCAAGCCTGTGCCAGGCATCGCGCCGGCCGCCAAGCAGCAGGGCCGTCATGTGGCCGAGACCATCAAGGCGCGGCTGCGCCAGGAGCCGACCAGCCCGTTCCGCTACAAGCACTCCGGCAGCCTCGCGCAGATCGGCAAGCGGCTCGCGGTGATCGACTTCGGCCGCATCAAGTTGCGCGGCACCATCGCGTGGTGGATCTGGGGTATCGCCCACATCTACTTCCTGATCGGCCTGCGCCACCGCCTCAGCGTCGCCCTGAGCTGGCTCTGGATCTACGCCCGCGACCAGCGGGCGGCGCGGCTGATCACGCAGGGGAGTAGTAAGGTGGTGTAGCTCTCCTTGCCTTCTCCCCTTGTGGGAGAAGGTGGCGTAGGCGGCCTTCAGCCGCCGTCCTTAAAAGGACGCCGATGCTTCGCATCGGCTATGGCGCCGGATGAGGGGTTCTCTCCGCTCGCAATACCATTCGTGAGGAGAGAGACCCCTCACCCGGCTTCGCTTTGCGAAGCCACCCTCTCCCACAGGGGGAGAGGGTGCAGCGGCGCTCGCGGCTACATCACTACTTCACCAACTCACACCCGCCCTCCGCCAGCGGTCGAAACGCCTGCTCCGCGGAAATCGTCGAAACCAGCTTGTAATAGTCATATGGATATTTCGACTCCTCTGGTTTCTTCACCTCGAACAGATACATCGGATGCACGACGCGGCCGTCCTGGCGGATCGCGGTGTCGCCGAACAGCTTGTCCTTGCCTTTGAACTTCTTCATCTGGGGCACCGCGTCCTTCGCATTGTCGCTGCCGGTCGCGGCGACCGCGTTGAGATAGGCGAGCGTGGACGCATAGACGCCGGCCTGGTTGCCGCTCGGCATCTTGCCGTTCATTCCGGGCCGCGCGGCGAAGCGCTTGGCGAAGGCGCGGGTGTCGTCGTTCATGTCCCAATAGAAGGCTTCCATGAGCTGGAGGCCCTGAGCGACCTTGATGCCCATGCCATGGACGTCGTTGATGAAGAGCAGGAACGCGACGAGCCTCTGCCCGCCCTGCTGGATGCCGAACTCGGCGGCCTGCTTCACGGCATTGATGGTGTCGCCACCGGCATTGGCAAGTCCGATCACCTGCGCCTTCGAGCCTTGCGCCTGCAACAGGAACGAGGCGAAGTCGGAGGTACCGAGCGGATGTTTGGACGAACCGATCACCTTGCCGCCATGGGCCTCGATGTATTTCTGGGCCTCGGCCTCGATGCCCTTGCCGAGCGCGAAATCGACCGTGAGGAAGTACCACTCCTTACCGCCACGCGACATCATCGCGGCTGCCGTGGTGTTGCCGGTCGCCCAGACGTCGTTGACCCACTGGATGGTGTTGGGCGAGCAAGCCTTGCCGGTGAGGTCGGAGCTCGCCGTCGACGACGCCAGGAAGGTCATACGGCTGTCGCGCAGCAGCGTGTTGATGGAGAGGCCAACGGCCGAGTTCGGCACGTCGACGATGGCATCGACGCCTTCCACATCGAGCCATTTGCGGGCGATGGCGTTGCCGACATCGGCCTTGTTCTGGTGGTCGGCATAGACGATCTCGACCTTGATGCTCTTGCCGCCGCCGTTGAAATCCTCAGCGGCCATGCGCGCGGCCTCGACCGAGCCCATGCCGTTGGTGTCCTGGAATATGCCGGAGATGTCGTTGAGCACGCCGACGCGCACGACATTGTCCGATATCTCGGCATTTGCCGCGCCGCCAATCAGGCTCGCGGCCAGCGCAAGCGTCCACTTCAAGTTCTTCATTGTTCCCTCCCTGTCGTATTTGTTGTTTTCGATGCCGGTAGCGTCAGGCCGGCGTGATGCTCACAGGCAAGCTGTCGAGCCCGCGCAGCGTGTTGTTGAAGCGGCGCTGTGGCTTGCCCGTGATCTCGATCTTCGCGATCCGGCGGGCCAACGCCGCGAGCATTGTCTCGCCTTCGAGCCGCGCGACCAGCTGGCCGACGCACATGTGAATACCCGAGCCATAGCCAACATGGCCGGAGGTGCGGCGGGTAATGTCGTAGCTGTCAGGCTTGTCCCAGCGCCGCGGATCGCGATTGGCAGCCGCCAAAAACATCAACACCTTCTCGCCCTCGCCGATGGTCGCGCCTGACAGTTCGACCTCGCGCGTTGTCGTGCGGAAGAAGGTCTGCACCGGGCTTTCAAAACGAACGGCCTCCTCGAAAGCGTTGCGCGCCAGCGTGACATCGCCACGCAGGCGCTGCCACTGCTCCGGAAAGCGCGCCAGGCAATACACCGCAGCACCGATGCCGTTGACGGTGGTGTCGAGGCCGGCCGACAGCAACGAACGCACCAGCAGCGGCGCTTCGGTGGCGGTGATGGCGCCCTCGTCGACATGGGCGTGGATACAGGCGCCGATGCCGCCGGGCGTGAGGTTGTCGCGCTGGCACTGATCGGTGACGTAAGCCTGGTGCGGCGCCGAACGCGCGATCGCTTCCTGGCGCAGCTCGTTCGGCGGGCCGAAGGCATTGAACACGACACTGGCATAAGGAATCAGATGTTCGCGGCCCTCCGGCTTCAGCCCGAGCGCATCCGGGAAGATCGACAGCGGATAGGCCTCCGCCAGGTCCGCGATCGCGTCAAAACTGCGCTTCTCCAGCAGCACGTCAACCCGCTGCTCCGCCGCGGCGGCAAAGCGGTCGCGGAGCCCTTTCATCACGGTCGGGGACAGCACTTTCGACAGCACCGCGCGGGTCCGCGAATGCGCGGGCGGATCGGCTTCGAGGATCAGGCTCGGCGGCCGCCACGGCGTCTCCTTCTTGAAGTCGGAAAGGCCGACGCCGCGGCTGGAGCAGAACGTCGCGGGATCATTCAGGACGGCATGGACCTCGGCATAGCGCGCCACGCCATAAACGCTCCACTTGTCGAGATAGACGACAGGTCCCGCCTCCCGCAGCAGCTCATGCGTGGGATAGGGATCGGCGAAAAAATCCATTGCGAAGGGATCGACGTCGAGATGCGGGAGGGCCGACGAACCGCTAGTTTCCGGGGAGCTGGAAGTGCTCATGGATGTCCTCCCTCATTTTGATCTTGTGAAAGGGCGGCGCTTACCCTTAGGTCTTCGGACACGCCGCGAGACAGAATCCCCATATGCCGCCGTCTTCGACCAGAGCCCGCCAAAAACCTGCGCCCGCCGAGATGGGACCGACGCTCGATCTCGACCGCTACGTCCCCGCGTTCATCACCTTCATCGCCAACAAGCTCTCGAACAGCGCCACTGCGTTCTATCAGCGGCAGTTCGGCGTCAACGTCACCGAATGGCGGATCATGTCGCTGCTGGCGATCGAGCCCGGCATTCCCGCCTCGCGCATCTGCCACGTCATCGGTTTCGACAAGGGCCCGGTGAGCCGGACGCTGGCCGGCCTGGAAAAGCGGGGGCTGATCTCGATCCGCACCGATCCCAACGACGGGCGCACCCATTCGATCTCGCTGACCGCCAAGGGCCGCGCCATCCATGACAAGGTGATCGTCGCCGCATTCGAGCGCGAACGGCGCCTGTTGTCGTGCCTGGACAAGGACGAGCGCGAGGTGCTGATCGACCTGCTGCGCCGCCTGCACGAAAATCTCGGCGCGGTGACCGGCAGCACCGAGACCTGACGGGGCACGCGCGGTACACGGACCTCTGTCATGTCCAGGCATGCGCCGGCATTCGCCGGCGGCACTCTCTCTGCCGAGCATTGCTTCCTCCGATCCGACGCGGCGGTTCCTTCCGCCGTCATCCCTGTCTGGAACGGTTCGCACAAATTAGTTGCTTAGGCAACAAAGGAATCGTGCAGGATAATACGGCAGGGCGGCTGGCGTATCGCGAGCTGTCTCTCTCCCTCTCCCCGTCCTTCACGGGGAGAGGGAGGGGTGAGGGGCTGTTGTTTCCGCAGATGAGATGATCGCGAGACCTGTACCCCTCACCCGGATCGCGCCGGACGATGCTCCGCATCGCCGGGGCGATCCGACCTCTCCCCGCAAGCGGGGAGAGGTTAGGAGCAGCGGCGCGCAATCAGTAGCAACCGATCCACTCACCCGAGACATTGTCATCCAACCGCGCCAGCGCATCGGCGCGCCGCGTCAGCACGGCGCGCTGGTTGATGTAGCCCTTGTCGGTGATCTCGCCGCCGTCCACCGACGGCGGCTCGGCGAGCAGCAGCGCACGCGTGGCGTGGCCGGAGGAGTTAGCGCCGTGTTGCTTGAGTTTCGCCAAACCCTGCGCGATCGCGGCTCTGACTTTGTCATGCGCGAGCAATTCTTTCACGGCTGCGGCCTCGGGCAGGCCGGCATGCGCGCGGCATGCGGCGATGTTCGGGAACACCAGGAAACGCACCTCGTCGCCGCCATGGCCGGTGACGACGATGTCCTGCGCGAGCGGCGCCAGCGCGGCGATGCCGGCGAGGCGCAGCGTACCGACATTGACCCAGGTGCCGGAATTGAGCTTGAAATCCTCCGCGACGCGGCCGTCGAAGAACAGACCGCGCTCGGGCCGGTTCGCGTCGGCGAACTTCACGGCATCACCAATGAGATAAAAGCCCTCGTCGTCAAAAGCCTGCCTGGTCAGCTCCGGCGCCTTCCAATAGCCCGGGGTGACGTTGGGGCCGCGCACACGCACCTCCAGCTTGTCGCCGGAGGTGACAAGTTTCAATTCGGTGCCGGGTATGGGCACGCCGATATTGCCCGAGCGCTCCGCGAGGAAATGGCAGTCGGTGGCCAGCGGCGACGTCTCGGTCGAGCCCCACGCCGAGACCATCGGCATCGCGCGGTCAACGGTCTTGACGGAAAGTTCTTCGAGTGCGTCCCAGAGATTCTGCGGCAGCGCAGCCCCGGCGTAGAACGCGAACTTCACCTCGCTGAAGAAGCGGCGACACAGCCCCTCGTCTGCGCGCAGCGCCGTGATCAACATGTCGAAGCCGCGCGGCACGTTGAAGTAGACCGTCGGCATCACGCTTCTGAGATTGGCGAGCGACGTCGCAAACAGGCCGGGCGCCGGCTTGCCGCCGTCGATATAGAGCGAGCCGCCATTGCGCAGCACGAGATTGAAATTGTGGTTGGCGCCGAACGTGTGGCTCCAGGGCAGCCAGTCGAGAATGACGAGATCGCGGCCAGCTTGCTCGAGAAAAGTCCAGGTCTGCGCCTTGGCCTGCTGGCTGGACGTCAGCATGCGCTGGGTGTTGATCACGGCTTTCGGTGTGCCGGTCGAGCCGGAGGTGAACAGGAATTTTGCGATGGTGTCCGGTGTGACAGCGGCGAAGGCTCTTGCGACGTCCGCAGTTTCAGGCATCGCCGCAACGGTGCGAAAGGCGAGCGCATCGGCGTCGCTCGCGTTGCCGCTGATGACCTGCGCACGATGCAGCGGCTTGATCGCGGCCAGCGCCGCCGCAAACGGCTTGGTCGCGGAGACATAGATCGCGCCGGGCTCCAGCAACGAGATCATGCTCCTGAGCTTGTCAAAATCCTTCGACATCAGCGAATAGGCTGGCGAGATCGCGGCCGAGGGCACGCCGACATGCTGGGCCGCGAGCGCAAGCAGCGCATGGTCGATACTGTTATCGGATAGGATCACGAGCGGGCGTTCGGCGCCGAGTCCTTGCGCCAAAATCCACGACGCCGCCGCGCGGACTCTCCGCAAGGCCCCCGCGTAGGTCATGGTAGCCCAGGGCGTATCGGCGCTGTCACGCTCAGCGAGGAAGACCGTGTCGGGCTTTTGCCGGGCCCATTGCTCCAGCCAGTCGCCGACACAGCGCGCGCCATCGCGCAAGGGGTCGGGCGAGCGCAGCACGATGCTGCCGTCGGCGCGATGCTCGGCAACGGTTTGGGGCGTCGCAAACAAGATTGAAGCATCACCGCGTGGGGCGGCTGTCATGGTTTCCTCCTCGCCCGGAAGCCGGGATCGGCCGCAGCCTCGTCACGGACCGCGTTGGCCGGCATGTTGGCCATGACAATTGTTGGGGCGCAAGCTCGGGCCCGGTGAGCTGCCTACTATTTGCGCAAATGCTCGTAACAGGGCGCTGACACGCAGGCCCGCCGGCGCTCGAAAAATCCCACAAGCCACTGATCTCTCGGTAATATCCGGAGCACTTGTCCTGCCCGGATTCTGTACACAATGGCACATCGCTTGCTTCGATCGGGGTGAAGAGACGTAGCCGGAGACTTGTCGCCATGAAGGCTGAAATGGGGGCTGAGCAGCCTGAAACGATCGCCGCGATCGTGGCCGCGCATCGCGCGGGCGCGCTCACACCGGCGCAGACGGTCGCACGCACCTATCAGCGCATCCGCGACCACAACGACCCCGCCGTCTTCATCAGCCTGCGCGACGAAAAGGACGCGATCGCCGAGGCCGAGAAGCTCGTCGCGAAGGATGCCGCCACGCTGCCGCTCTACGGCGTGCCGGTCGTGGTGAAGGACAATATCGACGCGCTGGGACTTCCGACCACCGCGGCGTGCCCGGCCTTCTCGTACATCCCGACACATGATTCGACCGCGGTTGCGCGGCTGCGCGCCGCCGGCGCCATCATCATCGGCAAGACCAATCTCGACCAGTTCGCGACCGGCCTTGTCGGCGTGCGATCGCCCTACGGCATCCCCAGGAACGCGGTCCGCGATGACCTCATTCCTGGCGGATCAAGCTCGGGATCGGCCACCGCCGTCGGCGCCGGGCTGGTGCCGTTGTCGTTGGGCACCGACACCGCCGGCAGCGGCCGCGTGCCGGCGATGCTCAACAACATCGTCGGTCTCAAGCCGAGCCTCGGCATGATTTCGACCGCTGGCCTGGTGCCGGCCTGCAGGACGCTCGACTGCATCTCGGTGTTCGCTTTGACGGTCGACGACGCCGCGCTGGCGCTCTCCGTGATGGCAGGTCCCGATCAGGCCGATCCGTTCTCGCGCGACCGGCCGCTTGGCGCGATCACCCCGCTCCCGGCAAACCTGCGCCTCGGCGTGCCGCGCAGCGGACAGCTGATCTTCTTCGGCGACAAGAAGGCGGAAGCGGCTTACGCTGATGCGTTGAAGCGCTGGACCGCGCTTGGCGCAACGCTCGTCGAATTCGACCTCGAGCCGTTCTATGAGACGGCCCGACTGCTCTACGAGGGACCGTGGGTCACCGAGCGCTATCTCGTGATCCGCGACCTGCTCGCGTCCGCGCCGGATGCCATCCATCCCGTGACGCGCGAGATCACCGCAGCCGGTGCGCGGTTGACGGCGGCGGACACCTTCTCCGCGCTCTACCGCCTGCAGGGCCTGCGCAAGATCGCCGAGCGCACCTTCACCAATATCGACGCGCTGGTGCTGCCGACGGCGCCGACGGCCTATACGACCGCACAGGTGCTGGCCAATCCGATCGAACTCAACAGCCGGCTCGGCACCTATACCAATTTTGTCAATCTGCTCGACCTCTGCGGTCTCGCGCTGCCGGCGGCGATGCGTGCCGACGGCATCCCGTTCGGCATTACGCTCCTCGCACCCACCGGCCACGACGCGCTGCTCGCGAGCATCGGCCGCGTGTTCCATGCCGATACCAAACTGACGCTTGGCGCAAAGGGCGCGGCACAACCCGCGCTGGCGCCGCTTGCCGCAAGCGGCATCGACGAGATTCCCATCGCCGTGGTCGGCGCGCATCTGTCCGGCATGGCACTGAACGGCGAGTTGAAAGCGCTGAACGGTCAGCTGATCGAGGCGACCAGGACTGCGGCGGACTACAAGCTCTACGCATTGAAGACCACGCCGCCGAAGCCGGGCATGCTGCGCGTCGAGGCCGGCAAGGGCGCGTCGATCGAGCTGGAGATCTGGTCGCTGTCGTCGTCCGCCTTCGGCAAGTTCGTCAACGCGATTCCTGCGCCGATGGCGATCGGCACCGTGCGGCTGGCGGATGGCCGCAGCGTGAAGGGATTTCTCGTCGAGCCGGAGGTGCTGGGCGAGGCGCGAGATATCACGGCGTATGGTGGCTGGCGAAAGTATATGGCGGAAGCCGCGACGTAGCTTCGTAGGGTGGGTTAGCGCAGCGTAACCCACCTCTTCTGTCTGTGCGGACGCGAACAGTGGTGGGTTACGCTGCGCTAACCCACCCTACTTAAACCGAGACCGCGTAGATCTCGTACTCCCCGCGCACCAGCTCGATATGCGCGCGCATCGCGGCGGCGGCGCCGTGCTTGTCGCCGCGCATGATGGCGACGACGACGCGGTCGTGCTCGGCTTGCGACTTGGCGAGGCGGCCGAGGTTGCGGAACTGGGCGCGGCGGAACGGCTGCACGCGCACGCGCGTCGCCAGCGTGATCTCGGCGATGTAGCCGTTCTGCGATCCCGCATAGATCGCATTGTGGAAGCGCTCGTTGACCTCGTGGAAGCGATCGGGATTGCCGGCGTAGCTCAGCACCCGCAGCTCTTCGTGGATGGCTTCCAGGCCGTGACGCTCGGCAGCCGACATGCGTTCGGCGGCCAGACCCGCGCACAGCGCTTCCAGCTCCGCCATCGCCTCGAACATGCCCGTCAGCCGTTCGAACGAGGGCTGCGCCACCACCGCGCCGCGATGGGCGCGCGCTTCGACGAGGCCGCTCGCCACGAGCTGGCGCAGTGCTTCCCGCACCGGCGTGCGCGAAACGCTGAAGCGGCGCGCGATGTCGGTCTCGTCAAGCGGTGCGCCGGGCGGCAGAGCTCCGCGCACGATCTCGTCGGCGAGCTGCAGGCGCAGCTCCTCGGCGCGCGTGACCTTGTGCGCTGATGGCGACGCCCGGTCGACACGCGGCACCGCCGGTTCGACCGGCAGCGTTCCGGGCGGAAGATCGTCAAGCGTCATACGGTCAGGTCTCTTTCGACTCGTCGATGATGCTGACATGGGCGGCGACGACGCGCCAGCCCTCCGGGAACTTTACCCAGGTCTGCATCTGCCGGCCGACCTTGCCCGGCATCGTGTCGCGATAGAACAGGGTGGAGGCGACCGCAGTGTCGCGGCCATAGCTGGTGATCACGGTTTTCGCGGTGCGGCGGTTGAGGCCGACCGGCGAGCGCCCGGCGCGAAAGCCGGAGATCGCCTCATAGCCGTACAGATTCTCGCCGATGCCATAGCGCAGCGTGCGGGGATCGTTGCGAAAGAGCTCGCCGAGCACGGCGACGTCGTTGGTGATCAGGGCCTGCTCGTAGCGGTCGAACGCGGCTTTGACGTCCGCGATCACGTCGGGGAGATCGATCTCCATCTCAAAATCCTTTTGGGCCGGGCGCGGCGGCGACGCCCATCTTCTCCAAGGCGTAAGCGACGCGTAGCGCGATGTCCTCGCGCCATGGCGCGGCGATGATCTGCACGCCGATCGGCAGCGGCTCGAGCGGCACCGGCACGGCGACCACGGGCAGGCCGATGAACGAGATCGGCTGGGTGTGGATGCCGATATTGGCGCGCACCGGCAGCTCGACGCCGCCAAGATTGAAATTGACCTGGCCGAGTTTTGGCGCGGTGCATGGCGTCGCGGGCGCGATCAGCACGTCGACGGATTTGAAAATATCCGCGAGCTGCGCGCGATACCAGCGGCGGAATTTTTGCGCGCGGTCGACCAGCGGCGCCGGCACCATGGCGCCCGCGATCAGCCGGTCGCGCACGGCAGGATCGAAATCGTTCGGCCGCTTGCGCAGCCGGTCGAGATGCAGCGAGGCGCCCTCGGTCGTGGTGATGACATAGGCCGCCGCGCGGGCGCGCGCGGCTTCGGGCACCTCTACCACGCGCGTTGCGCCCAGCGCCTTGGCGACGCGGCTGACGGCCTCGACGGCTTCCGGAAACAAATTGGTCTGGAAGTAACCGCCGGCGATCGCGATGCGCAGGTCCGAAACCGGATTGGCGAGCAGCGGCGTCGTCGGCTCCAGACCACGTGTGGTGGTGCAGGCGGCATCGTCGGCATCCGGTCCCTGCATGGCGTCATAGGCCAGCGCGAGATCGGTGACGGAGCGCGCGAACGGACCGAGATGATCGAGGCTCGCGACGAACGGGAAAGAGCGCGCACGCGAGAGCCGGCCATAGGTCGGCTTCAGGCCGAAGATGCCGCAGAACGAGGACGGCACGCGGATCGAACCATTGGTGTCGGAGCCGAGCGCGATCGGCACCAGCGCGCCGCCGACGGCACTGCCCGAACCGCCCGAGGAGCCGCCGCTCATCCGCGTGGTGTCATGCGGATTGCGCGAGGGACCGTCATGGACGTTCTCCCCGGTGAAGTCGTAGGCGTATTCGCCCATGTTGAGCGCGCCGACCAGCACGGCGCCGGCCGCTTCCATACGCTCGATCAGCGTTGCATCGCGCGTGGCGGGCGCGCGGTCTCGGTTGATCTTCGAGCCGGCGCGCGTGGCGAGGCCCGCGACGTCGAACAAATTCTTCACCGCGAAGGGCACGCCAGCGAGCGGGCCGACGGTCTTGCCGGCGGCGATATCGGCATCGATCGCGCGCGCTTTGGCACGGGCGCGATCGGCGGTGACGTCAGTGAATGCGTTGAGGGTGGTGTCGTGCTGCTTGATGCGCGCAAGGGCCGCTTCGGTCGCATCGAGCGCCGACATCTTGCGGCCGGCAACCGCGTTCGCGATCTCGGAGGCCGTCATCTCTGGCTTGGTCGTCATGGCGGCGTCAGACCGTGAACACAGGCGCCGGCTCGGTCTCGTCCGGCAGCGCGAATTCGTCGACGAGGCGGCCGAGCCGCAGCGAGACCTCGAGATTGGCGCGAATGGACGACCTCCATGCTTCCTCGACGGGCAACGCCAACGCTTTCGTGACAGCGTCGATATAATCGTCCAGCGGTTCGGCCATCACGCTCCCAAACAAGCTCTCAGTGTGCGCCCAGTGTCTGCAGCGGCGGATGCGGGATCGCCGTCAACAGCTCCTTGGTGTAATCGTCCTGCGGATCGCTCAAGACCCTCTCGGAAGATCCTTCCTCGACGATTCGACCCGACCGCATGACAATGACACGATCGCACAGCAAGCGCACTACGTTCAAATCATGCGAGACGAACAGATAGCTCATACCTAGCCGCGCCTTGAGGTCCTGGAGCAGATTGAGGACTACGGCCTGGACCGAAACGTCGAGCGCGGCGGTCGGCTCGTCCAGGATGACGAGTTTCGGGTGCAGGGCGATGGCGCGGGCGATGCCGACGCGGGCCTTCTGGCCGCCCGACAATTGGTGCGGGAAGCGATCCAGCAGATTGTGCGGCAGGCCCACCATGGTGGCGAGCTCTTCGCAGCGGGCGCGAAGCGCGTCGCGCCCTCTGATGTCACCGAGCTGCATGATGGGGTCGGCGATGGCGCGGACGGCGGTGAAGCGCGGGTTGAGGCTGTCGGTCGGGTCCTGGAACACCATCTGGATGCGGCTGCGCTGCGGCAGCCGGGCAAAGCCGGCCGGCGCGATGGCGCCGATGTCCTCGCCGTCGAACTGGATCAGGCCCGAGGTCTGGTCCAGCAGCCGCATCACCATCATCGACGTGGTCGATTTGCCGCAGCCGGACTCGCCGACCAGGCCGACGCTCTCGCCGTGACCGATCGAGAAGCTGATGCCGTCGACGGCGCGGAACACATCGGGCTCTACAGGCGGCTTGCGGCCGAACAATTTCCCGAGCGTGGCCGTCGCGCCCTGACGGGGATATTCCTTGACCAGCTTGTCGATGAGGAGAAGGGGCGTCTTCTCCCTCTCCCCGTCCTTCACGGGGAGAGGGTTGGGGTGAGGGGCTGCTTCCGCAGACACGGTGCTGGGAGAGGCAAGAGTCTCCTCCTCCGGCAACAGATCCCGCAGGCTCACGCCGAGCCGCGGCGTCGCGCGCATCAGCTTCTTGGTGTAGGGGTGCTGAGGGTTGGCGAAGATGTCGGCGGCCTTTGCGGTCTCGACCACCCGGCCCTTCTCCATCACCACGACGCGGTCGCAATAGGCTGCGGCGAGGCCGAGGTCATGCGTGATCAGGATGGTGGACATCGCCTTGCGCTTGGTCAGCTCGACGATCAGATCCATCACCGCTTTCTGCGTGGTGACGTCCAATCCGGTCGTCGGCTCGTCCGCGATCAGCAGCTGCGGATTGCAGGCGAGCGCGAGCGCGATGACGACGCGCTGGCACATGCCGCCGGACAGTTCGAACGGATAGGCGTGATAGCGCTCGCGCGGGCGGGCGATCTTGACCTGCTCCAGCGCCTCGATCGCCTTTTCGCCACGGTCCGAAACCATGGCCTGCTGCACATGGGTGCGCAGCACGTCTTCGATCTGGTCGCCGACTTTCCGGATCGGGTTGAGCGCGGCACGCGGGTTCTGGAAGATCATCGAGACTTCGCGACCGCGCAAATCGCGCATCTGGTCTTCGGTCGCGGCCTTGACGTCGATGCCCGAGAACATCACCGAGCCTTCGGCGATCCGCCCGGCACGATCGAGGATGCGCATCACCGCATAGGAGGTCACCGACTTGCCGGAGCCGGATTCGCCGACGATGGCCAGCGTCTCGCCCTTGGCGACGGAGATGTTGACGTGCTGCACCGCTTTCACGATGCCGCGGCGGGTGGTGAATTCGACGGTGAGGTCCTGGACGTCGAGCAGGGGCTGGGCGGTCATGGGTGCCTCCCAAACAAAAACATCGAAAACAACCCCATGCACAGTAGAATGGCGTTGATTTCATTGGAGAATTTCGAGCGAAAATTCGCGTGTGAGGCGGGCACAAGCCTATCGCTCCCTCGCCCCGTGCTTACGGGGAGAGGGTTGGGGTGAGGGACCTCTATCCGCGCAAACGATTGCGAGAGGAGTTCGCGGAGAGCCCCCCTCACCCGGTCCGCTAGCGCGCCCCGGCCTCTCCCCGCACGCGGGGAGAGGCGAAGGACGGCACCAGCTTCGAGCAATCCAGCCATCACGTCCTCCGCTGGGGGTCGACGATGTCGCGCAGGCCGTCACCGAGGAGGTTGAAGCAGAACACGGCGATCATCAAAGCGAGGCCCGGAAATAGCGCGATCCACCATTCGCCTGACACCATGAACCCGGCGCCCTCGGCGACCATGATGCCCCATTCCGCCGTCGGCGGACGGACGCCGAGGCCGATGAAGGAGAGACCGGCGGCATTGAGAATGGCGTAGCCCATCGTCAGCGACATCTGCACGATCATGATCGGCATGATGTTCGGCAAAATGTGCACCAGCAGAATGCGGAACTCGCCGTTGCCGGACAGCCGCGCCGCCTGCACGAAGCCGGCGTTGCGGCGGACATTGGCTTCGGCGCGCGCGACGCGGGCATAGAGCGGGAAGTTCACGATGGCCGTGGCCAGGATGATGTTCTGCACGGTGTTGCCGAGCGCGGCGACGATGCCCATCGCCAGCACGAACAGCGGGAATGCCATGATGGTGTCGGCGATGCGGCCGACGATGCGATCGGTCCAGCCGCCGAAATAGCCGGCCGCGATGCCGGCGAGCCCGCCCATCAGGAACACCAGCACGACGGAGGCGACCGCGATGAACGTATCGAGCCGCGTCGCCACCACGACCCGGCTAAAGATGTCACGGCCCAACTGATCGGTACCGAACCAGTGCGCGGCCGAGGGTGGCTTCAGCGACGCCGCGGTGTCGGAGGCCAGCGGGTCATACGGCACCACATAGGGGCCGAAGATCGCGGCAAGGAGGATCACGATCAGCAGCGCGAAGGCAAAGCCGGTGACCTTGTTCTCGCCGAGCACGTAGCGGGTCTGTTCGAGGAGCGCGACGAACCCTGACGTCCGCGCGGGACCGACAGGTTCAACAGCAGGCGCAACGGTGCTCATGACTCTATCCTTTTGAGCATGATCTGATCGGAAAACCGGTACCCACTTTTCCGGATCATGCTCTACCCTTCCAGCCGCACGCGTGGATCGATCACGCCATAGAGAATGTCGATCACGAGATTGAGCAGCACGTACATCACCGCCATGGTCAGCACGAAACCCTGCACCGGCGCGAAGTCCGACGAGATCAGCGCTTCGACCGCATAGGAGCCGATGCCGGGCCAGGCGAAGACTTTTTCCACCAGCACGTTGGCACCAAGCAGGAACGAGAACACCATGCTCAGCGTGGTGATGACGGGGAGCATCGCGTTGCGGAAGGCATAGGTGACGATGACGGTCGCCGGCGACAGGCCGCTGGCGCGCGCGGTGCGCACGAACTCCGACGACAGCACCGCCAGCATCGAGGCGCGCGTCATGCGCGCGATCGGCGCCAGCGAGAAGATCGCAAGCGTCGTCGCCGGCAGGATCAGCTGGCTGCAGGCCGAACGGAACGCCTCGAAGTCGCGCGCGATCAGGGTGTCGATCAGATAGAAGCCGGTTACCGTCGGCGGCGCGCTGTAGAACACATCGAGCCGGCCGAGCGGCGCGGGCGACCAGCCGAGCCGAAAATAGAAGACATAGACCAGCACGAGGCCGGTGAAGAACACCGGCAGCGAGACGCCGGCCGTCGTCGTCACACGACAGAGATGATCGACCCACGATCCCGGCCGCGTCGCCGCCAGCACGCCGAGCGGAATGGCGATCACGACCGAGACGATGAGACCGAGCAGCGTCAGCTCGGCGGAGGCCGGCAGGCGGTTGCGGATCTCGGCCGCGACCGGCTGGCCCGTGGTGAGAGAATTGCCGAAATCGCCATGGGCGAGATCGTTGGTGTAGCGGAAGAACTGCTCGATCAGCGGCTTGTCGAGGCCGAGTTTTTTCCGGATCTGCTCGACGGCTTCCTTCGTTGCGGCGGGGCCGGCGAAATACGCCGCGGGATCACCCGGCAGCGCGCGGGTCAGCAGGAAGGTGACGATGACGACCCCGATCAGCGAGGGAATCGCGAACATCAGGCGCTTGCCGATCATGGTCAGCATGATGATGCACTCCAGGAAGATGAAACGCTCTCGCTGATCCGCGAGAGCATCGCCGCGCGCTCCGCTGCGCCCCCTCTCCCACGCAACCGGGGTCTACCCCGGTTGCGCATTGGTGATTGGCGCAAGTCGGGCAGGCCCGACTTGCGATGGGAGAGGGTTGGGGTGAGGGGTAGCCCCAAGCGAGGTCGGAGTTCGTGGCTACCCCTCACCCTGCCCCTCGCCCACAAGGGGAGAGGGAATGAGAGAGCGGTGGCCGCCTCACTCAGAAAGAGAGTCGACGACGCGACCATCTCGCCCGCCATCCCCCCTCACCCCTTCGCCATCGCGCGATAATCCAACCGCCGGTGGAACCAGTATTGGTAGCCGCTGATGTTCTTCTGCATCGCGACGTTGACGAAGGGCTGGTACAGCGGGATGCGCGGGATGTCGCTGTAGGCGAGGTCGACGAAGCCCTTCACGTCGGCGTCGTAGGTCGCGGTGTCGCCAGTCGCGGCGGCTGCGCGTGCGCCGTCGATCAGCTTGTCCATCTCCGCCGACTTGTAGCTCATGGTGTTGAAGACGGAATTATTGCCGTGATAGCACCAGTAGAAGAAGTATTCGGGGTAATCGAGCCAGCCCGAGAACACGTTGGTGAAGAGCGGCATCTCCTTCTTGTTCAACTCGGTGCGCCAGTTGGCGCCAGGCACCTTGTTGATGGTGGTCTTGATGCCGATCTGGGCCAGGCTCTCCTGCACCAGCACGCAGAGCGGCTCGTTGACGCCGGCGAAATTCAGGTCGAACGAGATCGTGGTCTCGAAGCCGCTGGGATAACCGGCCTCGGCGAGCAGCGCCTTCGCCTTGTCCATGTCGGTGTTGTATTTGTGCGGCTGCGGCCAGGCGACTTCGGTCGGCTTGTCCTTTGCCGCGCCGAACATCGGGTTGGCCAGCCCGAACATCACCGCGTCCATGATCTTCTGATACGGAATCGCGTAGGCGACCGCCTGACGCACCTTCGGATTGTCGAACGGCGGCTTGGTCACGTTCATGCCGATGTACTGGATGCCGTTGGAGAACGGCAGCGACACCACGTTGAGCTTGCCGCTCGCCTTCATCTCCTGGAAATCCTTGAACGGCAGCTCGTAGGAAATGTCGGCGTCGCCGCGCTCCAGCAGCGCGCGGCGATTGCCGGCCTGCGGCACCATGCGCCAGATCACGCGCTTGATCTTCGGCAGCGGGCCGCCGACCCAATCGTCGTTGCGCTCCATCACCACTTCGGTGCCGGCGGTCCACTTCGTCACCTTGTAGGCGCCGGAGCCCGCGGTCTGCTGCTTGGTGTACTCGAGACCCCAGGGATCCTTCTCGCTGGCGTTCTTCTTCACCAGTTCGGAATTGATGATGCAGGGCACGATCACCGCGAGATCGGGGATCGTCAGCTTGTCCTTCTTCAGGAAGTCGACTCGCACCGTGTAGTCGTCGATCACGACGAACTGCTCAGGCTTGGTCAGCGAGCCCGCGCTCATCTGGAAGGTGGGGAAGCCGCCGACGCTGACGGCGCGGTCGAGCGACCACTTCACGTCCTTGGCGGTGACAGGCGCGCCGTCGTGGAATTTGGCGTTCTTCTTCAGCTTGAAGGTGACCGACATGTCGTCGATCTTGAACTCCTCGGCGAGCTCGCCCTTGAACTTGTCGCGGTCGTAATAGGGCACCCCGCCAGGGCCGGTCTTCATCTCGTGGCTGAGCAGGCGGTCGTAGCAATTCCAGGACACCTCATAGCCGGGCACGTTGGTGCCGACGCCGTGGATGTCGAGATTGTTGGGCCCGCCTTCCGAGACGATCAGCAGCGTCTCCGAGCGCGCATCGGCATAGGCGGACGAGACCACAGACGGCATGGCCGGAAGCGCCGCACCTGCGGCCAATCCGGAAACGGACTTGAGGAAATCGCGGCGCTTCATGAAATGGCTCCAACACAAAGTTTTCTGGTTGGAACTGGATTCGCAAGGTTCGTGCCAGAGCTTAATGAGAGTTTAAACCGGAATAAGCCTCTGAAATACTTAAGGGAAACAGCTATTAATCGGACCGTCGATCAAACGCCAAGTCTTGGGCCATTGCATACAAAGGTGCGCATTTGCTCATAAAATAAGCTGAATGGAGTCTCGCTTGTTTGGCAGGCGGCTTATTGAACCGCCGTCGTTCTGGCGAAAGCCAGGACCCATTACCCCAGGAAGAAGTTGCGGCGCGAAGCTGGCAACCACGAGTCTTCGCAAAACCCCTCCCTGGGGTAATGGGTCCTGGATCAGCGCTGCGCTTGTCCAGGACGACAGCGGGGATCGCCGGCGATCAGCCCGGCCAGATCAGCTCCTGCAGTTCGACGAGATCATCCGCCTTGTCCTGCCAACCCTCGATGCAGATGTGGCTGTTGAGGTCGCTGGCGCGATGCAGCAGCATCAGCGTCATCAGGCGGCGCTTGAGCGCGTAGTCCGGCTTCGCATAGCCAAAACCTTCGAGCAGGTTGCGCACGCGACCGGGCCGGCCCGCTGCCATGAAGGCGCTGGGGCCGAGCAGATCGTAGTCGCGCCAGCCCGCCAGCACGTCGCCGAAGTCGAACAGGCCGGCGAGCGACCATTGATCGTCGTGGCAGGTGAGCAGGAAGTTCTCCGGAATATATTCGCCGATCAGGATCACCGGCGGCGCATCCATCGGAATGAGCGCGGCCGCATCACGCAGGAGATCGTCAAGGCCGGCGAGGAATTTCGGCGCAAGGCCGAGACGCGTGTGCCGCGCGCGGCACGCTTGCATCTGGGCGCGCATGAAGTCTCCCCAGCGCGGCTCGATCTGCGCGAGCGGGCCGAGTGGGGCGCGCTGCACGGCCGCGATGGTCTCGCCGATCTGGCGCAGCACGCGCTCCTTCTGCGCTTCCGCCAGTTGCGGCCAGACCTCCGAGCCGAGCGTGCCGGCAAGGCGTGTGATGATTAGATAAGGCCAGCCGTCGCGCTCGCCTTCCGCGACGATCTCGGGGATCGGCAGATTGAGGCGGCCGCCAAGCTGGGCCAGCGAGCCGCGCTCGGAGATGAATTGCGCACGGAGCAGCGGCGGGAAGATTTTCAGGATCAGGCGATCGCCGAGCCCGACCACGAGATTGGTGCCGGTGGCAAACACGTGCGGCGCGCTGGCATCGAGACCGTGGCTGCGGACGATGTCGATGGCGATCGGCAGCCAGCGCGATGGGTCGGCGCGAAAGGCGCGAAAGCTTTCCGCGTCGATAAAGTGGGGGAGTTGCATCGACATCGTAACCTAACGGCTGTTGAGCTCGTCATGCCCGGGCTTGTCCCGGGCATCCACGTTCTTCGTGCTGCGGCCAAGGCGTGGATGGCCGGGACAAGCCCGGCCATGACGCTGTGGAACGGCCTTGCGCCTTAGCGCCGAGCTACCATCCCGCCCCTATCGATCCGGGCTGGCGCGTTCGAACTGGCGCAGGATCTTGTTGCCGCGCTCGACCGCGGCATCCAGCGCGGCTTGCGCGCTCTTGCGGCCGGCAAAGGCCTGCTCCAGCTCGTCCTCGATCGCGCCGCGGATCAGCACGAAGGAGCCGAGCCGGATGCCCTTCGAATTCTCCGTCGGCGGATGCAGCGTGATCTCTTCGAACGACATCGCCGAGCCCGGATTGCGCTCGTAAAAACCTTGCGCGCGCGTCAGCTCGAAGGCGGCGCGGGTGACAGGCAGATAGCCGGTGTTCTGGTGCCAGGCGGCCTGCACGCCGGGCTGCGACAGATAGGCGAAGAACCGCGCCACGCCCTTGTATTCCTCGCGCGGGCGGTCGCGCAGCACCCACAGCGTGGCGCCGCCGATGATCGAATTCTGCGGCGCGCCCTTCACGTCGGGCCAATACGGCATCATGCCGTAACCGATCTCGAACTTCGAATTGGCCTTGATGTCGGCGCGCGTTGCCGATGAGCCGATGAAGATGCCGCATTCGCCGTTCTGAAAGCGCGGCTCGGCCGACTGGCCGCGGCCGCTATAGTCGAACACCTTGGTCTTCTGCCACTCGCTGAGCTCGGCGACGTGACGCACCAGAGAGGGATTGTTGATGGTCAGCTCCGCATCGAGTGCGGCGAAGCCGTTGGTCCGTGTCGCCAGCGGCAGGTTGTGGAAGGCAGAGAAATTCTCTACATGGATCCAGGACGGCCAGGACGTGGTGAAGCCGCACGACGCGCCGCGATCGCGCAGGCGTTTTGCAGCAGCGCCGAGCTCCGGCCAGGTCTTCGGCGGCGTCTCCGGATCGAGCCCTGCGTCGCGGAACATGGTCTTGTTGTAATAGAGAATCGGCGTCGACGAATTGAACGGGAACGACAAGAGATTGCCGGCCGCATCGGTGTAGTAGCCGGAGACCGCGGGAAGGTAGTCATTGAGCGAGAACGGCTCGTTCATGTCCCGCATCAGGCTGAACACGGGATAGATCGCGCCCTTGGCCGCGGTCATGGTGGCGGTGGCGACCTCGTTGACCTGGACGATCGCGGGCTGGCTGCGCGAGCGGAAGGCGAAGATCGCGGCCGTCACCGTCTCGGTGTAACTGCCCTTGTAGGTCGGCACGACGCGATAATCCGGCTGCGAGGCGTTGAAGTCGGAGGCGAGCTTCTCGAGCTGCCGGCCGAGCTCGCCGGACATGGCGTGCCACCACGCGATGTCCGTCACGGCCCGCACCGGCGCGGCCAAGGAGAGGGCGGCAAGGGCGGCAACGACCTGCAAGAAGCGCAATGCTGAAATCACGATGCTCTTTCCGTATCGCGCGACGACGGCGACCGTCCCTGCTTAAGGCGCGGCATTTGCGGTTTCAACCGGGAATGAGCCCCGGCCGCGCCGCACAATCACGCCGAAGCCCCCGGCGGGATGGCCTTCCCCCGACCATCTGCTAGATTGCATTGAACCTTTTGCTCCCGCCATAGACTCCACCACTGAGGGGTTGAGTGTGCCAGTGTTGAACCGTGCCGAACGCTCGCGGACCGGGGTGGTTTTCGTCGCGCTTCTGATCGCCATCTGCGCGACGGGAGCCGCTGCGCGGGAATTCCGCGCCGCCGACACCCAGACCGAGGATTATCCGACCGTGCAGGCGCTGCGCTACATGGGCGCCCTGATCGCCGAGCGCAGCGGCGGCCGGCACGAGGTCAAGGTGTTCCACTCCCGCCAGCTCGGCGAGGAGAAGGAAACCATCGAGCAGACCCGGGTCGGCGCGATCGATCTCAACCGGACCAATGTGGCGCTGATCGGCAACTTCGTCCCGGCGATGAACGTGCTGGCGATGCCGTTCCTGTTCCGGTCCATCGAGCACATGCAGAAGGTGCTGGACGGGCCGATCGGCGTCGAGATTCTCGGCAGCTTCGAGCCCTACGGCTTCGTTGGCCTCGCCTTCTACGATTCGGGCGCGCGGTCGATCTACAACGGCGCCCGCCCGGTCAGAAACGTCGCGGACCTCAAGGGATTGCGGATCCGGGTGCAGCAGTCGGAGTTGATGAGCCAGATGATCCGCGCGCTCGGCGCGGAGCCGGTCGAGATGCCCTATGGGCAGGTGCTTGCCGGGCTTGCCAACCATCTGATCGACGGCGCCGAGAACAACTGGCCATCCTACGTGACGACGGACCATTACAAACATGCCGGCTATCTCGCCATCACCGAGCACACGATGAGCCCCGAAGTGCTGGTGATCTCGCTGAAGGCCTGGAAAAGCCTCTCAGCCGACGACCAGACCATCTTCCGGGAAGCCGCGCAGCGCTCCAGCCACTTCATGCGCGAGAAATGGCGCGACCTCGAGGAGCAGTCGCAGCGCAAGGCGGAAGCAGCGGGCGTCACCATCGTCAGGGATATCGACCGCAAGCCGTTCGAGGACGCGATGGTCGCGATCTACGCCAAGGCCGGGCAGGATCCGGCCGCGGCCGCGCTGATCGAACGCATTCGCAAGGTGGAGTGAGGCCTCTTGCCCGGGCTTGGACACAGCGAGCACGCAGACAGGTCGCCCGGCCCGATGGGGCGGCTGCGCGCGCGGCTGGTCGGCGTGCTCCGGGCGGTGCCGATCCGCTGGCGCATCCTGTCGATCGCGGCGCTGAACTCCGCCGTGGTCATCGTGCTGGTCGGGCTGATCTGGAACGGCTCGCAGGTGCTCGGCTCGGCCTGGGACGACGTGCGCCAGGTGCGCGAGTCCGACCGGATCCTGGCGCTGCTCGAAAGCGAGACGGGGCGGCTGCACAATCTGATCCACCGCTACATCAACCAGCCGAGCCCCGATCTGTTCGCCGAGATCCTGCTGCTGCGCGAGGCGGTGCTGGGGACGCTGGCCAACCGTGCCGCCAAGGACCCGATGCTGTCGGGCTCGGTCGAGGAGCTGGAGCGCACCACCGACCGCTTCCTCAACGGCTTCGGCGAGCTGCGCGGCGTGCAGGCCACCATCGCGAAGACCTATGAGGATCAGGTGCAGGGACCGGCCAGGGACATGGCCGGCCTTTACTCCATCATCGAAGGCGCCACCGGCCATCGCGACGCGCTGATCTGGCCGTCGCTGGGCAAGTCGCGCGAGGCCTTCACCGCGATGCTGGTTGCGGCCAATTCCTACTATCTGTCGCTGTCATCGGGTGCGGCCGACGACGCCCGCCGCAACACCGAGACGATCGAGAAAACCATCCCCGTGATGATCGATCTCGCCGACAACGACCTGCAGCGCATGGCGCTGCGGCGGCTCGCGGCCCGCACTGCCGCGCTGCGCGAGGGCTTCGCAAAGCTCTCCGAGCAGCTCACGAACCGTACCGAGCTGCTGCGCAACACCATCGACGCCAACCAGGCCGAGGCGATCGGCGCCATCGACGATCTCTCCACCAAGATGCGCCAGCGCGAGCAGAAGGCGCAGGAGACGTTCGACCGCACGCTGGCGGACATTTCCCGCCGTGTTCTCTCCATCGCCGTGATCTTCCTCGGCATCATCCTCACCGCCGGCGTGCTGATCGCGCTGTCGATCCGGCTGCCGCTGCAGCAGATCATGGCGGCGATGCGCGCGATCACGCTCGGCGACCTCGGCCGCGAGGTACAAGGCACGCGCGCGCGCGACGAGGTCGGGGCCATGGCGCGCGCGGTGGAAGTATTCCGCGAAAACGCGATCGCGAAGCGCCAGACCGAGGACGAGCTGCGCGCATCCAAGGAGAAGGCCGAGAGCGCGCTGCTCGAGCTCAATGCCGCGCAGCAGAATCTGATCGATGCCGAGAGGCTCGCAGCTCTCGGCGGCCTCGTCGCCGGCGTCGCGCACGAGGTCAACAATCCGATCGGGATCAGCCTCACCGTTGCGTCGAGCTTTGCCCGGCGCACCGAGATCTTCGAGGCCCAGCTCAAGGGCGACGGCGGCCTGCGCCGCTCGCAGCTGGAAGAATTCGTGCAGTCCTCGCGCGACGCCTCGCAGCAGCTCGTCGCCAATCTCCAGCGCGCCGGCGAACTGATCCAGTCGTTCAAGCAGGTCGCGGTCGACCGCTCCCATGCCGAGCGGCGGCAGTTCTCACTGAGCGAAGCCACCGACCAGATCATCGCGAGCCTGCGCCCGGTGCTGAAGCGCTCGCCGATCACGCTAAATGTCGACATGCCCGAGGGACTGCTGCTCGACGGCTATCCCGGCTCCTACGGCCAGATCCTGACCAATTTGTTCCTCAATGCCGCCAACCACGCCTTTGCCGACGGCCGCGCCGGCACGATCACGATCTCGGCGCGGCCCCGCGGGGCCGACGACGTCGAGATCATCTTCACCGATGATGGGGCCGGCATGACCTCCGACGTGCAGCGCCAGGCCTTTGACCCATTCTTTACCACCAGGCGCAATGAAGGTGGCACGGGACTCGGCCTCCATATCGTCTATAACCTCGTCACCCAGCAGCTCGGCGGTCGCATGATGCTGGAATCCAAGCTGGGACAAGGCACTACTTTTCGCATTATCATGCCCCGGGTCGCCAAAGGCGGCGGGCAAAGCACAGAGACTGACGGGACTTCTCAATGGCCGAACAGGACGATGTCCTCCACCTGATCGACGACACCGGTACCGCATCGGAGGATGTTGACGCCCGGAAATGGAAGATCGCCGTCATCGACGACGATCCGGCCGTGCATGACGGCACGCGTTTTGCGCTCTCGGACTATTCCCTCAACGGCCAGGGCCTGGAGATCCTCTCCGCCCATTCCGCGGCGGAAGGCCGCAAGCTGATGGCCGCGCACAACGACATCGCCGCCGTGCTGCTCGACGTCATCATGGAGACAGACGTCGCCGGCCTCGAGCTGGTCGAGTACATCCGCAACGAGCTCAAGAACGAGACCGTGCGCATCATCCTGCGGACCGGACAGCCCGGCCAGGCGCCCGAGCGGCGCGTGATCGTGCAGTACGACATCAACGACTACAAGGCCAAGACCGAGCTCACCGCCGACAAGCTGTTCACCTCGCTGACCGCGGCGCTGCGCTCCTACCAGCAGCTCGAGCGCATGCTGCAGACGAGGCGCGGGCTCGAGATCATCATCGACGCGGCTTCCACGCTGTACGACTTCAAGTCGATGCAGCGGCTCGCCGAGGGCGTGCTGACCCAGCTCGCCTCGCTGCTCAACGTCGATTGCGCCGGCATATTGGTCCTGCGCGACAATGGCGGCATCGACCCCGAGCTCTCGGTGCTTGCCGGCAGCGGCTGCTACAGCCGCTTCATCGGCACGACCTCGTCGAAGGCGCTCGACCCCGATCTGCGCGCGATGGTGGAAGCCGCTTTCCAGGGCCGCAAGAACGAATTCGCCGACCACCGCAGCGTGATCTATTTGCGCACCGGAAGCGGGCGCGAGGTCGTGGTGCTGCTGCAGGCCGAGCGCGAGCTGTCCGAGACCGACCGCTCGCTGGTCGAGATCTTCTCCAGCCGGCTCTCGATCGCCTTCGACAACGTCATCCTCTACCAGCAGCTCCAGGCCGCCAACACCCAGCTGGAAGACCGCGTCGCCCAGCGCACCCGCGCGCTGATGCAGGCCAACCGCCGGCTCTCGGCGCAATGGCTGCGGCTGCAGCGCGCCAACGGCTTCAAGAACGAGATCCTCGGCACCGTCGCCCACGATCTGAAGAATCCGCTCGGCGTCATCCTCGGCCGCACCGAGATGCTGAAGGAGCTGATCTCGACCGGCGCGTCGTCAGGCGGCGTGGTCGCCCAGGTCGATCACATCCGCGATGCGACCAAGCGCCTGACCTCGATGGTCGACCATCTGATCTCGGACGCGATGGCCGATGCCTTCGACATCACCATCCGCCGCGAGCCGGTCGACGTCGCGGCCCTGGTCAAGGAAGTCGCCGAGGCCAACCAGCCGCTGGCCGTCAACAAGCAGCAGGCAATCAGCGTCACCGCGCCCGTCAACATCGTCACCATGTGCGACACCGACCGCATCCGCGAGGCGATCGACAATCTGATCAGCAACGCCATCAAATACTCGCCGATCGGCGGCAAGATCGGCGTCATCGTGAGCCATGAGGGCGGCGACACCATCGTCCGCGTCAGCGACGAGGGCGCCGGCCTGTCGCCGGAGGATCTCGGCCGCCTGTTCGGCCGGTTCCAGCGGCTGTCGGCAAAACCGACCGCCGGCGAGAGCTCGACCGGGCTTGGGTTGTCCATCGTCAAGCGTATTATCGACATGCACGGCGGCGAGGTGACCGCCGAGAGCGAGGGCCCCGGCAAGGGCTCGACCTTCACCATCACCCTCCCCGCGACCGAAATTCCGTGATCTCAGGACCATGACCCAAAGCCAGCACATCATGATCGTCGACGACGAGGCCCCGGCCCGGGAGATGGTCGGCGATTACCTCAAGATGCACGGCTTCACCGTGACGCTGTGCGACGGCGGCAAGTCGTTGCGCACGGCGATCGACGGCAGCATGCCCGACCTCGTCGTGCTCGACCTCAACATGCCGGAGGAAGACGGGCTCTCGATCATCCGCGACCTCAAGAGCCGCATCAACGTTCCGGTGATCATGCTGACGGCGACGGCGAGCCCGATCGACCGCGTCGTCGGCCTCGAGCTCGGCGCCGACGATTACGTGGCCAAGCCGTGCGAGCTGCGTGAGCTGATGGCGCGCATCCGCTCGGTGCTGCGCCGGAGCGCGCCGGCGAAAGCCGTGGCCGAAACGGCGGCTGCGAAATCGGACAAGGAGCAATTGGTACGGTTCGGGACGAAGTGGCTCGATCTCGAAGCGCAGGCCTTGCGCGACGACGAGGGCAACGAGCACCCGCTGACCGCATCCGAGTTCGGGCTCTTGAAGGTGTTCGCGGCTAATCCGAAGCGCGTGCTGTCGCGCGAGCGCCTGCTGGAATTGGCCAATGCGCGCGACGCCGAAGCCTTCGACCGCGCCGTCGACCTGCGCATCATGCGCATCCGCCGCAAGATCGAGCCCGATCCGGCAAAACCCGCCGTGATCCGCACCATCCGCGGCGGCGGCTATCTGTTCTCGCCGGCGGGCGAGAAGGCGTAAGGCCCCATCGTCGTCCTGGCGAAAGCCAGGACGACACGGGGAGTGCGAACGCAAACCACCCACGGTGTCGTCCCGGCGAAGGCCGGGACCCATACCGCGTGATCCATCGGCGGGTGCGGTGCTTGTACCACCCCAAAGACTCTTCACTGCCTGTCTTCGCTAAACCACGACCTGTGGTTATGGATCCCGGCCTTCGCCGGGACGACATCGAGATTGCGGAAGCGGCGAACGCAAAAGCCCGAAATACGTTCCCGGCCCCTCCGCTCGTCGCCTAATCCCCACCCCCGTATTTTCCGTACGTTGAAATTCCACGCTTTTTTGCCCCGAATGTTTCGTCGCGGCTAATACGACGAAACAATTTGATGGCGCACGAAACCATTTTCTCCTTTTCGTGCAGACGTCCCGAAACGTTGGCTCATTAACACTTTGGTCCAAGGAAACGCCGCTCGGTTGCGGCGCTACGGGGAGCCAAGTCAATGCCGAACGTCATCGCCATCAACGCCCAAGCCAGCCAGAGCATCATTGCCGCTCAGGCGACCTCGGACGACATGCTTCTCGAAAGCATTGCCGACGGCAACCGGACGTCCATGCACATCCTTTATTGCCGGCACAATGTGCGCGTCTACCGCTTCATCCTGCGGATCGTGCGCGACGCCACCACGGCGGAAGACCTCGTCAGCCAGGTGTTTCTGGACGTGTGGCGGACCGCCGGCCAATTCCAGGGCCGCTCGCAGGTTTCGACCTGGCTGCTCTCGATCGCCCGCTTCAAGGCGCTGACCGCGATGCGCCAGCGTCGCTTCGAGGACATCGACCAGGAAGACGTGCGTCAGATCGCCGACGGTTGCGACACGCCGGAGACCTCGCTCGACCGCAGCGACACCAGCGCCATCCTGCGCGCCTGCGTTCAGAAGCTGTCACCCGCGCATCGCGAAATCATCACCCTCGTCTACTACCACGAGAAGTCGGTGGAGGAGGTCGGACAGATCATCGGCATCCCGCAGAGCACGGTGAAGACCCGGATGTTCTACGCCCGCAAGCAACTGGCCGAATTGCTTAAGGGCTGCGGCGTCGAGCGCTTTGCCGCCTGAAGCTTAGATATTTCAAGGGGATAGGGCGCTGGTTTTGGGCCTGTCCCGGACACGGAAGTGTTACCGCCGACGAAACAATTGAAACAAAGCACAACATCAGGCGGAAAAACTTCCCTCCTATAAAGCTCACATACGGTTTCGTTAAACCTCCCAAGACCTCCAACGACCCGGACGGGATGCCCCCCCTCCGGGTCGTTTTGTGTTTGGCTTGGTTCAGGTGCCGGCCTCATGGTTTCGAGACGCCCGCTGCGGCCACCCGTCACGAAGGCGTGACGCGGGGTAACGACTGCCTCTCTCATCTCGAACAGCCCTCGTGACCCCATTCACGAGTGCCCCGATGCTCGAACTCACCTTCGCCGTCCTCGCCGGCATCCTCACCATCGCCGCGCCCTGCACGCTGCCGATGCTGCCGATCCTGCTCGGCGCCTCGATCGGCCGCAGCTCGCATCTGCGCCCGGCGATGATCGCGCTCGGCTTCGTCATGTCGTTCTCCGCGACCGCGCTGTTGCTCGGCGCCATCACGCGGCTGTTTGATTTCGATCCGAACGTGCTGCGCGAGGCGGCGTCGATCCTGCTGCTCGGCTTCGGCCTGTTGATGCTGTGGCCGGCGCCATTCGAATGGCTGTCGATCCGGCTCAACGGCTGGCTCGATCTCGGCAACTCCGGCGCCACGCAGCGCGAGGGCGCGCTCGGCGGGCTCGTGCTCGGCACCACGCTCGGCCTGGTCTGGACGCCCTGCGCCGGGCCGGTGCTCGGCTCGATCCTGACGCTGGTCGCGACGACTGAGAAGGCGACCTGGGCCGGCACGCTGCTTGTCGCCTACGCGATCGGCGCGGCTCTTCCGATGCTGGCGATCGCTTATGGCGGGCAGGCTGCGACCACCCGGGTGCGCAGTCTCGCGCGCATCTCGCCGCGGCTGCAGCAGGGCTTTGGCGTCGTCGTGATCGGTTTCGCCGTTGCCGCCTATTTCCAATACGACACGCTGATCGTGGGGTGGCTCACCGGCTTCTATCCCACCGGCCAGATCGGCCTGTGAACATCGCGCATCTCAACCGGAGGACTCGTCCATGACTTTCAAACTGCTCGCCGTCTCCGCCGCACTGGTCGGCATCGCCGTAACCGGCGCCGTCATCCCCGGCATCTGCGACGAGACCGCGCGCGCCGTTCCTGTCGTCACGGCTGCCGCAAGCCAGCAGACCGCGCCCGACTTCACCGGCATCAACAACTGGTTCAACTCGAAGCCGCTCAGCCTCGCCGACCTCCGCGGCAAGGTCGTGCTGGTGGACTTCTGGACCTATGGCTGCGTCAACTGCGTCAACACGCTGCCGCACGTCACCGAGCTCTATGCCAAGTACAAGGACCGGGGTCTCGTCGTGGTCGGCGTGCACACACCGGAATTCCCGTTCGAGCGCTCGGCGTCCAATGTGCAGGCGGCGCTGAAGCGCCACGGCATCACCTATCCGGTGGCACAGGACAATGATTCCAGGACCTGGAACGCCTACAGCAACCAGTATTGGCCGGCGCAGTACATTATCGACCAGAACGGCAAGATCGTGTTCCAGCACGCGGGCGAGGGCCGCTATGACGAGATCGACCGCACCGTGGCAAAGCTGTTGAACGCCAATAGCTAACCCCGGCGCGGGTCGCGCCGTTGTTGCTTGACTCCACGGACCCGTCCGTGGAGTTTCGCGGGCCACGTAATCAGCCGCCCGCGATGGACGACGCCACCAGCAGCACTGACATTCGCCTTCGTGAAGGCGCCTCGATCGCGCAGCGGCTGGTCATGTCCGGCTTTGCGGCCGCCGTTGCGCTGTGCTTCACGCCGGGCCTGTTCACGCACGACACTCTGGAGGTGATCATCTCCGTGGTCGCGCTGCTGGTGGGAGCGGCGTTCGTCGGAATCATCATGCTGGCGCCGGCGGTGGTGTGGATCATCACGCCGGACGAGATCCTGATCGGGGAGCAGCGGCCGTTTGGAAAGCTGCGGACGCGGATCGTCGCCAAGGACGACATCAGGGGATTGCAGGTTCCCGGCAGCAAGAGGGCGAAAGCGCGCTTCCAGCTCGCCTTCACGCTGGCCTCCGGTGAGCGCCTGACATCGCCGCCGATTGCCGACGTCACGCACGTGCACGACACGGTGGCGCGGATCGCCGCGCAATTCGACGTTCCCGACGTCGAGTCTCCGGTCAATCCGCTCGATGCCAGCAATCCCGAGATGCGTCTCGGCGATCCCCTCGAGCCGTTTTCCACGAGGGACATCAGGATCGTCGCACTGATCGTCGTCGCATTGTGCGCCGTTCCTTACGCCTACAGGCTCTGGCGTGGCCTGTCGCCGGGGCCGGTCGACATCATGCTGCTGCCGGTCGGCGCAATCGCCGCTTTCGGCGTTTTCCGTTATGCCAACCTTGTGACCGGCGCCTTCTGGATCATCCGCCAAGGCGACATCCGCGTCGAACGCCTGTGGGGCGACGGCACGTTGCGCGCCGACCACATCGAAGGGCGCGACGTGAAGACGATCACGGTCGAGCGCCGCGGCCGGTCCGAGGACGAGCACTGCATCGTCGTGATCCGATTGCAGTCCGGGCAACGGTTTCGCAGCCCTCGCATCGGCTCTCGGCCTGAGGCCCGGGCCGTGGGGACGGAGATCGTCCGGCGGCTCGGGATTAAGCCGGAGAACAACCAGATCTAGCTGGCATCTCGTGCGAGTTGGCGAAGTTTGATCTCGCGGCTCGCTCGGTCTGAGCCTCTCCCGCTTGCGGAAGAGGGAGCAGATCGTGCCCGGCTCACTGCTTTTCGCGCCATCCCCTGTTTGTGGCATTGCGCGCGGTCCGTCAAAAAACCAAAGCATTCTCGTGACATACCAGCCGGGCGCGCCATCAACTTGCCATGAAGCTGCCGCTGGGTTCAGATGGTTCCGAACGATATTCGCTGTGGCAGTGGGGGAGAGCTTGAAATGACGGATTTTCGTCGCCTGACCGGGATATTTGTGGCTGCAATCGGCCTGATCCTGTCCGCGCCCCATGCCTACGCCCAGCAGCCCGACCGCGGCGACGAGCCGGGCCTGGTCGCCGACGATGCTTTCGAGCTCGATCCGGAATGGCAGAAGCAGGTCGTCTACTTCCGCACCACCGAAGCGCCCGGCACGCTCATCATCTCGACGGCCGAACGGCACCTCTATCTGGTGCAGCCCGGCGGTCGTGCGATCCGCTACGGCATCGGCGTCGGCCGCGATGGTTTTCAGTGGCAGGGGCTGGTGAACATCACCAACAAGAAGGAATGGCCGGACTGGACGCCGCCGCCGGAGATGATCCAGCGCCAGCCCTATCTGCCGCGCTTCATGGCCGGCGGCCCCGGCAATCCGCTCGGCGCGCGCGCCATGTATCTGGGCACCACGGTCTATCGCATCCACGGCACCAATCGGCCCGACACGATCGGCACCAAGGTCTCCTCCGGCTGCTTCCGGCTCGTCAACCGCGACGTCGCCGATCTCTACGATCGCGTCCCGGTCGGCACCAAGGTTGTCATCCGGCAGAAGCCTGAACTCTGATCTTCTCGCCCTGGCGAATATTCCTTTTCCCGATTATTTCGAGAGAGCAACATGATGCGCACTTTTCGTGGCGGCCTGCTGATCGGGCTCGCAGTCGCCGTGCTGGTCGCTGTCCTGGCCATCATCTATGAATTCTACGACACCCGCACGCTGAAGCGGACCGTCCGCCGCGGCGAAGTGCTGTGCGGCGTCAACAAGGGCCTGCCGGGCTTCTCGATCCCCGACGACAAGGGCAACTGGACCGGCTTCGACGTCGATTTCTGCCGCGCGGTGGCCTCCGCGATCTTCAACGACCCGAGCAAGGCGAAATTCGTCGCGCTCGATGCCAGCGAGCGCTTCAAGGAATTGCAGAGCCGAAAGGTGGACATCCTCTCGCGCAACTCGACCTGGAGCATGGCGCGCGAGCTCGACTACGATCTCTATTTTCCCGCGGTCGCCTATTACGACGGCGCAGGCTTCATGCTGCCGCGCGCGCGCAACAAGGAAACCGCGCTGGACCTGACCGGCAGCAAGGTCTGCGTCCAGACCGGGACCACCACGGCGCTCAACGTCGCGGATTACTTCCGTGCCAACAACATGAAGTATGAAGAGGTGAAGTTCGACAAGCTGGACGACGTCGTGAAAGCCTACGACACCGGCAAATGCGACACGCTCTCCGCCGACGTCTCCCAGCTCTACGCGCTGCGGATCAACCTGTCGAAGCCCGGCGACCACATGATCCTGCCGGACATGATCTCCAAGGAGCCGCTCGCCCCCGTCGTGCGCCAGCGCGACGACGACTGGATGATGATCGTGAAGTGGACGCTGTACGCGATGATCAACGCCGAGGAGCTCGGCGTCTCCTCGGAGAACATCGACGAGGCCCTGAAGTCGAAGAAGCCGGAAGTGATGCGGCTGGTCGGCACCGAGGGCAATTACGGCGAGCAGCTCGGCCTCACCAAGGATTGGGTGGTCCGCATCATCCGCCACGTCGGCAATTACGGCGAGATGTACGAGCGCAACATCGGCGAGAAGTCGAAGCTGAAGATCCCGCGCGGCATGAACCAGCTGTGGAATGCGGGCGGCGTGCAGTACGCACCGCCGGTGCGGTAAGGGGTCTCTCCGCCGTCATTGCGAGCGGAGCGAAGCAATCCAGAATCCCTCCGCGGTGACGGTCCTCGCGAGGACCGTAGCCCGGATGGAGCGCAGCGCAATCCGGGGCGATCTCGCCGCGTGGACAGAACCCGGATTTCGCTGCGCTCCATCCGGGCTACGAGCCTCAATATCCCCGCGCCCTTGCCAGTTGCTCGGTGTGGTAATTGGCGTCGCCGAACAACTCCTCGCACACGCGCGCGCGCTTCATGAAGAAGCCGATGTCGAACTGGTCGGTCATGCCCATGCCGCCATGCATCTGCACGCCTTCCTGCACCGCGCGCGTGGCGGTGGTGCCGGCGCGGGCTTTTGCCACTGCGACGCTTGATGCGGCCTTGGCGACGTCCGTATCGAGCGCTTGCAGCGCCTTCATCACGGCGGCGCGGGTGATCTCGATGTCGACATAGAGCTCGGCGGCGCGGTGCTGCAGCGCCTGGAATTCGCCGATAAGCTTGCCGAACTGCTTGCGGCTCTTCAGGTACTCGACGGTGCGGTTGAACACTTCTTCGCTCAAGCCCACCATTTCGGAGGCCACCGCGCCGCGCCCGATATCGAGCACGCCGTCGAGCAGCGCACCACCCTGGTCGACTTCGCCGAGCACGCTGTCGGCGTTGACCTCGACATTGGCAAGCTCGAGCCGCGCCGCATTGTGCGCGTCGACCATGATGGTGCGCTCGATCGCAACGCCCTTGGCCTTCGGGTTGACCAGGAACAGCGTCAGCCCCTCGCGTTCGCCGGCCGAACCCGCAGTGCGTGCCGCGACAATGAGAAGATCGGCAACGTGACCGTCGACGACGAGCGCCTTGGCGCCGGAGAGCCTGAAACCGTTGCCGGCGCGTACGGCCTGGAGGCTGGTCTGAAGCGGGCGATGTTTTGCGCCCTCGTCGATCGCGAGCGTCGCGAGCAGGGAGCCGTTGGAGATCTTCGGCAGATATTCCGACTTCTGCGCGGCATTGCCACCACGGTTCAGCGCCGAGGCCGCGACCACGCTGGTGGCAAGGAAGGGCGACGGCATCAGCGTGCGGCCGATCTCCTCCATCACCACGCCGGCCTCGACATAGCCGAGGCCGCTGCCGCCGAACTCTTCCGGCACCAGCAAGCCGGCAAAGCCCATCTCGGCGAAGGAATGCCAAAACTCCCTGGAGAAGCCGGTGGGGTCCTTGCTGTCGCGCAGATGCCGCAAATGCGACACCGGCGCCTTGTCGCTGATCAACCCGCGCGCGCTGTCGCGGAGCATCGATTGTTCTTCGGTGAGGACGAGGGCCATGTGCGTGTTCCAACAAAGTGCGGTTCGACTGAATTCGGTGGTTGAACCTCATGGTGAGGAGGCGCCACCGGGTCCGCGTATGCGCGGCCCGATGATAAACTCCGCGCCGTCTCGAACCATGTAGGCCCGACTCATCCTTCGAGACGCGGCCTGACGGCCGCTCCTCAGGATGAGGACTTTTGCTAAGCCCCCGGCAGATCGAGGATGCGCTTGGCGACAATGCCGAGCATGACCTCGGTCGTGCCGCCCTCGATCGAGTTGGCCTTGGTACGCAGCCAGGCGCGCGGACGCGCTCCTTGCTTCGAACGTTCACTCTCCCATTCCAGTACATCGAGGCCGCCGGCCGACATCAGGATCTCGTATCGGCGCTTGTTGAGCTCGGTGCCGTAATATTTCATCGCCGACGAGAACGCCGGATGCGCCTGACCCGCCTTGGCGAGATCGACCGCGCGCTCGGCGCAGGCTGCAAGGGCGGCTTCATCGACGTCGAAGCTGGCGATCCGGCCGCGCAGCATGGAATCGTCGAGCCGCCCCAGCGCATCGGTGCCGACGGAATCGGCCGCGATCTGGCCGAGCGGACGGCCGACGCCGCGCTCGCCCATCCCGGATATCATCGCGCGCTCGTGCTGGAGCAGATATTTGGCGACGTCCCAGCCGCGGTTGACGGTGCCGACCACATGCGATTTCGGCACGCGGACGTTATCGAAGAAGGTCTCGCAGAACGGCGAGTAGCCGGAGATCAGCAGGATCGGCTTGGTCGTCACGCCCTTCGAGGTCATGTCGAACAGGATGAAGCTGATGCCGTCATGCTTCTTCGCGGCGGGATCGGTGCGAACGAGGCAGAAGATCCAGTCGGCGTAGTTGGCGTAGGACGTCCAGATCTTCGACCCCGTGATGACGAAATCATCGCCGTCGCTCTCGGCGCGGGTCTGCAGCGAGGCGAGATCGGAGCCGGCGTTCGGCTCGGAATAGCCCTGGCACCAGCGGATCAGGCCAGCCGCGATCTTCGGCAGATGCTCTTTCTTCTGGGCGTCGTTGCCGTATTTCAGCAGCGCCGGCCCGAGCATCCAGATCCCGAAGCTCGACAGCGGGGGCCGCGCGCCGATTCGTCCCATCTCCGCGCGCAGCACCTTGTGCTCGGCGGCGCTCAAGCCGCCGCCGCCGTACTCCTTCGGCCAATCGGGTACGGTCCAGCCCTTGTCGCGCATGCGCTCGAACCAGATGCGCTGCGGCTCGGACGAGAATTTTGCGTTGCGTCCGCCCCAGAACACGTCGGCGTCGGACGTCGCTGGCTTGCGCATTTCCGGCGGACAATTGGCCTCGAGCCAGGCGCGCGTTTCGCTGCGGAATGTTTCGAGATCGGCGGTCTCAGTCTCGCTGGCCCTGGCGTCAGTCATTGGTCGTTTCCATCAATCTAAATCGGCTTGTTGGCCGCGACTCTGGGCCAAGCTCCCGCGGAATTCAACCACTTCCGTGTCACGCATCCGCTATAGTCGCCGCGACGGCGAAGCTTGAAAACAAAGAGGAAACAACAATGCGCCTGAAACTTCTTTCGCCTGGCGAAATGAACGAGAGCCAGCGGCAGACCTATGACGAGTCCATTGCCGGCAAGCGCGGCAAGCCGCCGGCGCCGATGATGGCCTGGCTCAACAGCCCCGACATGGCCCGTCACGCCACGCGGCTCGGCGAGGTCCTGCGCTACGATACGATCTTTCCCGCAAAGCTCTCGGAGATCGCGATCCTGGTGACGGCGCGGCACTGGACCGCGCATTACGAATGGTACGCGCACAAGCGCCTGGCGCTTGCCGGAGGCATGGATCCAAAAATCATCGACGCGATCCGCGATCGCCGCACGCCTGTTTTCGACGATCCCAAGGGGAAGATGATCTACGACGTCGCGAAGTCGCTGCATGAGGGCCACGGCGTCGAGAAGGGCCTCTATGATGAGGCGGCGAAGCTGCTCGGCGAGCGCGGCGTGGTCGAGGTGATTGGTCTCTGCGGCTATTACACAATGGTGTCGATGACGCTGAACACGTTTGAGTTCGAGCTGCCGGAGGGCGAGGTGCGGGAGCTGTCGTAAGTTGCCTATCCGGAAACGCTGGGTTTCGGGATCGGCCGGTAGCACTGTCCCGGGCCCGGGCTTATGTGGAGTTCATCAACGGAGCAGCCGCATGTCGCAGAACCAAGCCGTCGCCGCCGGCACCAGGATCGGCCACGTTCACCTCAAGGTCGCCGATCTCGATCGCGCGCTGGGCTTCTATTGCGGCGTGCTCGGCTTCGAGCTGATGCAGCGGATGGGCTCCGGCGCGGCCTTCATCTCGGCCGGCGGCTATCATCACCACATCGGGCTCAACACCTGGGAGAGCAAGGGCGGCTCGCCGCCACCGCCCGGCACGACCGGGCTCTATCACACCGCAATCCTCTATCCGACACGGCCGGCGCTAGCGGATGCGCTGCACCGCGTGCTCTCGGCCGGCATTGCGCTCGACGGGGCCAGCGACCATGGCGTGTCCGAAGCGCTGTATCTGCGCGATCCGGACCAGAATGGCGTGGAGCTGTATTGGGACAAGCCGCGGGAGCAATGGCCGTTCGGGCCGGACGGCAAGCTTTCGATGTTCACGAAGCGGCTGGATGTGGAAGCCCTGTTGAAGCAGCGCGAGGGTTGACGCCGTAGTGATTGCGTAGGGTGGGTTAGCCGAAGGCGTAACCCACCTCTTTCGCCTCCGCGGAGGCAAACAACGGTGGGTTACGCTTCGCTAACCATGATCAACGCTGCCGCTACCAGCTCCAGCGCAATACACAGATAGAACGGCAGCTCGTAGGCGCCGGAGAAATCGCGCAGAAAACCGACCACGCCGGGGCCGAATGCATAGGTCACCTGGTTGATCGCGGTGTTGAGGCTGATCAGCACGCCGAACGAGGCGGAATCGAACTCCTGCTGCACGATCAGCGACGGCAGCGTGATGAGATTGCCGACCGAGAAGCCGAACAATGCGCAGGCCGCGATCAGCACGTAGTCATTGTGCAGATTGATGACGACGAGAAGCGCCACGGCCTGGCTCAGGAACGACAGCGCCGAGGCGAGCCGCTGGTTGAGGCGGTCGATCACCAGCGAGAACAGCACCCGGCCGATCACCGCCATCGCGGTCAGCACCGCAACCGCGACGGCCGCGCGCTCGCGCCCGATCACGGGATCGAGGAACGAGATCAGGTGGACGATGAAGCCGACCTGCGCGAACAGCACCAAAGCAAAGGCAATGGTCACGGTGAGGAAGCCGACGTCGCGCAAGGCCTGGCTACGGATCTGCGCCGACGATTGCGGCTTCGTTGTCGTCGCGGCGCGCCGGCCATGGAGATCGGGCGGGCGGCCGACGACAAACAGGATCACCGGCACGAGCAGCACCAGCATGGCGCCCGCGACGATAAACATCGCGGTGGCGAAACCGACATGACCGATCAGGGTCACCAGCAGCGGCACACCGACAATGCCGCCGAAGCTTGCGCCGTTCAGCGCCAGGCTGATGGCCATGCCGCGCTTCTGGTCGAACCACAGGCTGATCGTGTTGGTGATCATGGCCAGACTCGTGCCGGCCCAACCGAAGGCGAGCACGGCGTTCGCGAGATAAAGCTGCCACGGCTCGCGCACCGCGCCGATCGCGACCGCGGCGGCCGACATCGCCAGCGTGCCCGCGATCAAGCCGAGGCGCGGGCCGTATTTGTTGACGGCTTCGCCGACGAAGACGACGAGCAGCGCGCCGAACAGATAGAAGAACGTCGTGCCGGACGAGATCAGCGAGGCCGACCAGCCGTGCGCGCGCTGGAGCTCGGCGACATAGACGCTCTGCCCGTAGAAGCCGAGCCCCCAGCCGAAGGTCGCGAGCAGGAAGCAGACCGCGACGATGCGCCAGCCTTCGTAGCGGAGAGAGGATTCGTCGACGGATCCATCGTGCCGGGGATTGTCGAGCATTTGCGCTTGTCCTTCGTTTCCCCCGCGAGCGCCTTGCTTCACGCTCGCCTGTTCATGACGAGCATCATGTAACAACCCGGACTCCGAAAATCACTTCGACCTGGATCGAACTATCAACGCTGCTGACAGCCTCCCGCCATCTCAGATCGCGTCCGGGAACTCACCCATCGCTGCGTCCAGCCGCGCTTTGCGGCGGCGGGCAAAGGACGCCAGCGAGAGCACGGCGAGACCGAGCAGCACCGGCGGGAACACCACCATGTTCACCGCGGACCAGCCGTAGCTGGCGAGCAATTGTCCGGACGAGAACGAGCCGATCGCCATCATGCCGAACACCAGGAAATCGTTGAAGGCCTGCACCTTGTTGCGCTCCTGCGGCCGATGCGTCTCCAGCACCAGCGCGGAGGCGCCGATGAAGGAGAAATTCCACCCCACACCGAGCACGATCAGCGTGGCCCAGAAATGCATCGCGGTGATGCCTGATAGCCCGATGCCGGCCGCGCCGGCCTCCAGCAGCAGGCCGGCGGCAACGACCTTGCGCGCGCCGAAGCGGGCAATCAGCGCGCCCGTGAAGAAGCTCGGCCCGTACATGGCGACGATGTGCCATTGAATGCCGAAATTGGAATCGGAAACGCTCAACCCGCACAGCTTCATGGCGAGCGGCGCCGACGTCATCACCAGATTCATCATGGGGTAGGAGATGACGCCGCACAGTGCCGCCGCGACGAAGCGCGGCTGGGTCACGATCTCGAGCAGCGGCCGCCCGCCGTGAAGATCGGCCGGTGCCGGCTTCGGCATGTCGACACCTGCGACGATGCCCATCGCGATGAGCGCGACGGCGGCCTGGACCAGGAAGCTGAAGGCGAACAGATAGGGCTGCCAGACATCCATGGTCCATTGCACGAGCTGCGGACCGAGCACGCCGGCGAACACCCCGCCCGCCATCACCCAGGACACCGCCTTGGGCCGATACGCAGCACTGGCGCCGTCGGCGGCAGCGAAGCGATAGGACTGCGCCACCGCGCCGTAGAGGCCGCCGAGAAAAGTCGCCAGACAGAACAATGGAAACGAAGCGTGCAGGATCGCGAACGAGCCGAGCAGACCGGTCAACGCGCCCAGACCTGTGCCGACGATGAAAGCCATTCGGCGGCCGAAGCGGCGTGAGATCGCGCCGGTCGGCAGCGTGCCGGCGGCGAGGCCGAGCACATACATCGAGATCGGCACGGTCGCGAACGAGACGTCGGGCGCGAGCGTCGCGCCGACGATCGCGCCGGTGGCGAAGATCACCGCCGAGTTGGCGCCGGTCAGCGCCTGCGCGGCGGCAAGGCGCACCACATTGGCGCGCACGCGGGCGTCGGCGGCGATCTCATTGGCTGCAGTCACATCCAGCATCGGCATTTCCGCCCCAACGGGCTTTCGAGGGGCTTTCAAAGGCTTTCAAGGAGCTCGCTTGATTCCCGGCACTATGGCGGGGCGCGGGAGGGCGGGCAACCGGCGCAAACGGGCGCAGGCCATGTCTCTGACGCAATCGGGCCGATGATAATGGGCCGCGCACTTGACGGCTTGCGCTCGATCAAATCCTATCCGCCGCAATCTTCCGGAGTTTCGTTCATGTCCGTCGACGACAGGCCTACGCTCAGCGCTCCCGACGACGATCCCTGGCTCTGGCTGGAGGAGATTGAAGGCAAGCAGGCGCTCGATTTCGTCACGCGGCAGAACAGCCTGACGCTCGACGCGTTCGGCGGAGCGGCCTTCGCGCGCGACCGCGACCTTCTCGCGGCGATCTACGATCGTCCGGACAACATTCCCTATGTCAGCCGGCGCGGCGACGAACTGCACAACCTCTGGAAGGACGCCACCAACCCGCGTGGCCTGTGGCGGAAGACTTCGCTGGCCGAGTTTCGCAAACCGCATCCCACGTGGGAGATCATGCTGGATGTCGACCAGCTCGCCGCGCGCGAAGGCGAGGACTGGCTGCTGAGCGGCATCACCACACAGAAGGGAAGCTCGCGCGCCATTCTGGGCCTGTCGCGCGGTGGCAGCGACGCCGTCACCTTGCGGGAATTCGACCTCGACACCAAGAGTTTCGTCGCGGACGGATTTGCGCTGTCGGAAGCCAAGGGCGGCGTCGATTGGCTCGATGCCGACACGCTGCTGCTGTCGAGCGCCCATGGCGAAGGCATGGCGACTGCTTCCGGATATTCGCGGACGGTTCGGCTGTGGCGTCGCGGCCAGCCCTTCGATCAGGCGCAGGTCATCATCGAGACCACGGCCGATCATATGGCGATCTCCGGCATCGTCGACGACACCGCTGCGGCCCCGCGCAGCTGGATCGTCGACCAGATCGATTTCTTCAATCATGCACTCTGGCTGCGTGACGCCGACGGCACGACGACGAAGCTCGATCTGCCGACCGGCATCTGGTTGCAGGCGCATGGCGACTGGTTCGCGATGAAGCTGCGCGAAGCCTGGTCGATCGAGGGAAAAACCTATGCCGCCGACACTGTGCTCGGCATGTCGCTCTCGGGGTTCCTCGCCGGCAGCCGCGATTTCGCGGTCCTGTTCGAGCCGGAATCTCGCCGCGCCCTGCAAGGTCTGTTCTGGACCGGCGGCAAACTGGTGCTGTCGATCCTCGACGAGCTCCAGCCGCAATTCGAGATCTGCACGCCGTCTGGCACAAGCTGGAGCCGCGAATCACTCGGCGGCCTGCCGCAGATCGGCGTCGTCGACATCTGGCCGCTGGATCGCCATCCCTCCGAGAGCAATGGCGACCTGCTTGCCAATGTGCAGGATCCGCTGACGCCGCCGTCGCTGCTGCTGATGGAGCGCGGCGTCGCGAGCCCGACCGTGCTGAAGCAGGCGCCGAAAACATTCAATGCCGACGGCCTCGTGGTGACCCAGCACGAGGCGATCTCGATCGACGGCGAGCGCATTCCCTATGTGCAGACCGGCCCCAGCGGTGAGACCGGCGATGCACCGGTCTATATGAGCGCCTATGGCGGCTTCGCCCATTCGGTGAAGCCGTATTACAACGCATCGCTCGGCAAGCTGTGGCTGGAGCGCGGCGGCACGACGGTGCAGGCGAATTTGCGCGGCGGCGGCGAATTCGGCACGCGCTGGCACGATGCCGGCCGGCTCGCCGGCAAGAAACTGTCGCATGACGATTTCGCAGCCGTTGCCGCCGATCTCGTCCGCCGCGGCGTGACGACAGCAAAGCGCATCGCCGCGCAGGGTGGATCGAACGGCGGCATCCTCATCACCAACATGCTGGTGCGCTACCCCGAACGCTTCGGCGCGCTGTTCTGCACCATCCCGCTGATCGATATGCGCCGCTACACGAAGCTGCTCGCCGGCGCGAGCTGGATCGCGGAATATGGCGATCCCGACAAGCCCGACGAGTGGGACTGGCTGAAGACCTACTCCGCCTATCACAATGTCAAAGCCGGCCAGCCCTATCCGCCGATCCTGATTGCCACCACGCGGCGGGACGACCGTGTCCATCCCGGGCATGCGCGCAAGATGGCCGCAAAGCTCCAGGCGATGGGCTACGAGGCCTGGTTCTACGAGCCTGAAGCGGGCGGCCACGGCTACGGCAAGGACAACAAGGAGCGCGCCGGGTTCGAGGTGATTGGCTTTCGGTTCTTGAAGGACAAGATCGGGTGGAAGGACGGCGAGGGCTAGCGTTGCGGCGCTGACGTCTCCGGATCGTCATGGCCGGGCTTGTCCCGGCCATCCACGCCTTGGCTGGTGCACGAAGAACGTGGATGCCCGGGACAAGCCCGGGCATGACGACCTTCTATCGCGCGAATACCAAGGTCAGATTGTTCGCGGGCATGTCGATCGTATCGAGGAGGCGAAGACCTGCGCCGCGGGCGAGCGTCTCGACATCGGCGATGTCACGCACGCCCCAGTCGGGATTGCCTTCACGCAAGGAGGTGTCGAACACGGCGTTGCTGAGCGCTATGTGCTTGCCGCCGCGCTTGAACGGGCCGTAGAGGAACAGCTTGCCGTCGGCCCGCAAATAGCGGCCGGCGCCGGCGAACAGGCCCTCGGTGACGCTCCATGGCGCGATGTGGATGACATTGGCGCAGAACAATGCGGCAAGACTTGACGGCGCCTGCCCGCTTTTCATCTCCGGGCACCAATCGGGATCGGTGAGATCGATCCGCAGCGGCGAGCGGATGTTTTTCAGGCCTGAATGAACGCGCCAGGCCTCGATGCTCTTGAGGTGGCGCTGGTTGAGATCGCTGGGCCACCAGATCAGGCCGGGCGTGTGACGAGCGAAGTAGACCACGTGCTGGCCGGTTCCGCTGCCGAGCTCGACCACGTTGCCGGTGCAGCCGGCGAGATGCTTTTCGAGTGCCGCCCAGAGCGGCTCGTGATTGCGATGAAATGCCGGTGCATCGAGCCGCCCATCCGACTCGACCCGACCGCCATCCCTGCCGAATTCGACGACATATTCAGCCAAGTGAGGTCCCCTTGAAAAAACGAGAACGCGATGAAAACAGCATGAGCGGCAAAACGCTCAGGGAAACAGCCGGCCCGCGCCCACGGGCCAAATCGCTGAACAAATAATCTCATTAGTTGCAATGGGGAAGATATTAACTTCATTTTGTCGCGTGCATAGTCTTGATTGTCAGGCGGTGCCCTTTGTGCTTTGGAACGCTTCTATTTCGCGATCGAGACCATCGATATAACGCCTCGGAATGACGCCTTGACCGCCTTTTCCCGGACGCCCGTTCTGTTCATCTTGCTGGCCATTGCCGCCGGCCTCGCCAGCCCGGCGTGGGCGCAGTCCGCTGTGGCCGACGGCCAGAAGCTCGCTTTCGACCGCGGCAAGGGCAATTGCCTGACCTGCCACGTGATCAAGGGTGGCGACCTGCCGGGAACGATCGGGCCGGAACTGAAGGACCTCAAGGCCAAGTACCCCGATCGCAACGAGCTCACCGCGATCATTTTCGACGAGACCAAGCGCAACCCGCAGACCATGATGCCGCCGTTCGGCCGGAACCGGATTTTGACCGAACAGGAGATCAGCGCGATCGTTGATTTCCTGCAGACCCTGTGACTTCAGGCACGCCACGAGATTTGGTTGGGAGACCCGAGATGACCACACTCACCGGCCCAAGCGCGACGCGGCGCCTGATCCTTCAGGGCGCAGCCTCGGTCGCGCTGCTCGGCCTCGGCAATCTGCCGTTCGGCACCGCTCCCGCGCGCGCCGCGGCCAACGACAAATATCCGGAAGAGGCGTTCAAGCAGAAGAGCGAGGCGGACGCCATCAAGGCGCTGTACGGCAAAACCGCAGAGCCGTCCGACAAGGTCAAGCTGGACGCCCCCGAGATCGCCGAGAACGGCGGCGTGGTGCCGATCTCGGTGACGACGACGCTCGACAAGGTCACCTCGATCTCGTTCTTCGTGGCCGAGAATCCCAGCGCGCTGGCCGCGTCCTACAGGATTCCCGAAGGCACGATCCCTGCCGTCGCCAACCGGTTGAAGATGGCCAAGACCACCAACGTCGTTGCGATCGTGGAGGCCGACGGCAAGCTCTACAGCGCGACCAAAGAGGTCAAGGTCACCGTCGGCGGCTGCGGCGGCTAAGCGAGGAAGATCGAGATGGCATCCAGCATTCGCGTCCGCGCTACCGCCAACGGCGACATCACCGAGGTGCAGGCGCTGATCCAGCACCCGATGGATACCGGCTTCGTCAAGGACGCCAAAGGCGAGCTGATCCCGGCGCATTACATCCAGCAGCTGAAATTCGAATGTAACGGCAAGGACGTCTTCGTTGCCGATTGGGGCACCGCGGTCTCGAAGGACCCCTATGTCAAGTTCAGCTTCAAGGGGGCCAAGAAGGGCGACGATCTCAAGGTCTCATGGACCGATAACAAGGGTGCGTCGGACACAACCACCGCGAAGATCTCGTGATGAAGGCCCGCACCTCCATCCTGTTTGGTTCGTTGAGCGCCGCGCTCGTCGCCTTGGCCCTCACCTCTCCGCGCGTGGTGGCTGCCGACAAAGTCGATCCCGTTGCAGATGCGAAAGCGTTCCAGAACTTCTTCTTCCAGAAGTTCCCGACCGTGAAGCACGAGGACTTCGTCAACGGCCCTTATTCCATGAACGAGGACATGAAGCGGCAGTGGCAGGAGAAAGAGGAATTCCCGCCCTACGAGTTCGCGCTCGACGCCGGCAAGGAGATGTTCGCCACCCCGTTCAAGAACGGCAAGACCTATGCCGACTGTTTCCCGAACGGCGGCATCGGCATCCGCCAGAACTATCCTTATTTCGACGAGAAGGAAGGCAAGGTCGTCACGCTGGAGCTGGCGCTCAACCGCTGCCGCGAGGCCAATGGCGAGGCGCCCTATTCCTACGTCAAGGACGAGATGGCCTCGCTCACGGCGTACATGGCCTTCACCTCGCGCGGCAAGCCGATGGACATCAAGATCCCCGACGATCCGCGCGCGCTCGCGGCCTTCGAGAACGGCAAGCGCTATTTCTACACCCGCCGCGGCCAGATGAATTTCTCCTGCGCGAGCTGCCATGTCCAGAGCCCGGGCGAGCGCATCCGCGCCGAGATCCTGGCGCCGGCGCTCGGCATTCTGAACGCGATGCCGATCTACCGCTCCGAATGGAGCGGCATGGGCACGACCAGCCGCCGCTTCGTCACCTGCAACAGCCAGACCCGCGCGGTTCCGCTGGAGCCGCAGGCGGATGAATATCGCGACGTCGAATATTTCCTGTCCTACGTCGCCAACGGCCTGCCGATATCGGGACCGGGAGCGCGGCCATGAAGCGGTCACTTGCCCTCGCCATGGTGCTTGCCCTGGGCCTCGCGCCGGCGGCGCACGCGGCAAATGAGGCAGACTACAAGACGGCCTATTCCGCAGCCGAAGCTGCCGCGAAGGAGGCCGCCAGCTTGCGCCACCAATGGACCGTGACCGTCTCGACGCTGACCGCCGCAAAGAAAGCGGCCGATGGCGGCGATTTCGACCGCGCCGTCGCCGCAGCCAGGGAGGCCGAGGCGCTGGCGAAGGCATCGGTCTTCCAGGCGATTTCCGAAAAAGAAGCCTGGAAGGCGATGGAAATCCGCTAGACTGTTCGCTCCTGCAACAGCCTTGCGACCATGAGAGGGCGCGGAGAATTTCTGGATGGCGATCCGCCGCCGCGATTTCCTGAAAAATGCAGGCCTTGCTGCCGCATCGCTCAGCCTGCCACGGCTTGCGCGCGGTGCTGAGGCCGCGAGCATTTACGACCTCGAACGGTTCGGCAATGCGCGCATCCTTCACCTCACCGACACGCACGCGCAACTCAATCCGGTTTATTTTCGCGAGCCCAGCGTCAATATCGGGATCGGCCAGATGGCGGGACGGCCGCCGCACCTGGTCGGCCGCGCCTTCCTCGACCGTTTCGGCATCAGGCCCGACAGCGCGGACGCCTATGCCTTCAGCTGCTTCGAGTTCGAGAAGTCCGCAGGCCGCTTCGGCAAGCTCGGCGGCTTCGCCCATCTGAAGACGCTGATCGACCGCTTGCGCAGCGATGCCGGCGAAAAACACTCCATGCTCGTTGACGGCGGCGATCTCTGGCAAGGAACGGGACTCGCCAACATCATGCAGGGCCGCGACATGGTCGAGGCCGCAAACCTGCTCGGTATCGAGGCGATGACCGGGCACTGGGAATTCACCTACGGCGAGCAGGCGCTGCGCGACAATCTCGCACGCTTCAAGGGCGAGTTTCTGGCGCAGAACGTCTTTCTCACGGAGGAAGCCGCATTCAACGACGCCCCCGCCTTCGACAAGGCAACGGGGCGCGTGTTCAAGCCCTCCGTGATCAAGGAGCTCGGCGGCCATCGCGTCGCGATCATCGGCCAGGCCTTCCCTTATGTGCCGATCGCGCATCCCAAACGGTTCACGCCGGACTGGACCTTCGGCATCCGGGAGGAAGAACTCCAGAAGCATGTCGACGGCTTGCGCAGCACCGACAAGGTCGATGCGGTGATCCTGCTGTCGCACAACGGCATGGACGTCGATCTCAAGCTCGCAAGCCGCGTCACCGGCATCGACGTCATCCTCGGCGGCCATACCCATGATGCGGTCCCGCAGCCCATCGCCGTGAAGAATGCGAGCGGCACGACGCTCGTCACCAATGCCGGCTCCAACGGCAAATTCCTTGCCGTGCTCGATCTCGCGCTCGACAAGGGCAAGGTCGGCGACGTCAAATATCATCTGCTGCCGGTCTATTCCGAGCTGTTGAAGCCGGATCCTGGGATGGCCGAACTGATCGGCCGGTTGCGGGCCCCCTTCGTCACCGACTGGTTGGAGAAGATCGCGACGCCCGATCGCCTGCTGTATCGGCGCGACAATTTCGCCGGCCCAGTCGACGAGCTGATCTGCAGCGCGCTGCGCACCGAGCTCAACGCCGAGATCGCGCTGTCGCCGGGCTTCCGCTGGGGCGTCACCGGGCTGTCCGGCCAGGCGCTGACGATGGAGGATTTGCTCGCGGAAACCGCGATCAGCTATCCCGAGACCTATGTGCAGGAGATGTCGGGAGCCCAGATCAAGGACGTACTGGAAGACGTCTGCGACAACCTCTTCAACACCGATCCCTATTACCAGCAGGGCGGCGACATGGTGCGCGCCGGCGGGCTCAGCTACACCTGTACGCCGACGGCGGCGATCGGCAACCGCATCTCGGAGCTGAAGCTCAACGGCGGCAAGGCGCTCAGTGCCAGCCATCGATATAAGGTCGCGGGCTGGGCCTCGGTCAACGGCCAGCAAGGCGCACCGGTGTGGGATGTGGTGGCAAAATATCTGCGCTCGGGCCGGATGTTTCAGGAGCGGCTCGGCTCCGGCGTCACGCTAAAGGGCGTCGAGGGTAATCCGGGCATTGCAGGACAGGGATGATGCGGTCGCAAACCTTATCCGCGATGCTGCTGGCGCTGTTCGCCTGGGCGGCGATGCCGCCGGCGTTCGCGCAGCAGGTGCCGCTCCAGGACAAGCCGTTCGCCGAGCACAAGATCGTGCTGCAGCTCTCCGATGGCGATGCCAGGAAGCAAGCTCTGGTGCTCAGCGTCGCCAACAATTTGCTGAAAGCCTACGACCCCGACAAGGTCGCGATCGAGGTGGTGGCGTTCGGTCCCGGCATCGATCTCCTGTTGTCAGGCAGCGAGCGCCGCAAGCAGGTCGAGAGCCTGATCGCGCAAGGCGTACGCTTCGACATCTGCCTCAACACCGTCGACACGATCGAGCGGGAGACCGGCAAGCGGCCGGAGTTCATCCCCGCCGCCACGCCGGTGCAGGTCGGGGTCGGGCAGATCCTGTTTCTCAGCGAGAACGGGTACACGGTCGTGCGGCCGTAGTCTTGGGCCCACCCTCCCTGTCGTCCCGGCCTAGTGCGCAATGCGCACGGGGGGCCGGGACCATACCGCGAGGTCTATCGAGTGTGGGCGGTAGGAGTCCTGAACGACGAATCTTCGCCAAATTTCTCCCTGTGGTTATGGGTCCCGGTCCCCCGTGCGCATTGCGCACTAGGCCGGGACGACACCGAGTTTTGGGATAGCCCGAGCTCTACAATAAAAATCTTCTAAATTTTCTTATTTTAACAGCACATTACTTCTCTTTTCGAGCCGTAGCGTAGTAGGATTTGGAATCAGTTCCACGCCGGGTCTTGCCATGATCTTTCGCCAGCTCTTCGACAGTGTTTCGGGTACCTACAGCTATCTCCTGGCGAGCCGCCCCGGCGGCGAGGCGCTGATCCTCGATCCCGTGCTGGAGAAGGTCGACCGCTACTGCCAGTTGCTGCGCGAGCTCGATCTCAAGCTGGTCAAGGCCGTGGACACCCATCTCCACGCCGACCACGTCACCGGCCTCGGCGAGCTGCGCGACCGCACCCATTGCATGACCGTGATGGGCGACCAGACCAAGGCCGACGTGGTGGCGATGCGGGTTGCCGACGGCGACAAGGTGACGATCGAGGGCCTGGCACTCGACGTGATGTACACGCCCGGCCACACCGACGATTCCTATTCCTATTTGATGGGCGACCGCGTCTTCACCGGCGACACGCTGCTGATCCGCGGCACCGGCCGCACCGATTTCCAGAACGGCTCGTCGCGCGCGCAGTACGATTCGATCTTCAACCGCCTGCTCAAGCTGCCCGACGAGACCATGGTGTTCCCGGCGCATGACTACAAGGGCGACACCGTCTCCACCATCGGCGAGGAGAAGCGCTACAATCCGCGGCTCCAGGTGCGCTCGGTCGACGACTATATCGAGCTGATGGCCAATCTGAAGCTGCCCAATCCGAAGATGATGGACGTTGCGGTGCCCGCCAACATGCATGTCGGCCTGCACCAGGAGGAGCTGGAGAAAGAGGGCCGCGCGCTCCGCGCCGTCGAGGCGATCGGTAGCCTCGGCCGTCCCGATATCCTGCTGGTCGATTTGCGCGAGACCAATGAGCGGATGAAGCACGGCATGCTCGAAGGCGCGCTGCATACGCCCTATCCGTCCGTCGAGGACAGCCTCAAGCCGGGCGGCATGCTGCGCGAGGTCGCGGCCGCCACCGGCCGCCGCGTCGTGTTCTTCTGCGCCTTCGGCGAACGCTCTGCGATGGCTGTCGCCGCCGCCAAGGAGGCCGGGCTCACCAACACCGCCCACATCGCCGGCGGCATCGATGCCTGGAAGAAGGCCGGCGGGCCGGTGGTGCACTGACCGCCTTGCCGCCATTCTTGAGATAAATCAGCAGCTGCCCATATATTCAGGCTAGGACGGATGCAGCATCACCATCCGGGACCAGCCATGGCCAAGATCGGCAAATCGGGCGAGCCGCCCAAAATTGCGGACGACACGCCAGCAAAAGACAAGGCGAAGAAGCCTCCGCCTCCGCGCGACACCGACGACGATGATTACGAGGACGGCGACATCGCGACACCGAAGCGCGACCGCTACGGGCCGGATGACGAGCCGTTTTGAGGGGCTCGGCTCTTGCCACGCTCTCAACTGTCGTCCTGGCGAAAGCCAGGACCCATACCGCGTGATCCCTCGATCGTGGATGGTCGCAGTACCGGACCACGAGTTTTCGTCAAACTGCTTCCTGGGGTAATGGGTCCTGGCTTTCGCCAGGACGACCGGCGGGGAATCCCCCGCCCGCGCTACTGCCATGCGCCCGCGTTCATGGACAAATAACCGCTCTGCCCGATAGTTTGCGCGCCTCCAAAGGACGTGAAACGGAACTGCAATGGTCGACGTTCTCGCCGCACCGCAACAAGGCAAGGTGGACAGCGCGCTACGCACGCTGACGGGAATCTCGATCGCGCATTGGGTCAGCCATTTTCATCTGCTGGTCCTGCCGATGCTGTTTCCGTTCCTCAAGAATCAACTCGGCGTCGGCTATGTCGAGCTCGGCTTCGCGCTGACGGTGTCGGCCGTGGTGTCGGGGCTGACGCAGGCGCCGACCGGCTATCTCGTCGACCATTTTGGCGCGCGAAGGATTTTGCTGGGCGGTCTCACGCTCGGCGGCCTCGCGCTGATCCTGCTCGGCCTGCACCTGAGCTACACGTCGCTGATCGCCTGCGCCGTGCTGCTCGGGCTCGCCAACAGCGTCTACCATCCCGCCGATTACGCCATCCTTGCCGAGCACATGGACGAAGCGCGGATGGGCCGCGCCTTCTCGATCCATACCTTTGCCGGCTATTTCGGCGGCGCGGTGGCGCCGGCGATCGTCGCCGCGCTGGTCACCGTATCCGGCGGTGCCGGTGCGCTGATCGCATCGGGCACCATCGGCGTTCTGGTCGCGCTGTTGCTGGTGACCATGAACATTCCCGATGCCGGCGCGCACAAGACCAAGCCGGGCACCGAGAACGCACCCAAACAAGCCGTGATCACGCCGGCGCTGATCACGCTGACGGCACTGTTCATGCTGCTCAGCCTGTCGGTCGCCGGCATCAACAATTTCGGCGTGGTGGCGCTGATGAGTGGCTATGGCGCGACCTATTCCGCGGCCAATGTCGCGCTCACCGCCTTCCTCGGTGCGAGCGCCGCCGGCGTGCTCGCGGGCGGCTTCCTTGCCGACCACACCGAGCGCCACGGCTATGTCGCCGCCGCCTGCTTTGCCGCGAACGCGGCGATCGTGCTGCTGATCGCGCTGGTCACGCTGCCGGGCTGGGCGCTGATCGCCACGATGGCGACCGCGGGATTCCTCTCCGGCGTGATCGCGCCCTCGCGCGACATGCTGGTGCGCAATGCAGCGCCGCCCGGCGCGGCGGGGCGCGCCTTCGGCATCGTCTCCACCGGCTTCAATCTCGGCGGCATCGTCAGCCCGCTGCTGTTCGGCTGGATCATGGACCAGAGCGCGCCGCATTGGGTGTTCGGAGCGTCCGTGATCTTCATGCTCGCGACGGTGGTGCTCTCGCCGTTCACGGAGCGGAAGCGGCCAATCGCTGCTTGAGCAACAAACTCAATTGTCGCCCCGGCGAACGCCGGGGCCCATAACCACGAATCGGAGTTGTGGCGCAAAGCTGCCAACTCCAAGTCTTCCAACTCCAAGTCTTCGCCAAACTAAAAATCGTGGTTATGGATCCCGGCCTTCGCCGGGATGACAATTGTGATTAGGTTAACTGAAGTGGCCCTTACGTCGGCGACACCGCGCTCTTCAGCGGCGCGGCCTGCGGCGTAGCTCCACCGGTCAGCCTGGCCTTTTCCGTGTTCGGCCAGAGCAGGAGCAGCCCAAGCAGGCCGGAGCCGACCATGATCGCGGCATTGATGGTGAAGCCGGTCATGTAGCCGTCGAGCATGCTGCCGGCGCGCTGGATCACGCTGCCCATCACGAGCGGCGCCACGATGCCCGAAAGCGTATAGAGCGCGCCGTAGATCGCGAGAACCGCGCCGCGCTGCGACGTCGGCGTGAACTCGCCGAGCATGGGCGGGCAAACGACGTAGATCGCGCCGCACAGGCCGGAGCCGACCACGAGCAGGGCGATCTGGAGGCTCGCGCCTTGGACATGCGGCATCATCGCGAGGATCAGGCCGCCGACGATCAGCGGCACCGAGCCGAGCACGCCGCGGGAGATCCGCGAGGTGTAGCCACGTGCCAGCATCACCTGCGAGATCCAGCCCGTGAGAATGACGATGGTCGCACCGAACACCCAGGGCAGGATCGAGACGAAGCCCGCCTGAGACTGCGAGAAGCCGAGGCCCTTGACGATGAACGGCGTGAACCAGGTGAGCCCGAGCGACAGCGCCCAATAGGCGCCGAAGGTCGCGGTCACGCAGCCGATGAAGGTGCGCGATGTCAGAAGCTGGAGATAGGGTATTTTCGGTTCGATCACGGCTGATGCGTGGGTGTCCAGCGGGCCTTCCTTGCCGAGCGCGAGCCAAGCGGCGACCCAGATCAGGCCGACGATTCCAAGCGCACCGAACGCATAATGCCAGGAATGATTGACGATGATCCAGTTCAGCGCCGGCACCGCCAGGATCACGCCAAAGGCCGAACCCTGCGACAGGATTGCGGTCGGCATCGTGCGCTTCTCGTCGGGGAACCATTTGTAGACCGCGTGCATCGCCACCGAGGCCGCCGGGCCTTCGCCGGCGCCGAGCACGATGCGGCAGATCAGGAGCGTGGTGAAAGAGACGGTGCCGACCATCGGAAACTGCGTCAGCGCCCAGATCACCGCGAGCGTCAACAGCACCCAGCGGGTCGGTACCTTGTTGACGATGAAGCCGACCACGATCGCCGAGATCGAGAACAGGAAGAAGAACGACGAGCCGAGCAGACCGAACTGCTCGGGCTCGAGCTTCAGCTCGGTCATGATCGGAACGCCCGCAAGACCGACGACGATCTTGTCTGCGAAGTTCACCAGCATGAAAAGAAACAGGAGAAATGTAACGGTCCAGGCCCCCTTTGGCGTTTGCTTTTGCGTTTCCTTCGACGTCCCCGTCATCTTGCCCGGCGCGGCCTGCGTTCCCTGAGCGCTCATCGTTCTCCCCGTCGTCCCTTTTGGCACTTTTTTGATGTGGTCCTCTTAGGAGCTAACAACGGCTTCAATAGCAACGCAACCCGGCATTTCCGCAGCAAGTGTGCTACGCAGCAATTCCGCTAATTCCGTCCGGCGCCATTCATCGTGCTGAGCATCCGAAACCTCTCCAAGACGTTCTCTTCGGCCGGTGAGCCGGTCCATGTGCTGCGCGGCGTCGATCTCGACCTCAAGGCCGGCGAACGCGTCGCGCTGACCGGTGAGTCCGGTAGCGGCAAGAGCACGCTGTTGCACCTGATCGCAGGGCTCGATGCCGCCGATGGCGGCACGATCCGCCTGGAAGACACCGAGGTCACCAAATTGTCCGATGCGGGACGCGCCGGCCTGCGGCGCGACCGGATCGGCCTGGTGTTTCAACAGTACAATTTGATCCCGAGCCTGTCGGTCGGTGATAATCTGGTGTTTCAGGCGCGGATCGCCGGCCGGTACGACGCAGCTTGGTACGAAGAGCTGATCGAGCGTCTCGGGCTTGGCGGCCTGCTCAAGCGTTATCCAGAACAATTATCGGGCGGACAGCAGCAACGGGTCGCAATCGGCCGAGCGCTGGCAACGAAGCCGTCGTTGCTGCTGGCGGACGAGCCGACCGGCAATCTCGACGAGGCCACCGCCGAGGACGTGCTGGCGCTGACGCGCGACCTCGTCACGCGCACCGGCTGCGGCTTTCTGATGGTGACGCACAGCCTGCATCTGGCCGCGACACTCGATCGCCACGTCAACCTGCATGCCGGGCGGATCGCATGAGGCGCGCGCTCTGGGTCCTCGCCGTGCTGCTCAGCCATTGGCGGCGCCACAAGATGCAGTTCGCGACGCTCCTGATCGGGCTGATCGCGGCGACTGCGCTGTGGAGCGGCGTGCAGGCGATCAACCAGCAGGCCCGCAACGCCTATGACCGCGCCGCGGCAACCTTCGGCGGCGCGCGCACGCCGATGCTGGTCGCGCCTGATGCCGCGACCTTTCCGCAGGAATTGTTCGTCAAGCTCCGTCGCGCCGGCTGGCCGGTCTCGCCGATGCTGGAGGGACGGGTCCAGGTCAACGGGCGTTCGGTCCGGCTGCTCGGCATCGAGCCGGTGACGCTGCCGGTCGATGTCGGCAATGCACCGCGCCTCGGCGCCGCCGATCTAAGCAGCTTCGTCGCGCCGCCGGGCCAGACGCTGGTGGCGAAGGAAACGCTGAACGATTTGCAGGAGCAGGAGGGCGCGGCACCAGCGATCAGCAACGGCGCAAAACTGCCGCCGCTGCGCGTGCTGCCGCAGCTCGTTCCCGACGTGGTCGTGGTCGATATCGGCGTGGCGCAGCGGCTCCTGAACAAGCCGGACCAGATCTCGCGGCTTCTGATCGGCAAACCGAAGGGCAAGCCTGCGCCATTGGCGAGCGTCGTCGGCGACCGCTTGCAGCGGGTCGAGCCGGATGCGGAAACCGAGCTGGAGCGCCTCACCGACAGCTTTCACCTCAACCTCACCGCGTTCGGCCTGCTGTCGTTCTTCGTCGGTCTTTTCATCGTCAATTCGGCCGTCGGCCTCGCCTTCGAGCAGCGGCTGCCGATGCTGCGCACGCTGCGGGCCTGCGGTGCCTCGGCGCGACTGGTCAACACCGTGCTGGTTGTCGAGCTCGTGGCGCTGTCGCTGATCGCAGGCCTGATCGGGCTTGCCTGCGGCTATTTCATTGCGGCCGCGCTCTTGCCCGACGTCGCAGCATCCCTGCGTGGACTCTATGGCGCGCAGATCCCGGGGCAGCTCAGCTTGCGACCCGAATGGTGGCTCGCCGGGATCGGCATCAGCATTGTGGGCGCGCTGGTTGCCGCGGCGACCAGCCTGATCAAGGCTGTCAGGATGCCGGTGCTGGCGACCGCGCAGCCGCGCGCCTGGCAGCAGCGGCAGCGCCGTTGGCTGATCCTGCAAAGCGTAGCTGCCTGCGCCGTGTTCGCGGTCGCGCTGTTGCTGCTCCAGTACGGACAATCGCTGATCGCGGGCTTTGGCGTGCTGGCGGCACTGATGCTCGGCGCCGCGTTGATCCTGCCCGCGTTCCTCGACATCATCTTGCTCGTCGGGCAGCGTTTCGCGCGAAAGCCGCTCGCGCTGTGGTTCTGGGCGGACAGCCGGCAGCAGCTCTCGGGTTTGTCACTGGCGCTGATGGCGCTGCTGCTCGCGCTCGCCGTCAATGTCGGGGTGTCCACCATGGTGGAAACGTTCAGCCGCACCTTCGTCGGCTGGCTCAACGGGCGGCTCGCCGCCGACGTCTACATCAGCGCCTCCGACAATGCGAAAGGCGTCGCGATCCGCAACTGGCTGAAGCAGCGTAGCGATGTCCAGGCGATCCTGTCGGGCGGACGCGCCGAGGCGCAGGTCCAGGGCCAGCCGGTGGAATTGCTTGGCCTGCCCGATCATGCGCTCTATCGCGAGCGCTGGCCGCTGCTGGAAGCCGCGCCGCGTGCCTGGACACAACTCATACCCGGCAATGCCGCGTTCATCAGCGAGCAGCTGAGCCGCCGCCTCAACGTTCGCGTCGGCGACGTCATCGAGGTGCCGGCGCCGGGCGGGACCTGGGAGCTCGACATCGTCGGCATCTATGCCGACTACGGTAATCCCAAGGGCCAGCTTGCGGTAAATGTCGCGGCGCTGATCCGGCAGTTTCCGCAGACGCCGCAGACGCGCATCAGTCTCATCGTCGCGAAGGAGAATATCCCCGGCCTGATCGTGGCGCTGCAGAAGCAGTTTACGCTCGACGATCGCAGCGTCGCCGACCAGGCGACGGTGAAGACGGAGTCCATCCGCATCTTCAACCGCACCTTTGCGGTGACGTCGGCGCTGAATGCGTTCACGCTCGGCGTCGCCGGGATCGCGCTTCTGACCAGCCTTCTCACGCTGGCGAACTCGCGCCTGCCGCAGCTCGCGCCGCTCTGGGCGATCGGCATCACGCGGCCGCGCCTTGCCGCGATCGAACTGACCAAGACGCTGTCGGTTGCGCTGTTCACGTCGCTCCTGGCGGTGCCGCTCGGGCTGCTGGTGGCATGGTGCCTGATCGCGATCGTCAACGTGAAGGCGTTCGGCTGGCGGCTGCCGTTCCATGTGTTTCCGTTGCAACTGGTCGAGCTGGTCGCAGTCGCGCTGTTCGCCTCGTTGCTTGCCGCGCTGCTGCCGATGATCCGACTGGCCCGAATGCAGCCGGCGAGCCTCGTCAAGGTGTTTGCCAATGAGCGCTGACAGGATCTCGCGACGCACCTTCGCCGGCGGCATCGCCGCACTCGCGGCAGTCCGCCGCGCGGGCGCGCAAGGCTATGCCGGGCTCGGCGAGACGGCCGATGGCTTTGCCAAGGTCACACCGGGAAAGACGTTCGCCTTTCCGGACGATCACGGGCCGCATCCGGAGTTTCGCATCGAGTGGTGGTATCTCACGGCGAATCTCGTCGATAGCAGCGGCGCGGCTTGCGGCCTGCAATGGACGCTGTTCCGCCAGGCGACACAGCCGGGGCCGCAGGGCGAAGGCTGGGCCAATCAGCAGGTGTGGATGGCGCATGCGGCGGTGACGCGCGCCGACACTCACCGCTTCAACGAGCTGTTTTCACGCGGCGGTGTGGGACAGGCCGGCGTCACGACAAAATCGTTTGCGGCCTGGATCGACGATTGGGAGATGACGGGGGCTGAGCGCACCGAAGATCGCACTTTGGCGCCGCTGACGCTGAGGGCCTCCGGCGCCGACTTCAGTTACGCGCTGACGCTGGAGGCCGATCGTCCCGTGGTGCTGCAAGGCGATCGCGGCTACAGCCGCAAGTCGGAGCGCGGTCAGGCCTCCTATTATTATAGCCAGCCGTTCTATCGCGCCCGCGGCACGCTCACCATCGACGACAGGCCCGTCGATGTTTCCGGCCAGGCCTGGATGGACCGCGAATGGAGCAGCCAGCCGCTCGACGCCGACCAGACCGGCTGGGACTGGCTGTCGCTGCATCTCGCGTCCGGCGACAAGCTGATGCTGTACCGGCTGCGCCAGAATGACGGCCATAATCATCCGTTTGGCAACTGGATCTCCGCCACAGGCGACACGCACATGATTGCGGGCGACGACATCCAGATGAGTCCGAAGGCGACCGCCGAGGTCGCGGGACACAAGCTGCCGGTGGAATGGCAGATCGCGATCCCTTCGCGGTCGTTCTCGATACAGTGCAAGCCGCTCAATCCAAAGGCGTGGATGGGGACCGGTTTCTCCTATTGGGAAGGGCCGCTCAGCTTTGCCGGCACGCATGACGGCGTTGGCTATCTCGAGCTGACCGGGTATTGAACCGGGACCTCTTCGAAGGGACTAGCGATGTATCACCTCACCGCCCTCGTCACGCTGCTGGCGATCCTGTTCTATTTCTTCACCTCCATCAACGTGTCACGCTCGCGCACCAAAACCGGCGTCAAGGTGCCTGCGATGTCGGGCCATCCGGATTTCGAGCGCGCCTTCCGGATCCAGATGAACACGCTGGAATGGATGCCGATCTTCCTGCCGTCGCTCTGGCTGTTCGCGATTTACATCAATGATGCCGGTGCTGCGGCGATCGGCGCGGTCTGGATCGTCGGCCGCATCGTCTACTTCATCGGCTATTCGAAGACCGCCGCAAAACGTGGCCCGGGATTTTTTATTCAGGGCATCGCGGCCATTGCACTGTGGGCGGGGGCGCTGGGAGCGGCGGTGCTGCGGCTGGTGTGAGCGGCGGGTTGCGAAGACTTCCCCGCCGTCGTCCTGGCTTTCGCCAGGACGACATAGAGATCGCTACTTCGTCAGCGGACAGCCGCTCTCCTTGGCAGTGAAGAACGCCTTCTCGCCGGGAACGACTGCGAGCTGCTTGTAATAGTCCCAAGGCTTCTTCGATTCCGAGGGCTTCTTGACCTCGAACAGATACATGTCGTGGACCATGCGGCCGTTCTCGAGCACCTTGCCGCCTTGCGCGAAGTCGTCGTCGACCGGCAGCTCCTTCAGCTTCTTGGCGACCGCATCCGGATCCTTGGTGCCGGCAGCTTTGACCGCCTTGAGATAGCTCAGCGTCGCCGAATAGGTGCCGGCCTGGATCATGTTCGGCATCCGGCCGGTGCGCTTGAGAAAGCGTTCGCCGAGATTGCGGGTGCGGTCGTTGACGTCCCAGTAATAGCCCTCGGTCAGCACCAGGCCTTGCGCGGCCTGCAAGCCGAGGCCGTTCACTTCGGCGAGCGTCATCAAGAGGCCCGCGAGCTTCTGGCCACCGGAGACGATGCCGAACTCGGACGCCTGCTTGATCGAGTTGGTGGTGTCGAGGCCGGCATTGGCAAGGCCGACGATCTTCGCCTTCGAGCTCTGCGCCTGGAGCAGGAAGGAGGAGAAGTCCGAGGAGTTGAGCGGCACGCGCACCGAACCGAGCACCTTGCCGCCATTGGCCGTGACGATCTCGCTGGTGTCCTTCTCGAGCGCATAGCCGAAGGCGTAGTCCGCGGTGAGGAAGAACCAGCTGTCGCCGCCGGCCTTGGTCAGCGAGCCGCCGGTGCCGACGCCGAGCGCGCGGGTGTCATAGGCCCAGTGGAAACCATAGGGCTGGCAGGCATCGCCGGTGAGGCGCGAGGTCGCAGCGCCGACGACGATGTCGATCTTCTTCTTTTCCTTGGAAAGCTCGTGGATCGCGAGCGCGACCGAGGAGGTCGTCAGCTCCGTGATCATGTCGACGTTCTCGACATCGTACCAGCGGCGCGCGATCGAGGTCGCGAGATCCGGCTTGTTCTGGTGGTCGGCGGTGACGAGCTCGACCTTCTGGCCGAGCACCTCGCCGCCAAAATCCTCGATCGCCATCCTGGCGGCTTCGACGGACCATTTGCCGCCGTAATCGGCGTAGACGCCGGACTGGTCGTTGAGGATGCCGATCTTGACGCCTTGCGCAGAGGCCGGCGCGGCCAGCAACAGGGTGGAGGTTGCGACAGCGGCCAAAAGGGTTGATTTCATGTGTTAGCTCCCAGCAGTTTTCTGTTTTGAAATCGCGCGGATACTAGTGAAGAACCCCGGCGGTGCCCATCCATTTCGGCCTAGGCCGTTAGTATGGGCGCGGCCATTTTTGATGAATTGCCGTCGTCCTGGACAAGCGAGCGGAGCGAGCGCTGATCCAGGACCCATTACCCCAGGGAGCAGTTTGGCGAAGTCTCGGAGTTAGCAGCTCGCACAGCAACCACTCCCTGGGGTAATGGGTCCTGGCTTTCGCCAGGACGACATTGGAGAGGAATCAGGCCACCGCCCTCGGCTTGCCCTCGTTCTTCCCCTCGGCCAGGTTCCTCACCACGACGTAGAAGATCGGCGTGAACAACAGCCCGAACAGAGTGACACCGATCATGCCGAAGAACACGGCGACGCCGACCGCTTGCCGCATCTCCGAACCGGAGCCGGACGAGATCACCAGCGGCAGCACGCCGAGGATGAAGGCGAAGGACGTCATCAGGATCGGCCGCAGGCGCAGGCGGCAGGCGTCGATCACGGCCTCCAGCCGCGGCTTGCCTTCCTTCTCGATGTCGCGGGCGAACTCGACGATCAGGATCGCGTTCTTTGCCGCCAGCCCCACTAGCACGACGAAACCGATCTGGGTGAGGATGTTGACGTCCTGCCCCATGATGCGCACGCCGATGGTGGCGGCCAACAGGCACATCGGCACGATCAGGATCACCGCGAATGGCAAGGTCCAGCTGCCATATTGCGCGGCGAGCACGAGATAGACGAACAGCACGCAGATCGGGAACACGTACAGACCCGCATTGCCGCCCGTGATCTGCTGGTACGACAGGTCGGTCCATTCGAAGGTGAAGCCGCTCGGCAGGGTGTCGTCGGCGAGCTTCTTGATGGCGTTGAGCGCGGTGGTCGAGCTGGTGCCCGGCGCCGGCTCGCCCTGCAATTCGGACGCCGCGTAGAGATTGTAGCGCGCGACGCGGTCGGGGCCGGAGACGTCCTTGAACTCGACCACGCTGCCGAGCATCACCATGTCGCCGGAGGCGTTGCGCGTGCGCAACCGCGAGAGATCGCTGGGCTCTTTCCGGAACGGGAAATCCGCCTGCGCGGTGACGTGGTAGGTGCGGCCGAACAGGTTGAAGTCGTTGACATAGGTCGATCCGAAATAGGTCTGGATCGTGTCGTTGATGCCGGCGATGGGAACGCCGAGCTTCTGCGCCTTGGTGCGGTCGATGTCGACGAAGAGCTGCGGCGTGTTGGCCGAGAACGGCGAGAACACGGAGGGAGCGAGCAGCAAGGGCGATTTGCGCGCCGCGGCGACAAGCTCGTCGGTAGCCGCGGCGAGCATCTCCGGCCCACGGCCCTGGCGGTCCTGGATGCGGATGGTGAAGCCGCCGCCGGTGCCGATGCCGGGCACGGCCGGCGGCGGAATCACGATGATGAAGGCACCCTGAATCGCGGCCAGGCGTTTGCGCAGCTCGACCGTGATGGCGTTCGCGGACAATCCCTTCTTGATCCGCGCCTCGGGCTCGTCGAACACCGGGAAGAGCGCCGCCGCATTGCCGGCCTGCGTCCGCGTCGCGCCGGAGAAGCCGGCGAAAGCGGCGACGCGGATGATACCCGGCGTATCCAGCGCGATCCGCTCGATCTCGCGCACGACCTCGGTGGTCCGCGCCAGCGAGGCCGCGCCCGGCAATTGCACGGAGATGATGACGTAGCCGCGGTCCTGCGCCGGAATAAAGCCTTGCGACGTGGTCCCGATCAGCCAGCCGGCGCTGCCGATCAGCACGACGTAGATCAGGATCATCACCGCCGAATGCCGGATCACGAAATTGGCCAGGCCCGCATAGCCATGCGCGAGACGGTCGAACACGCGGTTGAAGACGCCGGTGAAAGCGTTCCAGCCGCGTGCGAGGATATTCCAGCGCGCCGGCGGCCGCTTCTCCTCGTGCGGAACGAGAAGAAGCGAGGCCAGCGCCGGCGACAGCGTCAACGAGCAGAAGCAGGAGATTGCGGTCGCGACCGCAATGGTGACGGCGAATTGCTGGAAGAATTGCCCGGAGATGCCGCCCAGAAACGCGGTCGGGACGAACACCGCGCAGAGCACCAGCGCGATCGACACCAGTGCTCCGCCGACTTCCTCCATGGTCTTCAGCGCGGCATCGCGCCGGCTCATGCCATGCTCGAGATGCCGCTCGACATTCTCGACCACCACGATGGCGTCGTCGACGACGATACCGACGGCGAGAACGAGACCGAACAGCGTGAGATTGTTGATGGAGAAGCCGAGCGCCGCCATCACCGCGAAAGTGCCGACCAGCGACACCGGGATCGCGATGATCGGAATGATCGCGGGCCGCCATCCCTGCAGGAACACCAGCACGACGACGACCACGAGCAACATGGCTTCGTAGATGGTCTTGATCAGCTCGTGGACCGACTGCGCGATGAACTCGGTCGGGTTGTAGCCGATATTGAAGTCGAGGCCTTTCGGAAAGGTCTCCTTCAGCTTCGTCATCGTGTCCGAAATGTGCTTCGCGGTCGCGAGCGCGTTCGATCCCGGCCGCTGCGTCACCAGCATGGCGACCGCCGATTTGCGCAGCAGGAAGCTGTTGGTGGAGTAGGCGAGAGCACCGAGCTCGATACGGGCGACGTCACGCAGGCGCACCGTGCGGCCGTCGGAGCCGGCCTTGATCAGGATGTCCTCGAACTGCTTCTGGTCTTTCAATCGCCCGGTGAAGGTGAGGTTCGGCTGGAAAGCGCGGTCGGCGATCGGCGGCTCGGCGATCTGGCCGCCCGCGATCTGCACGTTCTGCGCACGGATCGCGGCGAGCACTTCGGCCGACGTCAGGCCGAGATTGGCGATCCGGTCAGGATCGAGCCATAGCCGCATCGAATAATCGCGTGCGCCGAAGATCTGGATGTCGCCGACGCCGTCGATCCGGAGCAGCTGGTCGCGGACCTGGAGCAGCGCGTAGTTGGAGATGTAGAGCTGGTCGAAAGTGTCGTCCGGCGACAGCATGAACACGACCATCAAGATGTCGGGCGAGTTCTTGCGCGTGGTGACGCCGTTGCGCTGAACCTCTTCAGGCAAACGCGGCTGCGCGATCGCGACGCGGTTCTGCACCAGCACCTGGGCCTTGTCGAGATCGGTGCCGAGCTTGAAAGTGACGGTGATGGTGAGCTGGCCGTTCGAGGTCGCCTGGCTGTAGAGATACAGCATGTCTTCGACGCCGTTGATCTCCTGCTCGATGGGGGCTGCAACCGTGTCGGACACGGTCTGCGCGGAGGCACCGGGATATTGCGTGGTGACGACGACGGTCGGCGGCACCACCTGCGGATATTCGGAGACAGGCAGCGTGGTGTAGGCCAGCGCGCCGACGATCAGCAGCACGATCGATAGCACCATCGCGAGAATGGGCTGGTTGATGGAGAGGCGGCCAAGGTTCATGACTTGTCACCGGGCTTGCCGCCGGCTGGCGCAGTCTGCGGGGCGACCTTGGCGCCGACACGGGCGCGCTGGATGCCGTTGACGATAACGCGGTCCTCGGCCTTCAGCCCCTCGCGGATCACGCGCAAGCCGTCGTCGAGCGGTCCGAGGGTCACGGGACGCGCCTCGACAGTGTCGTCCGGCTTCACCACGAACACGATCTTGCGGGACTGGTCGGTCGCAACCGCGACGTCGGGAATCAGCAGCGCCTCATAGGGCGCGCTGCCGATCAGGCGGACGCGACCGAACTGACCCGGCAAGATCGACAGATCGGTGTTCTTGATCACGGCGCGGCTGCGCAGCGTGCCGGTAGAGACATCGAGGCGGTTGTCGAGGAAATTGATACTGCCTTCACGGGATGGTTTCGTCTCGCCGGCGAGCGTCACCTGCACCGGGTTCGCCGTATCGCGCGAGCTCGGGCGGCGGCCTTCGAACCACAGCTTGCTGTATTTGATGAAGGTCGCCTCATCCATGTCGAAATAGATATAGATCGGATCGAGCGTCACGATCGAGGTGAGCAGCGTCGACGTTCCGGTATCGCTGCCCTGCACGAGATTGCCAGGGCTGACGAGATGGCGGCTGACGCGGCCGGTCAGCGGCGCCGTCACATGCGTGAATTCGATATTGAGCTTGGCGACTTTGAGCGCACCCTCGGCCTGTGTTTCGGCAGCGTGCGCGGCCTGCAAGGCCTGACGGCGCTGATCGACAACCTGCTCGGAGACGGCACTGGTCTGCACCAGGCTCAAACCACGATCGAGCTCCCGCTTTGCAAGCTCCACCTTGGCACGCGCATCGGAAAGCTGCCCCTCCGCCTGCGTGGCCACCGCCTCGAACGGACGTGGGTCGATGACATAGAGCAGATCGCCCTGACGCACGATGGCGCCATCCTGGAATTCGACAGAGTTGACGAACCCGCCGACGCGCGGGCGGACCTGCACCTCCTCCATCGCCTCGAAGCGGCCGGTGAACTCGTCCCAATCGGTGACGGTGCGCTTGACGGGCTGGGCGACGGTCACCGGCGCGGGCGGCGGCGCGGCCGCTTGCGGGGTCGGCTGGCCACAGCCCGCAAGACCGAATGCCGCGGCGAGAAACCCCGCGATCAGGCGAGGTCGAGGCGAAACGAAATCGTGCCTTTTGGCAAACTGCTCGCTTCCGTCCGGTCCAGTCATCCCAGGTCCTCGCATAAAAACCGCGGAAATAGCAGGGTACGCCTGTACCCGCGGGCGCCACAAGATGGGTCGCAATGATGAACTCTTCAAGACCTTCGCACGCGCAATGCTCGGAGGAATGCCCTGGCCGGATGACGGGTTGACAGGTCCTTCTTCGCCTCTCCCCGCCTGCGGGGAGAGGCCGGATCGCGGACGCGATCCGGGTGAGGGGAGCCTCCGCGAGTCCGACTGCCACCGTGATTGTTGAGACAGCCCCTCACCCCAACCCTCTCCCCGTAAGAACGGGGAGAGGGGGAGAAAAAGCCCAGCGTCTTCGCGCATGACGAATGCCGCCAGCGCGGTTAGACTACCCCCCACAAAAACAAGTCGAATTGTCCGGGGAGGACAGGCGTGCACCAGGGACGTGTCGTTTACGGCGCGATCGAGGAAGTCGTGTTCGGCCACCCCGCGGCCGAAGCCGTGGTCGCGCAGATGGACCGGCTGGGGACGCGCCGCGCCTTCCTGATGGTCTCGGGGACGCTCAACCGCCAGACCGACGAAATCACGAAGATCAAACAGGCCCTGGGCACAAATTGCGCGGGCGTCTTCGATGCCATGCCGGCGCACACACCGCGCGAGGCGGTGATCGCCGCCACCAATGCGGCGCGCGACGCGGGCGCCGACCTGATCGTCACCGTGGGCGGCGGTTCGATCACCGACGCCGCCAAGGCGGTGCAGCTCTGCCTCGCCAACGGCATCGACGATGTCGACGGCATCGAGCGTATCCGCGTGCACAAGGACGTCGCGCCCGAGATGAATGCGCCGACCGTGCGTCAGATCAGCGTCCCGACCACGATTGCCGGCGGCGAGTTCAGCTCGATCGCAGGCGTCACCGACCGCACCGCCCGTGTGAAACAGATGCTACGGCATCCGCTCAGCGTTCCGCGCGCGACCATCCTTGATCCCGCCATCACCGTGCACACGCCGGAATGGCTGTTCCTCTCGACCGGCATCCGCGCCATCGATCATTGCGTCGAGGCGATCTGCTCGCGCGAGACGCATCCCTATGCCGACGCGCAGTCGGTGAAGGGCCTGGCCATGCTCGCCGACGCGCTGCCGCGGGTGAAGGCTGATCCTGCTGACCTCGACGCACGCATGGATGCGCAGATCGGCACCTGGCTGTCGATGGGCGCGCTTGCCGCCGGCGTGCCGATGGGCGCGAGCCACGGCATCGGTTACGTGCTGGGCGCGACCTTCGACGTGCCGCATGGCTACACCTCCTGCGTCATGCTGCCGGCCGTGATGCGCTGGAATGCGCCCGACAATGCCGAGCGCCAGATGATCGTCGCGGCCGCAATGGGCTTTCCCGGTCACAAGGCGGCCGACGTGCTCGATGCCTTCATCCGCTCGCTCGGCATGCCGCGCAGCCTCGCCGATGTGCAGGTCTCGCCCGAGCATTTCGACGCCATCGCGGACGCTGCGATGCGCACGAACTGGATCCCGCGCAACCCGCGCAAGATCGACGGCCCCGCGCAGGTGCGCGAAATCCTGCTTCTTGCCGCATGATCTAAAGCCGGAGGACCGATGTACCCAGGTCAGCATGCCCGCCTGCGCCCGCTCCAGCCCGCCTTCATCATGGCGGTAACAGGCGAGGCCGTCACCTATCGCGAGCTCGATGCGCGCAGCAACCGGCTGGCGCATTTGTTCCGCAAGCACGGCTTGAAGCGGCTCGACCATTATTCGATCTTCATGGAGAACAATTCCCGCTACCTCGAAGCCTGCGGCGCGGGCGAGCGCTCCGGCCTCTACTACACCTGCATCAACTCGTTCCTGACGCCGGGCGAGCTCGCTTATCTCCTGGTCAACAGCCAGTCGAAAATCCTGATCACGTCGGTTGCGAAGCTTGAGATCGCGCGCGAAGCCATCAAGGTCTGTCCCGACATCAAACTGTGCATCGTCGCCGATGGCCCCGGCGAGAGTGAGCGCATCGTCGGCCTCACCGAGGTGACCGCCAACCTGCCGAAGACGCCGATCCCGGACGAATGGCTCGGCACCGCCATGCTGTATTCATCGGGCACGACGGGACGGCCAAAAGGGATTCTGCGACCCCTTCCGGAGGAGCCGCCAAAGCACAATCTGCCGTTGTTCGATTTCCTGACCAAGCTTTGGCAATACCGCGAGGGCATGATCTACCTCTCGCCGGCGCCGCTCTATCATTCGGCGCCGCAGGCCGCCGTGAACCTCACGATCCGGATGGGCGGCACCGTCATCATCATGGAAAATTTCGATCCCGAGCGTTACCTCCAGCTCGTGCAGCAATGGGGCATTACTCATACCCAGTTGGTGCCGACGATGTTCTCGCGCATGCTCAAGCTGCCGGAGGAGGTGCGCACGCGCTATGACCTGTCGTCGCTCGAAATCGCGATCCACGCCGCCGCCCCCTGCCCGGCCCTGGTGAAGGACGACATGATCAAATGGTGGGGACCGATCATCCACGAATATTACGGCGCGACCGAAGGCCTTGGCTTCACCGCCTGCGACAGCGCGGAATGGCTCGCCCATCGCGGCACCGTCGGCAAGGTGCTGCTCGGCGAGCTCCATATTCTCGACGAGACCATGAAACCATGCCCCACCGGCACGCCAGGACAGGTCTGGTTCAAGACGGCCTCGCCTTTTGAATATTTCAACGACCCGGAGAAGACCAAGGAGGCGCGATCGGCCGACGGCAGCATGAGCACGGTCGGCGACGTCGGCTATGTCGACGAGGACCGCTTCCTTCATCTCACAGACCGCGCGACCTTCATGATCATCTCGGGCGGCGTGAACATCTATCCGCAGGAGTGCGAGAATCTGTTGATCACCCATCCAAAGGTTGCGGACGCCGCGGTGTTCGGCGTGCCCAATCCCGACCTCGGCGAAGAGGTGAAGGCGGTGGTACAGCCGATGCCGGGCGTCGTGCCGGGCGAGGCGCTCGCCGAAGAGCTGATCGCGTTCTGCGGGGCGTCGCTGTCGCGGCAGAAGGTGCCGCGCTCGGTCGATTTTGAAAAGGAGTTGCCGCGGCTGCCGACAGGGAAGCTGTACAAGCGGCTGCTGCGGGACCGCTATTGGGGGAACAAGGCGTCCAGGATCGTGTGAGGACCGCTGTCGTCCTGGCGAACGCCAGGACCCATACCGCGTGATCTCACGAGTAGAGAAGGTAGCAATACCGAACGACCAATCTTCGCCAAACACCTCCGTGGGGGTAATGGGTCCTGGCGTTCGCCAGGACGACGCCGGAGGGTCGTCTCACAATTTGTGAGAGAAATCCCCTGCGGCCTTGCGTCATCCGAATTGCCGAGAGGCCGCCCGTCCTTGCCGGTTGCCTCCCCGCACACGCGTCGCTATCGTCCACTCAAGCAGGCCGCAAAAGGCTAATGTCCAGGGAGGACGAGGATGCGGAGCGTACGAGCGCTCGCCGCGACGGCGGCGCTATCTTTGCTTGCGTTTTCGACCATTGCACTCGCCGGCGAGCCCAAGCAGGGCGGCATTTTGCGGATGTACCACCGCGACAGTCCCGGCAACGCCTCGATCCACGAAGGCGCGACCTACTCGCTCAATGTTCCCTTCATGCCGGTGTTCAACAACCTCGTCATCTACAAGCAGGACGTGGCGCAGAACAGCATGGACACGATCGTGCCCGAGCTCGCCGAGAGCTGGGCCTGGGTCAACGACAACAAGACACTGACCTTCAAGCTGCGCCAGGGCGTGAAGTGGCACGACGGCAAGCCGTTCACCTCGGCGGACGTCAAATGCACCTTCGACATGCTGATGGGCAAGTCGCAGCAGAAGTTCCGGCAGAACCCGCGCAAGAGCTGGTACGAACAGGTCAACGATGTCTCCACCAACGGCGATCTCGAGGTCTCCTTCAACCTCAAGCGGCCGCAGCCTTCGCTAATTGCACTGCTCGCCTCGGGCTACACGCCGGTCTATCCCTGCCACGTCTCACCCGGCGACATGCGCACGCACCCGATCGGCACGGGCCCGTTCAAGTTCGTCGAGTTCAAGGCCAATGAATCGATCAAGCTGACTCGCAATCCCGATTATTGGCGCAAGGGGCGGCCCTATCTCGACGGCATCGAGTTTACCATCATCCCGAACCGCTCGACCGCCATTCTCGCCTTCGTCGCCGGCAAGTTCGACATGGCCTTCCCGACCGAGGTGAGCATCCCGCTTCTCAAGGACGTCAAATCGCAGGCGCCGAACGCGGTCTGCGTGGTCGAGCCCAACAATGTCGCGACCAACATCATCGTCAATTCGTCCGCGCCGCCGTTCGACAATATCGACATCCGCCGCGCCATGGCGCTGTCGCTCGACCGCAAGGCCTTCATCTCGATCTTGTTCGAGGGTCAGGGCGACATCGGCGGCACCCTGCTGCCGCCGCCGAACGGGCTGTGGGGCATGCCGAAAGAGATGCTCGAGACCATTCCGGGCTACGGCCCCGACATCAACGCCAACCGCGAGGAAGCAAAAAAGCTGATGCAGAAGGCCGGTTATGGGCCGGACAAGCATCTCGCGGTCAAGGTCTCGACCCGCAACATCCCGGTCTATCGCGATCCGGCGGTGATCCTGATCGACCAGCTCAAGAGTATCTATATCGACGGCGAGCTCGACGTGGTCGAGACCGCGAACTGGTTCCCGAAGATCGCGCGCAAGGACTACATGCTCGGGCTCAATTTGACCGGCAATGCCGTCGACGATCCTGACCAGTCCTTCTACGAGAACTATTCCTGCGGCTCCGAGCGCAACTACACCAATTACTGCAACAAGGAGATCGAGAAGCTGTTCGACGTGCAGTCCCAGGAGACCGACGTCAGCAAGCGCAAGAAGCTGGTGTGGGACATCGACAAGAAGTTGCAGGAGGACGTCGCCCGCCCCATCATCTTCCACGCACGGACCGGCAGCTGCTGGCAGCCTTACGTCAGGGGCGTGACGGTGATGTCGAACAGCTCGTATAATGGATATCGGTACGAGGATGTCTGGATGGACAAGTAGCGCGGGCGGCTGACGGGTTCGACGGGAGGCGATGCATGTTTGCCTATCTGGTGCGGCGCCTGTTCCTGATGCTCGTGACCCTGTTCGGGATCTCGGTCGTCATCTTCTTCCTGCTGCGTATCGTTCCCGGGAATATCGTCGACATCCTGTTTGCCGCGGCCGGCTATGTCGATCCCGCCGACAAGGCCAATCTGGAAAAAGAGCTCGGCATCGACCAGCCGCTGGTGGTGCAATATTGGCACTGGATCAGCGGCTTTCTGCGCGGCGACTTTGGCTACTCCTACGTCTCCGAGAAGCCGGCGCTTCAGGAAATCCTGCCACGGATCCCGATCACGGCACGGCTCGCCGGGCTGGCGCTGTTGTTCTCGGCGTCGATCGGCATTCCCCTGGGCGTCATCAGCGCGGTGAAGCAGGGAACGAGGCTCGATTACGCGTTGCGTGTGGTGAGCCTGAGCGGATTGTCGCTGCCTTCGTTCTGGCTGGGCCTGCTCATCCTCACCGCCTCGGTGGCGATGTTCAACCAGATGCCGATCTTCAATCCGAATCCGGCGACCTGGCTGGAAGCCTTCGCGACCTATGCCGTGCCCGCCGCCGCCGTCGGCTTCCGCAGCGCGGCGCTGACGATGCGCATCACGCGATCCTCGATGCTGGAGGTGCTGCGGCAGGACTATATCCGCACCGCGCGTGCCAAGGGCGCATCGGACGCCGCCGTGAACTATCAGCATGCGCTGAAGAACGCGATTTTGCCCGTCATCACCGTGATCGGCATCGAGGCGGCGTTCCTGATCGGCGGCCTCATCGTCACCGAGACCGTGTTCAACATCCCCGGCGTCGCGCGTTTCCTGGTCGAGGCGATCCGCTGGCGCGATTATCCGATCGTGCAGAACCTGGTGATGCTGATTGCCATCGTCGTGGTGAGCGCGAATTTCATCGTCGACATGCTGTACGCCGTGTTCGACCCGCGTATCCGGTACACGGATTAGGAGAGCTTGTTGGCCGCGATCGACTATGACGTTGAACTGAGGCGCGCCGGGGCGCACGCGACCGTCGGCTGGCGGCGCGTGCTGTTTTTGGCGCAGCGGCATGTGTTGGGTGCGGCCGGGCTCGTCATCATGACCCTGTTCGTGTTCACCGCGATCTTCGCCGACTTCATCGCGCGTTACGATCCGCTGACGATCGATGCCGCCCGGGCACTGGCGCGTCCAAGCCTGGCACACTGGATGGGGACGGATTCCTTCGGCCGCGATGTCTTCAGCCGCATCATTCATGGCGCGCGGATCTCGCTCGCGGTCGGCATCGGTTCGACCGCACTCGGTGGCTCGATCGGAGTGATCGTGGGCCTCACCTCCGGCTATCTCTCCGGCTGGGTCGATCTCGTGTTTCAGCGTGTCTCCGATGTCCTGCAGGCGTTGCCGCTGCTGGTGTTGGCTCTGATCATGACCGCGGCGCTTGGGCCGTCCTTGCCGAACGTCATCATTGCGATCGCCATCCCGCTGATCCCGACCGTCTCGCGCGTCATCCGCGCCAACACGCTGGCGCTGCGCGAGCTGCCATTCATCGAGGCCGCCAAGTCGATCGGCATGAGCGAGGTGCGGATCGCGCTCCGTCACGTGCTGCCGAACACGCTGGCGCCGCTGATCGTGCTTGCGACCGCCCAGCTCGGCTCGACCATCCTCACCGAAGCCTCGCTGTCTTTCCTCGGCCTCGGCATTCCCGAGCCGTACCCGTCGTGGGGCCGCATGCTTTCTGAGTCGGCTGCCGAATATGTCCGCACGGCACCGTGGCTCGTGATCTTCCCGGGCATCGCCATCAGTCTCGCGGTGTTCGGCGCCAATCTGTTCGGCGACGCCCTGCGCGACATCCTCGATCCACGGCAGCGCGGCTGATGGCTGACAAATCCGATCTCGTGCTCGAGGTGAAGAACCTGAAGACGGTGTTCTTCACCAACTCCGGTCTGTTTAGGGCGGTCGATGATGTGTCCTTCACGGTGAAGCGCGGCGAGACGCTGGCGATCGTCGGCGAATCTGGCTGCGGCAAGAGCGTCACCGCGCTGTCGCTGATGCGGCTGGTGCCGGATCCGCCCGGCCGCATCGTCGGCGGCTCCGTCACGCTTGAAGGCACTGATCTTCTGACGCTGGACGAAGCAGAGATGCGCGCCGTCAGGGGTAACCGCATCTCGATGATCTTCCAGGAGCCGATGACCTCGCTCAATCCGGTGATGCGGATCGGCGACCAGATCGTCGAGGCCGTGCGGCTGCACCGGAGCATGTCGAGCAAGGAGGCCCGGGACATCGCGATCGGGATGCTGCGCCTGGTGCGCATCCCCGAACCGGCTCGGCGCGCGCGGGAATATCCGCATCAACTGTCCGGCGGCATGCGCCAGCGCGCCATGATCGCCATGGCGCTGGCGTGCCGGCCGGCGCTGCTGATCGCGGACGAGCCTACGACTGCGCTCGATGTCACCATCCAGGCGCAGATCCTGGCGCTGATCCTGGACCTTCAGAAAGAGCTCGGCACCGGGCTCGTGCTGATTACGCATGATCTCGGTGTCGTCGCGCAGACCGCGCAGCGCGTCATCGTGATGTATGCGGGACGGAAGGTCGAGGAAGCGAGCGTCGAGGCACTGTTCGCCGCACCGAAACATCCCTACACGCGCGGATTGATGGCCTCGATTCCGGCGGTGCCGGCGCCGGGCGTCGCCGCGCCGGCACGGCTGAACGAAATTCCCGGCATGGTCCCGTCGCTGGTGCGGCTGCCCAAGGGCTGTGCGTTCGCGCCGCGCTGCAAGCTCGCGATCAAGCGCTGCGAGGCCGAATATCCGCCGCTCATCGATTGGGGCGGCGGCCATCTCGCCGCCTGCTGGCGTGCGGCCGAAGTGGCGGAGGTCGCATGACCGAAGCGCTGCTCGAAGTCACCGATCTCAAGAAGCACTATCCGGTGCGCGCCGGTGTGTTGCGCCGACAAATCGGCACAGTGCATGCAGTCGACGGCGTCTCGTTTTCGGTTGCGGTCGGCGAGACGCTGGGCCTCGTCGGCGAATCCGGCTGCGGCAAGTCGACGGTGGCGCGCAGCGTGCTGCGGCTGGTCGAGCCGACCTCGGGCCAGATCCATCTCGAAGGCGAAGACATCACGCATCTCTCCAAGTCCGAGCTGCGCCCACATCGTCGTTCGATGCAGATCGTGTTCCAGGATCCGTTCGCCTCGCTCAACCCGCGGATGACTGCCGGAGACATCGTGGGCGAGCCGCTGTTCGTGCACGGGCTCGCGACCGGCAAGGCGCTGGAGGCGCGTACCGCAAACCTGTTCGAGCAGGTCGGCCTGCGGCCCGACCAGATGCGCAACTTCCCGCACCAATTCTCCGGCGGCCAGCGCCAACGCATCTGCATCGCCCGCGCGCTGGCGCTCGGGCCGCGGCTGATCGTCTGCGACGAGCCGGTCTCCGCGCTCGACGTCTCGATCCAGGCGCAGGTGATCAATCTTCTGATCGACCTGCAGCGCGAGCACGGCTTCTCCTACCTCTTCATCGCGCATGATCTCGCGGTGGTCGCCCATATCAGTCACCGCGTCGCCGTGATGTATCTCGGCCGCATCGTCGAGATCGCCGACAAGGACGAGCTGTTTGCAAATCCGCGCCATCCCTACACGCAGGCCCTGCTCGCCTCGGTGCCGGTCGCCAATCCGCTTGCCAAAAAGCTCGCGCCGCTGGTCGACGGCGACGTGCCAAGCCCGGTCAATCCGCCGCCGGGATGCGCGTTTCACACCCGCTGCCGGTTTGCGATGGAGCGATGCCGGACGGAACGGCCGGCGCTGGTGGACGCGGGCGAGGTGCACCAGGTGGCGTGTTTGCTCAATGACGGGACGGGGCGGAGCCAGTAGCTCCGCTGTCGTGCCCTACCCAGCCCCGATCTCGGCCACGATCCAGCCCGTCGTCACCTGCTCGCCCTCGGCGACGTCGATCGCGGCGACGACGCCGTCTATGCCGGCCTTGTGGACGTGCTCCATCTTCATCGCTTCCAGGGTCAGCACCGGCTGGCCGGCACTGACGCGGTCGCCCGGCTTGACCAGGACGGCAACGACGCGGCCGTTCATGGCAGCGCGAACCTTGCCATCGCCGCCGTTGCTTGCGGCGGCCTTCGGCGCCGCCAGCGTGAGATCGGTCGCCGCGAGCGGGATGCCGCGGCGCTGGAGGTGGAGCCGGTCGCCATCGCGCAGGAATTTGGCACTGTCCATCACACCGTCATGGCGGAAGCGGATCATGTCGAGATCGAGCTGATCGATCTCGAACTTGTCGTGCCGGCCGTCGCTGGCGACGATGTAGCTGCCATCGCGCTCGCGCGTGACTTCGAGCTCATACGCGTGGCCTGCGATCTCGATCTTCGCCGGTAGCGGGAACGTTGCCGCGAGGCTCCGTCCGCGGCACCACGACGGTGCCTGCGGGTTCGTGACATAAAGCAGCAGGCCGGCCAAAGCGATATCGAATGTAGCGTCCGCGCGCGGCGCCAGCAACTCGTCGCGATGCGCACCAATGAACGCCGTCGTCGCTTCACCCTTGGTAAAGCCGGGATGACGCAGGCACGACATCAAGAACGCCTGATTGGTGGTCACGCCGAAAGCGGTGAGCTGTTCGAGGCCGACGATCAGCCGCCCCCTCGCCTCCTCGCGGGTCGCGCCATGGCTGATCACCTTGGCGATCATGGAATCGTAGAACGGCGGAATCTCGGAGCCCGATTGCAGCGCATGCTCGACGCGGATGCCATCCGGCACCTGCCAGCGCGCCATGCGCCCGGACTGCGGCATGAAATCCTGCGCGGCATCCTCGGAGCACAGCCGCACCTCGATGGCGTGGCCCGTGAAGTGAATCTCTTGCTGCTTGACCGGCAACGGCTCGCCGCGCGCAACGCGCAGCTGCAGCTCGACGAGGTCGAGCCCGGTGATGGCCTCGGTGACGGGATGCTCGACCTGGAGGCGGGTGTTCATCTCCATGAAGTAGAATTCGCCGCTCGCATCGAGCAGAAATTCCAGCGTGCCGGCGCCCTCGCAGCGCAGCGCCTTCACCGCGGCGACCGCGACCTCGCCCATCTTCGCCCGCAGTTCCGGCGTCACCGCGGGCGACGGAGCCTCCTCGATCAGCTTCTGGTGGCGCCGCTGCACCGAGCAATCGCGTTCGCCGAGATGAATGGCGTTGCCATGGCTGTCGCCGAACACCTGAATTTCAATGTGACGGGGATTCTGGATGGCGCGTTCGAGGATCACCGTCGGATCGCCAAACGCCGCCTTCGCCTCGGACCGCGCGCTACGCAGTGCATCAGGAAACGACGCCGCGTCCGTCACGAGCCGCATGCCGCGTCCACCGCCGCCGGCGACCGCCTTGATCATCACGGGAAAGCCGATCTCTCTCGCCTCCGCGAGCATGATTTCATCGCCCTGATCGGCGCCCTGATAGCCGGGCACGACGGGCACGCCGGCCTTTTTCATGATCTCCTTGGCACCGGCCTTGTTGCCCATGGTCTCGATCGCCTGCGGCGACGGGCCGATGAAGACGAGGCCGGCATCCTTGCAGGCCTGCGCAAACTCCTCGTTCTCGGCGAGGAAGCCATAGCCGGGATGAACGGCATCCGCGCCGCTGGCCTTTGCGGCCGCAACGATCGCGGGAATGTTGAGGTAGGACTGCGTCGGCAGCGGCTCGCCGATGCGCACGGCCTGGTCGGCCTGTTGCACATGGAGCGCGTCGCGATCCGCATCCGAATAGACCGCGACGACACCGAGGCCGAGCTTCCGCGCACTGCGCATCACGCGCAACGCGATCTCGCCGCGATTGGCGACCAGGAGCTTGAAGAACGGCCGGTGCTGCGTTGAACCGTTCCTCATGGGCGGGCCACCGAAAACTGCATGCGCTGGGGCGTACGCGCATCGCCCTCCCGGCAAATCGCGAGCACTTCTGACAGCAGCACGCGGGTGTCGCGCGGATCGATCACGCCGTCGTCAAGCACGCGCGCGCTGGTCGAGAACACGTCCATCTGGCCGTCGAACACGCCGACGATCTGCGCCTTCATGGCATCGAGCTTTTCTTTTTCGACCGGCTTGCCGCGACGCGCGGCTGCCGCTTCGGTGACGATCGCCATGGTCTCGGCGGCCTGCTCACCGCCCATCACGGCAGTCTTGGCGTTGGGCCAGGAGAAGCAGAAGCGCGGATGGAAGCCGCGCCCGCACATGCCGTAATTGCCGGCGCCGAACGAGGCGCCGCAATAGATGGTGATCTGCGGCACCGTCGCCGACGTCACCGCCTGGATCATCTTGGAGCCGTGCTTGATCATGCCGGCTTCTTCGTAAGCTTTTCCGACCATGTAGCCGGTGGTGTTGTTCAGATACAGCAATGGCGTGCGGGTCTGGCAGCACGCCTGGATGAAATGCGTCGCCTTGTTGGCACCGGCCGGATCGAGCGGACCGTTGTTGGTGATGATGCCGATGGCCTGGCCCTCGATGCGGGCATGGCCGCAGACGGTGGCCGGGCCGTAGTTCGGCGCCATCTCGGTGAAGTCGGAATCGTCGACGATGCGCGCGATGACCTGCTTCATGTCCACGGCGCGCTTGTGGTCCATCGGCATGATGCCGAGCAGCTCGTCCTGGTCGTAGCGCGGCGGCTTGTATTGCGCAGCTCCCTTGTCCGGCCGCTCCCATTCCAGCGCCGCCATGATCTCGCGCGCGATGCGCAGGGCGTCGCGGTCATCCTCGGCGAGGTAGTCGCCAAGTCCCGACACCTGCGTGTGCATCTCGGCCCCGCCAAGCTCCTCCTCGGTCGCGATCTCGCCGGTGGCGGCCTTCAGCAGCGGCGGCCCGGCAAGGAAGGCACGGGTGCGGCCACGGACCATGACGATGTAATCCGACAGGCCAGTCTGATAGGCGCCCCCGGCGGTCGACGAGCCATGCGTCACGGTGACGACGGGCAGCCCCGCCGCCGAGAGTCGCGCGAGATTGCGGAAGATGTTGCCGCCGCGGACAAAGTCTTCGACGCGGTAGCGCAGGAGATTGGCGCCGGCGCTCTCAACCAGCTGGACGTAAGGCAGCTTGTTCTCCAGCGCGAGCTCCTGCACGCGTATCGTTTTATCCAGTCCGTAAGGCTGCAGCGCGCCGGCATCGATGCCGGAATCGTTCGCGCTGACCATGCAGCGGATGCCCGAGACGAAACCGATGCCAGCGATGACGCCGCCGCCGGGGACGCTCTTGTCCGGATCCGATACGTCGAACATGTAGCCGGCGAGCGTGGACAGCTCGATGAAGGGCGCGCCGGGATCGAGCACCAGCGCGACGCGCTCGCGCGGCAATAGCTGCCCGCGCTTGTGGAAGCGATCTTTCGCCGCAGCCGACGCCGCACGCGTGCGCTCTTCCAGCGCGCGCATGCGGTCGATCAGGCCGAGCATGCCGTCACGGTTGGCGCGATAGCCGGCACTGCCGGGAGAAATGGTATTTTCGAGAATGGACATGATTATTTCCTACCCGTCATTGCGAGGAGCGGAGCGACGAAGCAATCCAGACTGCCTCAACGGAAAGATTCTGGATTGCTTCGCTTCGCTCGCAATGACGGCTGGGGCCACATTCAGCGATTCGTCCCAAAAATCTTCCGCGCTTCCGCCGGGCTCGCGATCTCGCGGCCCGCACGGCGGGCGCAGGCGGCGATGGCCTCGATCAGCTGGCCGTTCGACGTCACCTTCTTGCCGTCGGCGAGATAGAAGGCATCTTCGAGACCGGTGCGCAGATGACCGCCGAGCTCGGCGCAACGCTGGTGCAGCGGCCAGATTTCTTCGCGGCCGATCGCGGTGACCTGAAATTGCGCCTCGGGACGCTTCAGCCTGATCAGGATCGGCAGCAGATCGGGATCCGACGGCATGCCGGAGGCGACGCCCATCACAAAGTTATATTCGAGCGGGCCTTTATACATGCCGACCTGACGGTACATGCCGACACAGCGGACGATGCCGACGTCAAAACATTCGAATTCGGGGATGGTACCGACCGCGTTCATGACGTCGAGATAGTCCTTCACCTTCTCGACCGCATTGTCGAACATCATCGGCGGCCAGGCCCAGCTGTTGTCGGCCTTCACCTTCAGGTAGTTCAGCGAGCCGGCATTGCAGGCGGCGATCTCCGGCCTGGTCTCGCGGATGCAATCCAGCGCACCGCTGTAGTTCGGCCCGGAGACGCCGGAGGTGTGGTTGATGATCACGCCGGGGCAGGCTTCGCGGATCGCCTGCTGGATCTCCTTGCTGACGTTGACCTCCCAGGACGGCAGATGCCCCTTGTCCGGTGCCTGCTGGCGCAGATGGATGTGCATGATGGACGCGCCGGCGTCGAACGCAGCCTTGGCCTCGCGCGCCATCTGCTCAGGCGTGACAGGCACGTTGTGCTGCTTCGGGTCGGTGAGCACGCCGTTCAGCGCGCAGGTGATGACGGCCTTGTCGCTCATGCCTTGAATGTCTCGCACGTTGATAATTCAACGCTTGCGATCATGTGATGGGCGGCATGCGGCTTCTTGCGCGGAGAAGCTGGAAAACGGAAGTCGTAGGGTGGGCAAAGGCGCTCTTGCGCCGTGCCCACCATGTCTCAGCGTGGATCGAAGATGGTGGGCACGCTTCGCTTTGCCCACCCTACAAGAGCGGCGCTAACTCGCCTCCGCCAGCCTTACCGTCTCGGTGCTGCGATAAATCGCAAGATCGCGCGAGCCGACGAAGATCGCGCGCGGCTTCAAGCCATAGAAGCGGCGGATCGAGTGGCTGAAATGGGTGCTGTCGGGATAGCCGATGTCCTGCGCGAGATGGGCGAGGTTGAGGTCCTGGTTGGCGAAGTGCAGCAGATGCCGCGCGCGCTTCCAGGCGCGGAAGGAGCGGAACGAGATGCCGGTCTCTTCCTTGAACAGATGCAGGAAGCGCGAAGCGGAAAGTCCGGCGTCCGCCGCGCATGTGACCGCCGTCACGGGCTCACCCGTGAAGCGGCCGATACGGGCGACCGCACGCGTGACGCGAGGATCGAGCACCCGGCGCGGCAGCGCTTCGCCAAAACACATCTCGTCGAATTCGGCGGTGGTGATGTCGCCGTACCGGCGCTGGCGCAGCAGCGTGTAGGCGGCGAGGATCTTGCGGGCATAGACGGCCTTGTCGGGTCCGGTGAGCCGCTCGGCCAGGACCTCGATCACGCCATCAGGCATGCTCTCCGGCTCCAGCGTGACGCTGATCGCGGTGCGATAGTCGCTGGCAATGGAATGCCGCTGGTTCGGTAGGGTGACGAACAGCTCGCCGGTGGCGAGGGCATCATCGATCGTCAGATGCAAGCTGCCCTTGACCGCGACATAGACGTGACAGCAGCCGGGAGTCCGCTTGCGGGGGCGGCCGAGCAGGCCGGCATAGAATACCCGCTCCGGCGTGATCAGCATCAAATGGTCGGATTCGCGACCGTTATCTTCCATTGGGATCCTCCTCGCGCGGCTCTTTGGCCGCTGCGGACGGAGGTCACCTTAGCGGAAATCTGGGCGCTGTCACGGCGGGATAGCGCTATCATGAAGCGCAAAAGGTCGGCAGGCCAGGAGGGTGGTGGACGAGACGGAACTCTTCAACAACCGTCGTCCCGGCGAAGGCCGGGACCCATACCGCGAGGTCTATCGAAAGGGCCGGTGCTGATCCCGAACGACGAATCTTCGCAAAGGTTCTCCTTGGGGGTATGGGTCCTGGCTTTCGCCAGGACGACGATCAGGCCCTTACCCTCGGCGCTACGTTCTGCTCGACGCCGGCCTGTTGCTCCGCAGCAACCGCGCGCTTGAAACCATCGCGCTGCTGCAAGCGCGCCCAATAGGCTGCGACATTTGGCCCAAAATCCTTGGCAAGCCCGATAGTGTCGGCGAGGCGGAGCGCGTAGCCGATCACGATGTCGGCGGCCGTGAAGCGGCCGGCGCACAAGGCCTCACTATTTGCGGTGGCTGCCTCGACGGCGCGCAGCCTCCCTAAGAACCATTTGGCATAGTCGCCGGCGACCTGCGGATTGCGGCGCTCTTCCGGCTCGAGCTGGGTGTATCGGAGCACCAGCGTCTGCGGGAAGGTTAACGTGGCGTCGCTGAAATACATCCAGTTCAGGAACGCGCCATAGGCGGGATCCTCCGGCCCGACCATCAGTGGCGTCGGTCCATGCTTGATGCCGAGATAGTGGCAGATGCCGGACGATTCCGTCATCCTGGTCTCGCCATCAACCATGAAGGGAATCGTGCCGAGCGGATTGAGCGCGAGGTATTCCTTGGCGAAGACCCGGGGCGGGAACGGCAGCATCTTGAGCTCGTAGGGAAGCCCCATTTCCTCCAGCATCCAGAGCGGACGGAACGAGCGCGCGCCGTCGCAGTGATAGAGCGTGATCATCAGGAACTTCCTTTGCTGCCGGGCAGCGTGCCCATCATCTTGCACAGGACCATCAGCATGACCTCGTCGGCGCCACCGCCAATCGATGTCAGGCGGCTGTCGCGATAGGCGCGGCTGACCGGCGTCTCGTTGGTAAAGCCCATTCCGCCCCAATATTGCAAGCAGGCGTCGGTAAGCTCGCGGCCGAGCCGCCCGGCCTTCAGCTTGGCCATGGTCGCCAGTTTTGTGACATCCTCGCCCGCCACCAGCGCCTCGCCGGCACGGTAGATCAGCGCGCGCAACAGCTCGACCTCGGTCTGCATCTCGGCCAGCTTGAAATGGACGACCTGGTTGTCGAGAATCGACTTGCCGAAGGCCTTGCGGTTGCGGGTGTATTCGATGGTCTCGTTGATGATGTGTTCATGCGCCTTCAGGCAGGCGGCCGCGCCCCAGAGCCGCTCCTCCTGGAACTGGACCATCTGGTAGGTAAAGCCCTTGCCCTCCTCGCCGATCCGGTTGCGCTTGGGCACGCGGACATTGTCGAAGAAGATCTGCGCGGTGTCCGACGAACGCATGCCCATCTTGTCGAGTTTTCTCGCGACGGTGACGCCCTTGGTCTTCATGGGGACGCAGATCAGCGACTTGTTGCGGTGAACGGGCCCGTCGCCGGTATTGGCGAGCAGGCAGATCCAGTCGGCCTGAGTGCCGTTGGTGATCCACATCTTGCCGCCATCGACGACGTAATCGTCGCCGTCCGCGCGCGCATTGGTCTTGATCGAGGCGACGTCGGAGCCTGCGCCAGGCTCGGAGACGCCGATGCAGGCCACATAGTCGCCAGAGATCGAGGGCGCTAGGAATTCGCGCCGCACTTCATCGGAGCCGAACCGCGCCAGCGCCGGCGTCGCCATATCGGTCTGCACCCCGATCGCCATCGGCACCCCGCCGCAATTGATGGCGCCGAGTTCCTCCGCCATCATCAGCGCGTAGGAATAGTCGAGGCCGGATCCGCCGAATTCGACCGGCTTGTTCAATCCGAGAAAGCCGAGGCTGCCCATCTTCCTGAACAGCTCATGCGCCGGGAAGATGTCGGCCTTCTCCCATTCATCGACGTGCGGATTGATCTCGTTGGCAATGAATTTCTGTAAGGAACGGCGGATCTCGTCGTGGTCGGCGGTAAACAGCATTTGTCGGCTCAGCTCTCGGTATCTCTGATGTGCTCGTCATGGCCGGGCTTGTCCCGGCCATCCACGCCTTCGCCACCCGCCATCAAGAACGTGGATGCCCGGGACAAGCCCGGGCATGACGGAGGGGGCGTTCACAACCCCATCTGCCGCGACGCCAGATCCTTCATGATCTCCTCGGTGCCGCCGCCGATGGCGTTGACCTTGACCTCGCGGTAGATGCGCTCGGCCTTGATGCCGCGCATGAAGCCGGCGCCGCCAAAAATCTGCACGGCTTCAGAGGCGCAGAATGCCATGGTCTGGGTCGCCTGGTTCTTCATCATGCAGATTTCGGCGACCGGGCTTTCACCCTGCTCCAGCCGCCAGGCCAGCATCTCCAGCATCGCTTGCGACGCGGCGACCTTCTGCGCCATGTCGACGATCTTGTGGCGGATCACCTGGTGCTGCGCGAGCGGCTTGCCGAAGGTCTTGCGCTCCTTGGCGTAGGCGATGGCTTCGTCGAGGCAGACGCGCGCGAACGCGGTGCAGCCCGCCGCCATGCCCATGCGCTCGCTGTTGAAATTCCGCATGATGATCTTGAAGCCCTGGCCTTCCTCGCCGATCAGGTTTTCCGCCGGTACGCGACACTCGTCGAAATGCAGGGTCGCGGTGTCGGAGGCCCACCAGCCCATCTTCTTCAGCTTTGTCCGGGACAGGCCCGGCGTATCCCCCTCGATCAGGAGCAGGCTGACGCCGCCGGCGCCCTCACCGCCGGTGCGCACCGCAACGGTCAGATAGTCGGCGCGCATACCCGAGGTGATGAACGTCTTCTCGCCGCTCACAACGTAGTGATCGCCGTCGCGCCGCGCCTTGGCCCGGAGGCTCGCAACATCAGAACCGCCGCCCGGCTCGGTGATCGCGAGCGCGGAGATTTTCTCACCCGCGAGCACCTGAGGCAGCACGCGCGCCTTGACCTCGGGGCGCGCGGCCCGCGCGATCGGCGGCGAGCCGATGGTATGGCTCATCAGGCTGGCGCTGACGCCGCCGGCGCCGGCCCGCGCCAGCTCCTGGCTGGCGACGATCTTCATGAACTGGTCGGCGGCGATCCCGCCATATTCCTCGGGAAATCCGAGTCCCAAGAGGCCGATCTCGGCCGCCTTGCGATAGAGCGCGCGAGGGAATTCGCCGGCCTCGTCCCACTCGTGGGCAAAGGGCGCAATCTCTTTGTCGACGAAGCGGCGCATCACATCGCGAAAGGCGTCATGCTCGGCGGTATAGAACGGGCTCATCATCGCACTCTCGCCCTGCTGGCGGATTCGTCTCGTGCACCATGGCCGGAACTTTGACGGCTCACTTGCGCGGAGTGGCTGGCCGGCGGCCGCTTCCGAGCAGCGCCCGCTCTAGCAACTCAACGCAAGACGATTTTCATCGCTCGCGCGCCAACTCCGGATCAAAAAGAAGCGTGGTGCACAAACTCCGGCTGGCCCCAGGGCCATGCCGGGCATGGTGCATGGCAATAGGGACGTGGGCGGCACCAGACCGCCGAGGGAGGAATTTTGGCCGTTCGTTACTACGACTGGATCGCCCATTATGGCCGCCGCACGCCGAGCAAGGTCGCGGTGATCGACCTCGCGAGCGAGCGCCGCTTCAGCTATGCGCAGCTCGATGCGCGCGTCTCTCGTCTCGCCTCGTTTCTGCGTCATACGCTGAAAGTCTCGCGCGGCGAGCGCGTCGCAGTGCTGGCGCTGAACACGACCGATACGCTGGAGGTGCAGTTCGCCTGCGGCCGGTTAGGTGCGATCTTCGTGCCGCTGAACACCCGCCTCACCGTTCCCGAGCTCCAGTTCATCACCGCAGATTGCGCCCCGAAGGTGATGATCCACGACACCGATCTCGCCGAAACGGCGCTTGCCGTGGCAAAGCTCTGCGGCATTGAGACGAGCCTGCTGCTTGGCCCCGGCGGGACTTATGAGGCCGGCATCGCCGCCGCAAAGCCGCTCGATAAAATCGAGGAGGTCACCCTCGATGACGTCTCGACCATCATGTACACCTCGGGCACGACGGGTCATCCCAAGGGCGCCACCATCACCCATGGCATGACCTTCTGGAATTGCGTCAATCTCGGCGGCCCCGCCTGCATCGGGCCATCCTCGGTGCTGCTCACCGTGCTGCCGCTGTTCCACACCGGCGGACTGAACTGCTACACCAACCCGGTGCTGCACGCCGGTGGCACGGTGATGATCATGCGCGCCTTCGATCCCGGCACGGCGCTTGGCCTGATCAACGATCCCGCGCAGGGCGTCAACGTGTTCTTCGGCGTGCCCGCGATCTACCAGTTCATGGCCCAGCATCCGGCCTTCGCGACCACCGACCTCGGCCGGCTGATCGTCGGCGGTGTCGGCGGCGCACCAATGCCAGTGCCGCTGCTCAAGGTGTGGGAGGCGCGTGGCGTCGCGCTTCAGCAGGGCTACGGCATGACCGAGACCTCGCCGGCGGTGCTGGTGCTCGACCGCGAGGATGCGGCGCGCAAGGCCGGCTCGGCCGGCAAGCCGGTGTTGCACACGGAAGTGCGCATTGTGCGTCCTGATGGCAGCGACGCCGATGTCGGCGAGCTCGGCGAACTCTGGGTTCGGGGGCCGAACATCACGCCCGGCTACTGGAACAGGCCGGAGGCGAACAGAACGTCGTTCACAGACGGGTGGCTGCACACGGGCGACGCGACACGCGTCGACGAGGAAGGCTTTTACTACATCGTCGACCGCTGGAAGGACATGTACATTTCCGGCGGCGAGAACGTCTATCCGGCCGAGGTCGAGAACGTCCTGCACCAACTCGACGCCATCGCGGAAGCCGCCGTGATCGGCATTCCCGATCCGCAATGGGGCGAGGTTGGCCTGGCCATCGTCGCGGCCAAGCCGGGCCAGCGGTTGACCGAGGCAGCAGTCTTCGCGCACTGCGCGGCGAATCTCGCGCGCTTCAAATGTCCGCGCCAGGTCCGCTTCGTCGATGCGTTACCACGCAACGCCACCGGCAAGATCCACAAGCCAACCTTGCGCAAGGAATTCTCGATCACCTCCGAAGTCGACAAGAAAGCCGCCAACGCCTGATCAAAGCGCCCCTCTCGCGGGCGCTTTTCTTTTTTGAAGTGCCAAAGTCAGAAGAAACCCCAAAGAAGCCCCAAGGAATTTTCATGAACAAGAAACTCGCCCTGCTTGCCGCGGCAACAGCGATGACGCTGTTTGCGACCCACTCCGCGTATGCCCAAAAAGCGTACGACACCGGCGTCACCGACACCGAGATCAAGATCGGCAATGTCGAGGCCTATTCCGGCCCGGCTTCCGCCTACGGCGTCATCGGCAAGACCGAGGAAGCCTATTTCAAGATGATCAACGACCAGGGCGGCATCAACGGCCGCAAGATCAACTGGATCTCCTACGATGACGGCTACTCGCCGCCGAAGACGGTTGAGCAGATCCGCAAGCTGATCGAGAGCGACGAGGTCTTCCTGGTGTTCAACGCACTGGGCACGCCGACCCAGACCGCCGTGCAGAAGTATCACAATTCCAAGAAAGTGCCGCAGCTGTTCCTCGCCACAGGCGCCAGCAAGTGGAACGACCCGAAGAATTTTCCCTGGACCATGGGCTTCCAGCCCAGCTACCGCGTCGAGGCACAGATCTTCGCCAAGTATATTTTGAAGGAAAAGCCGGACGGGAAGGTTGCGATCTTCTATGCCAACGATGATTTCGGCAAGGACTACCTCGCCGGCATCAAGGACGTGTTCGGCGACAGGGCATCGAAAATGATCGTGGCGGAAGAGAGCTACGAGACGTCGGAGCCTTCGATCGACGCCCATATCGTCAAGCTCAAGGGAACCGGCGCCGACGTCTTCGTCAACATCGCGACCCCGAAGTTTGCGGCGCAGGCGATCAAGAAGATTGCCGAGCTGGAGTGGAAGCCGATGCATCTCATGACCGATGTCTCGGTGTCGATCGGCGCGGTGATGAAGCCGGCTGGTCTCGAGGCATCCGAAGGCGTGCTGTCGGCCGGTTATCTGAAGGACGCGTCGGATCCGCAGTGGAAGGATGATGAGGGCATGAAGAAATTCATGGCCTTCGTCGACAAATACATACCCGGTGCAAATATTTCGGACGCCAATCTTGTTTACGCCTATGCCGCAGCCCAGACCATGGTGCAGGTGCTGAAGCAGGCGGGCGACAATCTGACCCGCGAGAATGTGATGAAGCAGGCAGCGAGCCTCAAGGACTTCGTCCCCGACACCCTGATCCCGGGTATCAAGATCAACACCTCGGCCACGGACTTCGCGCCGATCGAGCAGCTCAAGATGTGGCGATTCAAGAAGGGCCAGTGGGAGCTGTTCGGCGACATCATCAGCGCCGAAACCGGCGGCTAGTTCGACTGAAAAACTACCGAATAGCGGCTGAAAGGCCGCTATTCTTTTCAAGCGAGCGACGACGCTATTCCCGCGCTTTCGACGTCGATCATGTCGTGGCCGACGTCGATGCCCGCGATGGACAGACCGAGACGACGCGAATCGCCGACGCCCCTGAACCCGGGGCATGCCCAGGCGAGGGTTGCGATGCCTGACGGCGGCACATCGAGGCTCAGTGTGTAGCTGTCATAACCGGTCACGACCGCCTCGGGGGCGACGGGCGTGCCGTCGAGATAGAATCGCGTGCCGATCGTATGCAGCGGCGCGCGAAGCGGCGGGCTTCGAACGCGGACGATGGTGCGGCCGGGCATCCCCTTGATCCGCACGGCGGCCTCCGGTTCGCTCCAGCGGAACGTGTAACCGGCGGAGAACTCCTCGGCATGGAATCCGATCTGCGCGATAATCTGCTCCCCAAGAAACCCGCCGACAGACCGCGCATCTCGCCCGAGACGATGAATGCAATCGAGTCTCTGATGCCGGATCAGCGCGGCGATGTATCGCCGCATCCATCGCGCGATCGCCTCGCTCGATCCGACGGCCGTCAGAACGACCAGCACGGCCCGCGCGTGCCACGCCCCCAGCCGCGCGAAACCGCGTGCGCCGAGATCGCCGAGCAGCGCCGGCACGGCCCAACGCCATAACGCCAGCACTTTCTCGTCAGGCCGTCCCCAGCCGCCGCCAGCGAGGCTGTAGCGCAGGAGCGCGTTCAGTGCATTGCGGGCGAGCGACGTGCCGGCCTCGCTCCGCGAGCTCCACTCGATCGGAACGTCGAGCAGCTCGCTGCCGGGATCGTTGCGGGCCTCGCCCAGATAGCGAATCTCGCCTTGCACGAAGTCGAGCGTGAATTTCTTCAGCTCGTCGATCTCACCGACATAGTAGTGATGGAAGCGCGCCTCCTCGAGATAGCCGAGGGAATAGCCTCTCGCGTGATAGGCGGCGGCAAGCACCCATTCGGCGAAATGACCGAACTCTTCGCGCAGGCCGCCGCATTCCCGGTAGACGTCGCGCCGCGTCACGAAACACTGATCCAGGACCTTGCGCCAGGGATGCTGCTTCATACCGAACTCGATGTCGGCCTGGTACATGGCTGCCTCTGCCACGGATAGCCGGTTATGGCAGATCGGGATCGAACGACAGGAAAAGCCGGCCCAGTCGGGATGAGCATCGATCGCGCGAATGCAGAGTTCGATCACGTCGGGTTCGGGCCGGCAGTGCGATTCCGTGAAGAACAGATAGCTGCCGCGCGCCTTCGTCGCGCCGAATGCGCAGAGCCCGATGTCGTGTTCGGAATCGGTGAATTCGAGGCGAGCCCTGTTGCCGGCCAACACCTTCAACTGCTCGCGTGCCGTGAAATCCGGCGGCACGACCAAGATGATCTCGTAGAGCGATGTGTCGGCAGTCTGCGACGTCCAGCCGAGCCAGGACAGCTCCCACTGCCCGCGGTGAGATTCGAGCGGGATAATGATTGAGAACAGCGGAGATTCGCCGTCGTCGAGTGCGGGCGCGTCCTGCATGTCCCCTTATAGACGCATGCTGCGTCATTCCGGGCTATTTCTTGCGGACTATACCGACAGAAACAGCGCGAACGATTCTTCCACCGTCCGGCGCAGATGCTTTTGGTACAGTTCGTGGTTGGCATCGCCGGGCGCGACCCGCCCCAGCGAGGGCTTCGCGAAGTTTCGGAGCGGCACATAGGCGATCGGCGCTGCGATCGGCGTCAGCTGCGAGCCGGGGCCGGCGCGGAGCGTCGAGATGATCCCGTACATTTCGCCGGCGACCGTCGGCCGCGACACCGTGATCACGCGATGCTGGCCGTGCTTGATGATCACGAGATAGATGAAGCCGGACTGATGCGGCACCGCGACCTCGCCGGTGTGTTCGTAGGCGGCATCGGTCCGCTCCCCCTCGCGGAACACCAGTGAAGAGACCTTCGGCTCCCAGATGATCTCGGTGCGGTAGGCGAAGATCGCGTCCTTGTCGCCGAATGACGGTCGCAACGTGATGTAGACGTCCTCGAGCCAGGTCACCGCGCGATGTGCGTAGGAGCCGAGGCTGTCGGGCGCGACATCGCTTGCGGCCGGAGGCGTCACCACGGCGGCGCTTCTGCGCAGGGAGACGCCCAGCGCCTGCTCCAGCCGCACCGTGGTCGCCAACGTGAACGGCCGTCGGCCGCCGAGCACCTTCTCCAGCGTCGACAGGCTGAGCTTGGCCTGCTCGGCCAGCGCCTGCCGGGAGATCCGGCGTCTGGCGAGCTCCTCGCGAATGGTCTCCGCGATCTCGCGACTCTGCTCGTCCGAAAGCTGCTTGTCGGTGAATTTGTCCTGCGTCTGCATCGTGGCCCTGCTCCAGGACGACATCCTAGCAGGGCGGACAAACCAGCACAAAACCGCACTTCGCCCCCCGACGGCGGCCCGCGCGGGCCGGCCGCGACGGATCATTGCCGATCATTCTGCTCGCGAACTCGGGCCGTCCCGGCGGATGCTCAGAGCCAGCAAACATCCTCGGGAGCAGGCCAAATGGATACCTACGACACGACGGACAGCAACGAACACCCTTGGCTGGGCAGACTGATCGTGGTCGGAATGTTCCTTCTGGCGCAGGGCATCGCGGTGATGCTGGTCGCCTTCGTGGCCCTGCTGGTGAGCTTGGAGCCGGGCTGGTCGGCGACGACGGAGCAGGCCAGCCTGCTTCAGCCCGGCGATGCCAAATCCGGGTCTCTTCTCCTCAAGGAGGACGGCGCCTACACGGAAGCGATCCGCCTCGGCATCGACGTCGACATCACGGTATCAGGCCCGACGCTGCGCGCCCGCGTCACCCAGATCTTCCGCAATCCGACCAAGGACTGGGTCGAGGCGACCTATGTCTATCCGCTCCCCGCCGGCGGTGCCGTCGATTCGCTGAAGATGGTGGTCGGCAACCGCGTCATCGTCGGCGACATCAAGGAGCGGCAGCAGGCGCGCGTGACCTACGAAGAGGCGCGCCGGGCCGGCCAGAAGGCCGCGCTCACCGAGCAGGAGCGGCCGAACATCTTCACCAACTCGGTCGCCAATATCGGCCCCGGCGAAACCGTGCTGGTGCAGATCGAATATCAGGAGCCGGTGCATCAATCCGGCAACGAATATTCGCTGCGCCTGCCGCTGGTGGTCGGGCCGCGCTACAATCCGGCGCCGATCGTCCAGAGCGTCGATTTTCGCAACGACGGTTCCGGCTGGGGCGCGACGAATTCGGACCCGGTGCCGGACCGCGACCGCATCTCGCCGCCCGTGCTGGATCCCGCCAAAAATGCGCCGGTCAATCCGACCAGCATCACGGTGCGCCTGAACGCCGGCTTTGCGCTCGGCGAGGTCAAGAGCCCCCATCATAATTTCAAGGTCGAGAGCCCGGACAATACGACGCGAATCGTCACGCTTGCCGACGGTGCCGTGCCTGCCGACCGCGATTTCGAACTGACCTGGAAGCCGGCTGCCGTGAAGGCGCCGTCGGTCGGCTTGTTCCACGAGCGCGTCGGCGACGCCGATTATCTGCTCGCCTTCGTGACCCCGCCCGCCGCCGAGCAGGCGACGCAGAAGCCACGGCCGCGCGAGGTGGTATTCGTGATCGACAATTCCGGCTCGATGGGCGGCACGTCGATCGTTCAGGCCAAGGCGAGCCTCACCTACGCGCTCTCCCGTCTCCAGCCGACCGACCGTTTCAACGTCATCCGTTTCGACGACACCATGGACGTGCTGTTTCCGGCTTCCGTGGCGGCGGATGCCGAGCGTGTCGGTGAAGCCACCTCGTTCGTCAGCGCGCTGCAGGCGCGTGGCGGCACCGAGATGGTGCCGGCGATGCGGGCCGCGCTGACCGACAAGCTCGGCGACGCCAGCATGGTTCGCCAAATCGTATTCCTGACCGACGGTGCGATCGGCAACGAGCAGCAATTGTTCGAAACGATCACGGCGATGCGCGGCCGCTCGCGCGTGTTCATGATCGGCATCGGCTCGGCGCCCAATACCTATCTGATGACGCGCGCCGCCGAGCTCGGCCGCGGCGCCTTCACCCATATCGGCTCCGTCGAGCAGGTCGAGGAGCGCATGCGCGGCCTGTTTGCCAAGCTCGAGAACCCGGCCGTGACCGGCCTGAGCGCAAAGTTCTCCGAAGCCAAGGCCGACGTCACACCGACGATCATTCCCGACGTCTATCGCGACGAGCCGCTGGTGCTGGCGGCAAAGCTCGACACGCTTGCGGGCTCGGTCGAGATCAAGGGCCGCGTGGGCGACCGCCCATGGTCGGTGACGCTGCCGCTGCAAAATGCGGCCGAAGGCAAAGGCCTGTCGAAGCTTTGGGCCAAGCGCAAGATCGATGATGCCGAAGTGGCGCGCACCCTGCGCGAGATGACGCCCGAAGACTCCGACAAGGCGATCCTGGCACTGGCACTCGACCATCAGATCGTCACCCGGCTCACCAGCCTCGTCGCGGTCGACAAGACGCCGAGCCGTCCCGAAGGCGAGCCGCTCAAGCCCAGCGAGTTGCCGATCAACCTGCCGGCCGGTTGGGATTTCGCGAAGGTCTTTGGCGAACGACAGCAAGTCCCGGCGCAGCTCCGCGAGCGTCACGCCGATGCACGCAACCAGCCGGCCACGAGGCGGCCGACGCCCGCTGCACCGGATACGATCCGCCTGCCCAAGACCGCGACCTCGGCGGAGCTGAAAATGACCGCAGGCCTGATCCTGATCGTGCTCGCCCTGATCCTGTTCGTGTTCAACCGGCGTCAGACCTTGCTCACTGACGCCGCTTGAGAGAGGAGCCCCCGAACTCCTCTGTTAGCGCGCGCGGCTGCCCGTCCCACACCAACGGCCGCGCGCGCCTTTTTTGAACACGCCCTCTCAACTTCGTCATTGCGAGCGAAGCGAAGCAATCCAGAAATTCATCCACGGAGACAGTCTGGATTGCTTCGTCGCTTCGCTCCTCGCAATGACGGGAATTAGCACAATGCCCCGCTTCATCTCTCCCCTGGCTCTCGCCCTGATCGGCATCATCCTGTTCGGCGACGGCGCCTACATCCATGCCAAAGCGTGGCTCGCGCAGGTGCTGCTGGAGCGCGCGTTCGACCGGAGCGTTGCGACCGGCGAAGTGGTCAGGCCATGGTCATGGGCCGATACCTGGCCGGTCGCGCGAATCGAGGTGAAGCGGATCGGCGCCAGCGCGATCGCGCTGGAAGGCGCGAGCGGCCAAGCGCTCGCTTTCGGGCCCGGCCATATCCGCCAAACGGCTGACGCGGGCGAACGGGGTGTTGCCATATATGCAGCGCACCGCGACACTCATTTCCGCTTCCTGCGGAATGTCGCCATTGGTGACCTGATCGATGTCACACGTAGTGATGGCAAGCACTTTCGTTTTCGCGCGGATTCATCCGCTGTGGTTCGCTTCGATGCCTCTGGCATCGATCCTACGGCACGGACTGCCGAACTCGTGCTCGCGACCTGCTGGCCGTTCGACGCGCTCGCGTCCGGCCCCGAGCGCTACATCCTGCATGCCACCCTGATCGGAGCCGATGAATAGCGGTTCGCAATCGATCCGCACCCCCCTCTTGAATCCGCCCGACGTGTAGGGACAATCCCGCTTGATGGAACCGCTGAACCGGCGCCGTCGACCGGAGACCTATCAGAACGGCCCATTGAGCATTTTCGCTGCAATTTGCGAGAAGAACGGTGATGGATGAGGAGTTCAGGCAGCGTCTCGAACAGCTCGAGAACCGCGTCGCGCTCCTGGAGAGGAACCAGGATCTTATTGCCGCCGGGCAAAGACGCTCCTCGCTTCGGAGCCTCTGGCGCCGCCCGCCGATGTGGACCTTCGAGCAATATCCGCCGCGCCTGCTCAACCTGACGGTTTTCCTGCCAGCACCTGCGATCCATTCGGGCGCGCCACGAATCGCGATGGTCACGCCGAGCTACAACCATGCGCAATATCTCGGCGCCACGATCGACAGCATCGTCAGCCAGAACTATCCGGACCTGTATTATCACGTGCAGGACGGCGGCTCGATCGACGGCACGCTCGATCTCTTGAAGAGGCGCGGCGATAGCCTCAGCTGGAGCAGCGAACCGGACAAGGGGCAATCCAGCGCCATCAATCTCGGCTTCGCCGGCATCGAGAGCGAGATCATGGCCTATCTCAACAGCGACGACATCCTGCTGCCCGGGACGCTTGCCTATGTCGCAAATTACTTCATCGCACATCCGCGTGTCGACGTCGTCTATGGCCATCGTGTCTTCATCGATCGCGAGGGACTCGAGGTCGGCCGCGCCGTGCTGCCGCCCCATGACGGCAAGGCGTTGCGATATGCCGACTACATTCCGCAAGAGACGATGTTCTGGCGCAAGCGCGTGTGGGACAGGATCGGGCCGATCGACGAGAGCTTGCACTACGCGATGGACTGGGACTTCATCCTGCGAGCGCAAGCCGCAGGATTCAAATTTGCACGCCTGCCGCGATTTCTCGCCTGCTTCCGAATCCATGACGCACAAAAGACGGCGTCCACCTATGCGGTCGGCGTCAGGGAGATGGGCGTCCTGCGGCGACGCATTCTCGGCTTCGAACCGACACAGATGCAGATCCGGCGCGCCGTCGCTCCTTATCTGGCGAAGCAGTTGGCCTATCACTACGCCTACAAGCTCGGCATGCTGAGATATTGAACGACCGCGCGAGCAGTGATCCGGAGATCCCGGATCACCAGGGTTTGATGCGCGCTCATTCCACCGCACGGCATGCCCGCCCACGTGGTTGCCAGTCCGAAGAACTCGCCATAGAACAGAGCGACGCACCGCCAACAAGAACAACAGGTGAGGTCACACCATGGAAGCTCGCGTATCTGCCGCCCCCGCTTCATCGCGCCCATGGTCTTCGCCGTCCGATGCCAGCGACATCGTCAAGGGCATCCACGCCATGCTGCATCCGCGCAACATCGTGCTGGTGGGCGCGACCGACAAGCCCGGAAATTATGCCGAGCGGATCTGGAACAATCTGGTCAAATACGGCTACGAAGGCGGGCTCTATCCGGTCAATGCCAAACGCGACACCGTCTGGGGTGTCCCCTGCTACAAAGACTTTGCAAGCCTCCCGGAAAAACCCGACCACGTGCTGGTGCTGGTCCCGGCGCGCTTTGCCGTGCAGGTGATCCGCGATGCCGCCGCGGCCGGCGCGCGCTCGGCCACCATCGTCACCTCGGGCTTCAGCGAGTTGCAGGACGAGGAAAGCCAGAAGCTCGCCGCCGAACTGCAAGCGGCCGTCCGCGAGACGGGATTGGCGGTCACCGGCCCGAACTGCCTCGGCAATTTGAGCGCCGGCGAAAAGCTCTTCACCAATATCGACGACCGTATCGTCACCATGGAACAGGGCGCGGTGGCGATTGCCGGACAATCCGGTGCCATCGTCATGGCGATCCGCCAGGCCTTGGAAGATCGCGGCGTCGGGGTCGGCTACATGGTGACGACCGGCAACGAGGCCGGGCTCGAGACGCCGGACCTGATGCGCTATTTCGCCGAGGATCCGAGCATCAAGGTGATCGTGGTGTACCTCGAAGGCGTGCGCAACACCAAGGCATTCCGGGACGCCTGCAAGGCGGCGCGCGCCGCGAGCAAACCGGTAATCGCGCTCAAGCTCGGGGCGTCCGAGGGTGGCCGCGCGGCGGCGATGGCGCACACCGGCGCGCTCGCGGGCTCGATCGAGACATTCGACGCCATTGCAACGCGCGAAGGGGTCATCAGGGTCGGCGGGCTCGACGAACTGATCGAGACCACCGAATGCTTCGTCCATGCCGCTGTGCCCAGGGGCGACCGGCTCGCCGCAGTGACGCTATCCGGCGGCAAGCGCGGCATGCTGATCGACGCCTTCGATGCAGAGGGCCTGAATTTTGCACCGCTCAGCTCGCATGTCGGCTCGGAGTTGGCAAAGATGCTCGGGCCGGGCTCGATCGTCGGCAACCCGCTCGACGCTGGCTTTGCCGCGGTGGTCGATCCCTCCGTCTACATGAAAACGATCGGGCTGATGATCGACGACCCCGATATCGACATCGTCATCATCGATGCCGAGCTGCCGAAAGCGCCGCACGAGCTGCGCGAGCGCAATCTGCGCATCGTCGACGAGATGGCGAGCCGGGCCGGCAAGCCGGTGATCTATATCAGCGCGATGTCGATCGGCTTCACGGAGTTCACCAAGACCTTGCGCAAGTCGCTGCCGCATCTCGCGGTCATGCAGGGCATGGATCGCGCGGTAACTGCGATCAAGTCGCTGCTCGACTACGCCAAGCTGCGCAAGGAAGTGCCCGATATCGTCTCGAGCTCGAAGCCTGCCGCGCGTGCCGTGCTGGAGAAGGCGCTGAAATCGGCAACCGGCGCCGCGCTCGACGAGGTCGCCTCGAAGAAGCTCCTGAAGGCCTATGGCATCCCGACCTCGAAGGAGGCAATCGCACAGACGGCAGCCGAGGCCGTGAAGATCGCCAAGCAGATCGGCTTCCCTGTCGTGGCCAAAGTCGTCAGCGCCGAGATCCTGCACAAATCAGATATCGGCGGCGTGGTGCTGAATCTCACCAGCGCAGCCGAAGTGAAAAAGGCGTTCGCCGACATCACCGCGCGGGTGAGTAAGCTGAAGGGCAAGCCGAAGCTCGATGGCATCCTGATCGCGCAACAGGTCAAGGCCGATCTGGAGCTCGTGGTCGGCGCCTCCCTCGATGCCGAGATGGGCCCGGTCGTGCTGTTCGGCACCGGCGGCATCGACATCGAGCTGATGAAGGACGTCGCGCTCGCCGGTGCGCCGCTGGACGAGGCCGAGGCGCGGCTCCTGATCGGCCGCACCAAGGCCGGCATCAAGATGCGCGGCTATCGCGGCAAGCCGGCCTTGCACGAGGCCTCCGCGGTGAAGGCCCTGGTCGGCCTGTCCAACCTGATCGCCGATGCCGGCGACCGGATCGCCTCGATCGACGTCAATCCGTTCCTGATCAATGCCAAAACAGGCGTCGCCGTCGATGCCCTGATCGTGCTGAACAATGCTGCGGCCAAGCGCGCCGCCGGGCATTGATGTCGCTGGGCGGATTAGCGCAGCGTAATCCGCCAAATCGGTCCATGGCCGCACATGGCGTTGGCGGGTTACGCTTCGCTAACCCGCCCTACGTACCATTGCAGCTCCTTCCAACTTCCCTCGTTTGGCCGTAAAATCACCCGGCATGGCACGCGCGAGCAATCTGGTGATCGGAACGGCGACGCTGGCGGTGATTGCCGTGGCGTTCGGCGGCGTGCTCGGCGTGCAGAAATGGCGCACCCTCCAGAGCCGCAGCCCGTTGCGCGTGGTATTCGAGGGCGGCTCTGCCAGCGGATTGCGCCGCGGCGGGCCGGTCAATTTCGACGGCGTCCCCGCAGGCCAGATCCTGTCGATCAAGCTGGACAATCCGCGCAAGGTCGTGGCGCTGGTGATGCTCGACAATACCGCGCCAATCCGCAAGGACACCGTCGCGGGCATCGAATTCCTGGGTCTCACCGGCGTCGCCGCGGTCTCGCTGATCGGCGGCGCTCCCTCCGCGCCGCCAGTGCCGCTGGACTCGGACGGCGTCCCCGTGCTGACCGCCGATCTCAGCGACGCCGAATCCATCGTCGACACCCTGCATAGTGTCGACCGCACGATCGTCAGCAACGCCCCGGCGATCAAGGAGGGCCTGCGCACGTTCGAGAACTACACCGCCGATCTCCGGAGCAAGGGCGGCGAAATCGATTCCGTCATGGCCAAGGTCGACAGCGCCTTCGCGGGCTTCGACAAGGCGGTCACAAAGATCGAAGGCGTCGTGCCCGGCTTTGCCGACGGCAAGGCGGATGAGCTGTTCGAAAAGATCCAGGGATTGCACGAGCTCGCCGACACCATGAGGAAGAAATCGGCGAACTTCCTCGAAGACATCCGTCGCTCGCTGCTCGACGTCAGCGAGGCCGCGAACAAGATGAGCGGGACACCCACACCGGCCGCCGCTCCGCGCCCGCCGCGCAAGCCGGCGCAGCAGAAACGCTAGACCGTCACCGCGCGTAGCGCACGGCGCCCTTGCCGGCGTGGGAACGGGCGGTTGATGCCAGCCACTGCTCAGTAGTTGCTCGGCGCCGCTTCATTCGGGATACCGTCGATCGGGCATTCGGCGGTCCCGGGCGTCGCGCGCGTCATCGCCTCGACCATGTCCCTTGTGCCCTCGGGATCGGCGATCCAGTTCTTGTAGAAATCATAGGGGCAGGCTGCGACGCCGCGCTGGCTTTCGCCGGAATTGATCATGCCGGTGTAGCCGCGATGGACCAGCTTGTAGAGATGGTTCTGCGACTGGCCGTTGCGGCGTGCATCGCGGATCAAATGCTTCGACAGCTGAGCATATTGGATGCCGTAGTCCTCCTCGCCACACTCGCCGAGGGTGCGGCCGTCGAAGCCGATGATCGCGGAGTGACCGAAATAGGAATAGACCCCGTCGAAGCCGGCGGCGTTGGCGACCGCGACATAGACGTTGTTGGCCCACGCCATCGCCTTTGAAATCAGGATCTGCTGCTCCTTGGCCGGATACATGTAGCCCTGGCAGCGCACGATCAGTTCGGCTCCCTTCATGGCGCAGTCCCGCCAGATCTCCGGGAAGTTACCGTCGTCGCAGATGATCAGGCTGACCTTCATGCCTTTCGGACCGTCCGAGACATAGGTGCAATTGCCGGGATACCAGCCCTCGATCGGCACCCACGGCATGATCTTGCGGTACTTCTGCACGATCTCACCCTTGTCGTTCATCAGGATCAGGGTGTTGTACGGCGCCTTGTTCGGATGCTCCTCGTGGCGCTCGCCGGTGAGCGAGAACACGCCCCACACCTTAGCCTTGCGGCAGGCCTCCGCAAAAATCGCGGTCTCCTCACCCGGCACCGCGCAAGCGGTCTCATACATTTCCTTGGAGTCGTACATGATGCCCTGGGTGGAGTATTCCGGGAAGATCACCAGATCCATGCCGGGAAGACCGGTCTTCATGCCCACCACCATGTCGGCGATCTTGCGGGCGTTATCGAGCACCTCGGCCTTGGTGTGCAGGCGGGGCATCTTGTAGTTGACCACCGCGACGCCGACGGTGTCGTTGCTGCTGGAGATGTCACCGTGAAGCATTTGAATTGCTCCTCTACCCTGTTTGAGATTGCCGCGTGAATCAGTGACTGATCATCCAGGGCCGCGCGGTCGGAAAACCCTTGGCACCGCTCCTGGTCTTGGTCACCAGCCGCGCCGGCTTCTTCTTGTCCGATGAGCTCTTGTCCGACGAACTTTTTCCCGTCGAGCAGCAGCCGCAGCCGGGGCCATGCGAGGCCTTGTATTGCGCCAGCGTCTGCGGCGCGTGGGTGCTACGCTCGTTGACGGCGTGAGCCTTGCGCGTCTCCGACGGCATGCAGAAGAAATTCGGGGCGGTCAGAATCACGCGAGGGGCCATGATTTCACACTGCGGACAGACCTGCGGATCGTCGCATTCGGCCATCGGGCGCATATCCTTGAACGGACCGCAATCGTCACAGAGATATTCATAGACCGGCATCGCATCATCCCTACGCTGTTGTCTGTGAGAGAACTGCCGCGGCGGATGCGGGGCGGCAGATACGCCGTCCCGCATCCGGTCGCGCAGGGATTATTTGTCCGGCGATATCGGCATCTGGATATCGCCCTTGATGTGCTTGATCGGACCTGCCGAGGACGGCATCACGTCGAAGTCGAAGATTTCCGTCGGCAGCCATAATGTTGCGCAGGCGTTGGGCACGTCGACCACGCCGGAGATGTGGCCCTGAACCGGTGCGGTGCCGAGGATCGAATAAGCCTGGGCGCCGGAGTAGCCGAACTTCTTCAGATATTCGATCGCATTCAGGCAGGCCTGGCGATAGGCGATGGTGACATCGAGATAGTGCTGCTTGCCGGCTTCGTCGACCGAGATGCCTTCGAAGATCAGATAGTCCTTGTAGTTCGGCGTGATCGGCGACGGCTTGAAGATCGGGTTCTTGACACCGTACTTCGCCATGCCGTCCTTGATCACCTCGACCTTCAGATGCAGCCAGCCGGCCATCTCGATCGCGCCGCAGAAGGTGATCTCGCCGTCGCCCTGGCTGAAGTGCAGATCGCCCATCGAGAGACCGGCACCGGGTACGTAGACCGGGAAGTAGATTTTCGAGCCGCGCGAAAGATCCTTGATGTCGCAATTGCCGCCGTGCTCGCGCGGCGGCACGGTGCGCGCGCCTTCCGCGCCGATCTTGTCCTTGACCTCGCCCTTGGCGCGACCACCATGGGCGGTCGGCGCGAACGGCGGATTGGCAAGGCCGGGCACCCGGGTCGGATTGGTCGCGATCAGCTCGGCCTCGCGCTTGTTCCAGGTGTCCAGCATCTTCGGATCGGGCAGACAGCCGATCAGGCCGGGATGGATCAGGCCGGCGAAGTTGACGCCGGGGATATGCCGCGACGAGGTGTAGAGGCCCTTGATGTCCCAGATCGACTTCTGCGCTAGCGGGAAATGGTCGGTGAGGAAGCCACCGCCATTCTGCTTGGAGAAGAAGCCATTGAAGCCCCACATGCTCTCCTTCATCGGGCCGACGTCGAGCAGATCGACGACGAGCAGGTCGCCGGGCTCGGCGCCCTTGACGCCGATCGGGCCGGAGAGGAAGTGCACGATCGACAGATCGATGTCGCGCACGTCGTCGGCGGAATCGTTGTTCTTGATGAAACCGCCGGTCCAGTCATAGGTCTCGATGATGAAGTCGTCGCCGGGATTGACCCAGGCTACGATCGGAATGTCGGGGTGCCAGCGGTTATGCACCATGTCATTTTCATAGGCCGACTTGGTGAGATCGACCTTGATCAGTGTCTCTGGCATCGAGATGCTCCCCTTTTACACGGTTGGTTAGACGGACAGATATTTCGAGACCTGCGCGGCATCGACGGCGTCGCGCGGATCGTCACGGACGATCTCGCCGTTCTCGATCACCAGCACACGGTCGGCGATATCGAGCGCGAAGCTCAGGACCTGCTCGGACACGACGATCGAAAGCCCCTTCTCGTCGCGGATGCGCTTGAGCGTGCGCGCCATCTCCTTGATGATCGACGGCTGGATGCCTTCGGTCGGTTCGTCCAGCAGCAGCACTTTTGGCTTGGTCGCCAGCGCGCGAGCGATCGCGAGCTGTTGCTGCTGGCCGCCGGAGAGATTGCCGCCCCGGCGGTCCTTCATTTCCAGCAGCACCGGAAACAATTCGTAGATGTCGCCGGGCACCTCGGTTCCGCCGGAGACCACGAGGCCGGTCTCGATGTTCTCCTTCACCGTCATGGTGGAGAAGATCATGCGGCCCTGCGGGACATAGGCGAGGCCCTTGGCGACGCGCGCGTAGCTCGGCAAGGCACCGAGCTCGGCGCCGTCCATGGTCACCGAGCCGCTCTTGGCCGGCAGGATGCCCATCAGCGATTTCATCAGCGTGGTCTTGCCCATGCCGTTGCGGCCCATGATCGCCACGATCTCGTTGGGCGCGACCTTGACGTTGAGCCCGTGCAGCACCTCGCTCTGGCCATAGGCGACGTGAAGATCGGAAATTGCCAGCATCAGCGTGCTCCTCAATGACCCAAGTAGACTTCAATGACCTTGGGGTCGTTCTTCACCTTCTCCATGGTGCCTTCCGAGAGGATCTGGCCCTGGTGAAGCACGGTGACCTTGTGTGCGATGTCCTCGACGAACTTCATGTCGTGCTCGATCACCAGCACCGAGCGGTTCTTGATGATGCGGTTGAGCAGCTCGGCGGTCTTGGCGCGTTCGGAGACGCTCATGCCGGCGACAGGCTCGTCGAGCATCAAGAGGTCGGGGTCCTGGATCAGCAGCATGCCGATCTCGAGCCATTGCTTCTGACCATGACTGAGCTCGGCGGCATAGGTGTTGAGCTTGTCCTTGAGGAAGATCATCTCGGCGACCTCCCCGACGCGGTCCTTGACCTGCTGGTCGCGTTGGAAGGTCAGCGAGCCGAACACGGTGCGGCCGCGCGGAAAGGAGATCTCGAGGTTCTCGAACACGGTGAGATCCTCGAACACCGACGGCGTCTGGAACTTGCGTCCCACCCCGGCCTTGACGATCTCGTTCTCCTTGAGCTTGGTCAGCTCGGTGCCGCGAAACTGGATCGAGCCTTCGGTCGCCTTGGTCTTGCCGCAGATCAGGTCGAGCACCGTGGTCTTGCCGGCCCCATTGGGGCCGATGATGACGCGGATCTCGTTCTCCTCGATGTAAAACGAGAGATCGTTGACGGCTTTGAAGCCGTCGAAGGAAACCGTCAGTCCGGAGACCGCGAGCAGGAATTCCTTGGGCTGATGACCGACGAGCATGATGATCTCCTCACTCTGCCGGTGCGCCGTCGGCAACCGAATTGTCGCTCCAGCCCGGCTTCTTGCGCGAGGTGAACAGGCGGTCGATGCGCGGCTGCACATAGTCGGCCCAGAGCCCCGACAGGCCGTTCGGGAAAGCGAGCACGACCGCGATGAACAGCGCGCCGAGACCGAACAGCCAGAGTTGCGGGAAGGATTCCGACAGGCTGGTCTTGGCGAAGTTCACCAGGATGGCCCCCCAGATCGCGCCGAAGATCGACATCCGTCCGCCGACCGCGGTGTAAATCACCATCTCGATCGACGGCACGATGCCGACAAAGGACGGCGACATGAAACCGACATTGAGCGCGAACATGGCCCCGCCGATCGCGGCGAAAACCGCGGCCATACAGAACGCAAAGATCTTGAAGTTGGCGACGCTGTAGCCTGAGAAGCGGACGCGATCTTCCTGCTCGCGCATAGCCACCAGGATGCGGCCGAGCTTGGTCAGGCGGATGAACTGCGCGATGCCGATGCAGGCGAACAGCAGCACCACTTCGACGAAGTACAGGATGACCTTGGCGTGGTCGGGCCGGATGTCCCAACCCTTGAGGGTGCGCAGGTCGGTCATGCCGTTGATGCCGCCGGTGTAGCCCTGCTGGCCCACGATCAGGATGGTGAGGATGGCCGCCACCGCCTGGGTGATGATGGCAAAGTAGGTGCCGCCGACGCGGCGCTTGAACATCGCAGTGCCGATGATCAGCGCGAAGATGCCGGGGACCAGGATGATGGCGAGGATGGTGAAGGTGAGACTGTGAAATGGCTGCCAGAACAGTGGCAGTGACGTGATCTGATTCCAGTCCATGAAGTCTGGGATGCCTGGCGTCGACTGGATCTTGGTATTCTCGACGCTGGAGGCCTCCAGCTTGAGGAACATCGCCATGCAATAGCCGCCGAGGCCGAAGAACACGCCCTGCCCCAGACTGAGAATGCCGCCGTAGCCCCAGCACAGCACCAGACCGAGCGCGACGAAGGCGTAGGTCAGATATTTCGCCACAAGGTTGAGACGGAACACATCCAGCGAGAGCGGCAGGATCACGAACAGCACGGCGGCCAGCACGAGGAAGCCCATGAGCTCGGATCGATTGAAGAAGCGTGAGTTGATGACCATGACTTGCCTGCTTCTTGTTATTTGCGGACCTTGAGGGCGAAGAGACCCTGCGGCCGCAGCATCAGGATTCCGACAACGGCAAGCAGCGTCAGCACCTTGGCCATCGAGCCCGACAGGAAGAACTCGAGGGTGGATTGGGTCTGCGAGATCGAGAAGGCCGATGCGATGGTGCCGAGCAGGCTCGCCGCGCCCCCGAACACGACCACCAGGAACGTATCGACGATGTAGAGCTGTCCGGAGGTCGGCCCGGTCGAGCCGATCATGGTGAAGGCGCTCCCGGCCACACCGGCAATGCCGCAGCCGAGGCCGAAAGTGTAGCGATCCACCTTTTCGGTGTTGATGCCGACGGCTCCGGCCATGATGCGGTTCTGCACGACGGCGCGCACCTGCCGACCCCAGCGCGATTTGTACATCACGTAGGCAACGCCCACGGTGATCAGGACGGTGAGGCACATCACGAATACGCCGTTGATCGGCACTTCGATGCTGTCGGTCACGTGGAGCGAGCCAAGCATCCATTGCGGCAGCTCGACGCCGACCTCACGCGCGCCGAACACGGAGCGATAGGCCTGTTGCAGGATCAGGCTGAGGCCCCAGGTCGCGAGCAGCGTGTCGAGCGGCCGCTTGTAGAGATGCCGTATCAGCACCCATTCCACCAGCATCCCCAACGCACCGGATGCGATAAAGGCCAGGATCATCGCGAGGAAGAAGTAGCCGCTGAACAGGCTCGGCAAATAGGATTGGAAGAAGCTCGAGGTCATCCAGGTGACGTAGGCCCCGAGGATCATGAACTCGCCATGGGCCATGTTGATGACGCCCATCTGGCCGAAGATGATCGCGAGCCCCAGCGCCATCAGGACGTAGACGGAGAACAGGATCAATCCTGCAAAGCCCTGCATGACGAAGATGGAGCCAAGGTCACCAAGCGAGTAGTCGCCGAACATCGATGTCCTCCGTCGGGAAAGGGTCCCGCGTCGCGAGCAGGTTCGCGACGCGGGGGTCTTGGGCGTGGATTTGCGGTCCACGCCAGGGAGAGGTTTTGCCTGAGAGGGAAACGGCGACGAACGCCGCGTCTTACTGGTAGCTCTCGTCTTACTGGTAGCCCTTGGGGAACGGATCCGGCTCGACCAGGTCGGCGGTCTCGTAGATCAGTTCGAACTGGCCATCGAGCTTGGCGCGTCCCACCCGGGTCTTCGACCAGAGGTGATGATTTTCGTGGATGCGCACATAGCCTTCCGGAGCGCCCTTGAACTCGATGCCCGGCGATGCCGCCGCGATCTTGTCGATGTCGAAGGAGCCCGCCTTTTCCACCGTCAACTTCCAGAGCCACGGGCCGAGATAGGCAGCCTGGGTGACGTCTCCGATCACGGTCTTCTCGCCCCACATCTTCTTGAACGCCGGGACGAAGGTCTTGTTGTTCGGATTGTCGAGCGACTGGAAGTACTTCATGCAGGCATAGGCGCCCGCGATGTTCTCGCCGCCGATGCCGTCGATCTCGTCTTCCGTCACCGAGATCGTCAGCAGCGCCTGCTTGGAGAGGTCGATGCCGGCGGCCTTGAGCTGCTTGTAGAACGCAACGTTCGAACCGCCGACTACGTCGGTGAAGATCACGTCGGGCTTGGTCAGCTTGATCTTGTTGATGACCGAATTGAACTGGGTGTTGCCGAGCGGATAATATTCTTCGCCGACGACCTTGCCCTTCAGCACATTCTCGACATGCTTGCGCGCGATCTTGTTCGACGTGCGCGGCCAGATGTAGTCGGAGCCGATGAAGAAGAACGACTTCGCGCCCTTCTCCTTGGCGATCCAGTTCAGGCCGGCGAGGATCTGCTGAGTGGCTTCCTGGCCGGTATAGATCACGTTCTTGGACTGCTCGAGACCTTCGTAGAAGGTCGGGTAGTAGAGCATGCCGTTGTACTGCTCCATGACGGGCAGCACGGCCTTGCGGGACGCCGAGGTCCAGCAGCCCATGATCGCCGCGACCTTGTCGTTGACCAGCAATTTCTTGGCCTTTTCGGCAAAGGTCGGCCAGTCGCTGGCGCCGTCTTCCTGGATGAACTTGATCTTGCGCCCGAGCACGCCGCCCATGGCATTGATCTGCTCGATGGCGAGCTTTTCGGCTTCGATCGAGCCAGTCTCGGAGATCGCCATGGTGCCGGTCGCCGAATGCAGAATGCCGACCGTCACCTCGGTGTCGGTAACCGCGAGGCCCGTGGTATTGACCGCCGAGGTCGCCGGGGCCTGCGCAAAAGATGCTCGCGGTAGCATGGTGATGGCCGGCACGGCCGCCATTCCCATCAATAATTTGCGCCGGAGCGGCGATAACAGGCCCTTGTTCGCTTCGTCTGACATGAGCACCCCACTGTTGTTCGAGAACACGCGATTGGTGCCGTGAGGATGGCTCGAATTTGTGCACTGCAAGCATACGCAAGATCGCGTATACTGCACCGCAAAATGACGACGTAGGCTTTTGGTACGGGTTTTGCGAGGGGTCCGGCGCGTTCGGGAGTAGGAGTGGGGCTGAAGTGGCAGGGCGGCAGCGAATAGATCGCGTCAGGCGCCAGTACAACCAATGGGTCGCCAACCAGACGCTGGAGGACTACGCGCTGCGCTTTACCGCCAAGAGCGCGCGCCGGTGGTCCGCCGCCCGCGTCGCCAACACTGCACTGGGCGCCATCTCCTTTCTCGCGCTGGAGGCGATCGGCGGCACCATCACCCTGAACTACGGCGTGACCAACGCCACCGCCGCGATCCTCGTAGTCTCCACCATCATCTTCTGCTGCGGCGTTCCGATTGCCTATTATGCGGCCAAATGCGGCATCGACATTGACCTGCTCACCCGCGGCGCCGGCTTCGGCTATATCGGCTCGACCGTCACCTCGCTGATCTACGCCTCCTTCACCTTCATCTTCTTCGCCATCGAGGCGGTGATCCTGGCGACGGCGCTCGAGATGTGCTTCGGAATTCCGCGCCCGATCGGCTACCTCATCAGCGCGGTCGCGATCATCCCGCTAGTCACCTACGGCATCACGCTGATCAGCCGCTTCCAGCTCTGGACGCAGCCGATCTGGATCATCCTGCACATCCTGCCCTTCGCCGCGATCGCCTGGGCCAACCCTTATTCGTTCACGGAGTGGCGCAAATTCGCCGGCGAGCACGGCGATCCCAGCGGGCATTTCGATCTGCTGCTGTTCGGTGTCGCATCCTCCGTGGTGTTTTCGCTGGTGGCCCAGATCGGCGAGCAGGTCGATTTCCTCAGGTTTCTGCCGCGCGACCGCCGCACGTCGCGAACGTCGTGGTGGGCCGCCCTCCTGATCGCGGGCCCCGGCTGGATCATCTTCGGCGCGCTGAAACTGCTGCTGGGCTCGTTTCTCGCCTTCTTCGCGCTGAGCCACGGTCTCTCCAGCGAGCTGGCGGCCGAGCCTGCGCACATGTATCTCGAAGCGTTTCGCTACGTGCTGTCGCAGCCGGACATGGCCCTGGCCCTCACCGGCGCGTTCGTGATCCTGTCGCAGCTCAAGATCAACGTCACCAATGCCTATGCCGGCTCGATCGCCTGGTCGAACTTCTTCTCGCGGCTGACGCATAGCCATCCCGGCCGGGTCGTCTGGCTGGTGTTCAACGTGATGGTGGCGTTGCTGCTGATGGAGATCGGCGTCTACAAGGCGCTGGAGCAGACGCTCGCGCTCTACTCCAATGTCGCGATCGCCTGGGTTGGCGCGCTGGTGGCCGATCTCGTGGTCAACAAGCCGCTCGGCCTGCGCCCACCGCAGATGGAGTTCAAGCGCGCCCATCTTTACGACATCAATCCGGTCGGCGTCGGCGCAATGACGATCGCGACCATCGTCTCGATCGCGGCCTTCTACGGCCTGTTCGGCTCGACCATGAAAGCGCTCGCGGCCTTTGTCGCGCTGACGGTCGCCTTCGTCACCGCGCCCGTCATCGCCTGGCTCACCGACGGTAAATACTACATCGCGCGCAAGCCGAAGAAGAGCTGGGCCAATATCGAATCGATCCAGTGCTGCATCTGCGAGCACCATTTCGAGCCGGAGGACATGACCTCCTGTCCTGCCTATGCGGGCCCGATCTGCTCGCTATGTTGCTCGCTCGATGCACGCTGCCATGATCTGTGCAAACCGCATGCGCGCGCGCAGGTGCAGTTCGCCGACGCGCTTGTCAGGATCTTGCCGCAGGCGATCTATCGGCGGATCAACTCGCAGTTCGGCCACTATATCGGTGTGTTCGTGGTCTCCGCGGGCCTCGTCGCGCTGGTGCTGGGGCTGATCTACCTCCAGACCTCGGTCAGCGTGCCCGGCGAGAACATGCTCGTCTCCAACGTGCTCTGGAAGGTGTTCTTCTCGCTCAGCATCATCATCGGCGTGGTGGCCTGGCTGTTCGTGCTGGCGCAGCAGAGCCGACGGGCCGCCGAGGCCGAGACCCGGCGCCAGACCACGCTGCTGATCCAGGAGATCGACGCGCACAAGCGCACCGACGCCGAGCTCCAGCGCGCCAAGGAAATCGCCGAATCCGCCAACCTTGCGAAGAGCCGCTACGTGGTGGGCCTGAGCCACGAGCTGCGCTCGCCGCTCAATGCGATCAGCGGCTATGCCCAACTCCTGGAGCAGGATACGACGCTCAACACCAAGCCGCGCGACCAGGTCCGCGTCGTCCGCCGCAGCGCCGATCACCTCTCCGGCCTGATCGACGGCATTCTGGACATCTCCAAGATCGAGGCGGGGCGGCTGTACCTGTCGCGCGACGAGGTGCGCTTGACCGAATTCCTCGACCAGCTCGTCGGCATGTTCCGCCTTCAGGCCGCGGCCAAGAGCATCGACTTCGTGTTCAGGCGGCCGGCGCATTTGCCGGTCGTGGTCTATGCCGACGAGAAGCGGCTGCGCCAGGTGCTGATCAATCTGCTGTCCAACGCAATAAAATTCACCCAGACCGGCAGTGTGCAGTTCGTGGTGCACTATCGCAGCCCGGTCGCGGAGTTCGAGGTGATCGACACCGGCCCCGGCATCCAGGGCGACGATCTCGAACGCATCTTCGCACCCTTCGAACGCGGCGCACTCGGTGTCTCGCAGCCGCAGACCGGCACCGGGCTGGGCCTGACCATCAGCCGGCTGCTCGCCGGCGTCATGGGCGGCGACATCAAGGTCTTGAGCACGGTCGGCAGCGGCAGCACGTTCAAGGTCAAGATGCTGCTCTCGGAAGTCACCAATCCGCAGCGTATTGCGCCAGTGGAGGCCCCGATCTCCGGCTATCACGGCGCGCGCAAGACCATCCTCATCACCGACGACGATCCCGTGCATCGCGACCTCCTGCGCGAGGTGTTGACACCACTCGGCTTCATCCTTCTCAGCGCGCCCGACGGACCTGGTTGCCTGGCGCTGGCCCAGCACTGCCGGCCCGATCTGTTCCTGCTCGACATTTCCATGCCGGGCATGGATGGCTGGACGGTCGCGGAGACGCTCCGCGCCAACGGCCACCATCAGGCGCGGATCCTGATGGTGTCGGCCAGCGCGCTCGAGGCCCACGGCACACCGCTGGCGCAGCCCTTCCACGACGGCTATCTGATGAAGCCGATCGACATTCCCAGGCTTTTGGAAAGCATCCGCCAGCTTCTCAAGATCGAATGGCAATACGGCTCGGACGAGATCGCCGTGCCGCTGTGGCGGCCGGAGAGCGGCTCGCGGCCACCTGTACGACACATCGAGGCGCTGATCGGGCTCGGTCAGATCGGCTACGTCAAGGCTATCGAGTTGAAGCTGGACGAGATCGGCAGCGAGCATCCTGAACATGCCGACTTCGTCGCGGAAATGCGGTCGCTGGTCGACCGCTTCGATCTCGACCAGTACATGGCCACATTGAAGACGTTGTATGCGTATGAGCACTGAGTCGAAAAAGCGCGACGTCGCGCTCGTTGTCGACGACTCTCCGGAGACGCTGCGGCTGCTCACCGATGCGCTCGACAGCGCCGGAATGACGGTGATGGTGGCACTCGACGGCGCGGCCGCGATGCGCATCGTCGACCAGATCACGCCTGACATCGTGCTGCTCGACGCGGTGATGCCGGGCATGGACGGGTTCGAGACCTGCCGCCGCCTCAAGCGTGATGCGGGCCTTGCCAATGTCCCGGTGATATTCATGACGGGGCTCGCCGAGACCGAGCACATCGTGCGCGGGCTGGAGGCCGGCGGCGTCGACTACGTGACCAAGCCGATCGTGATCGAGGAGATGCTCGCGCGCATCCGCGTTCATCTCGGCAATGCGCGGCTGACGCAGAGCGCACGCGCCGCACTCGACGTCTCCGGCCGATTCCTGTTCGCGGTCAATCGCCAAGGCAAATTGTTGTGGGCGACCCCGCAGGCGCAGAAGCTGCTGGCGGACCACCATGGCGCGCAGGCCGAGGACGACTTCGTCCTGCCAGTACCATTGCTGCAATGGCTGGAGCAGGCGAAGGGCAAGGGCAGCTCGAAGTCTCAGGCAGCGTCCTTGCCCGACAATCCTCAGCTCCGGTTGTACTACATGGGCGAGACCGCGCCGAACGAGTTCCTGCTGCGGCTCTCCAGGGAATCCGGCACGGCGCCGCCACCCGAATTCACCAGCGAGCTCGGCCTCACCACCCGCGAAGGCGAGGTGCTGGCCTGGCTCAGCAAGGGCAAGACCAACCGCGACATCGCGCAGATTTTGGGCTTGAGCCCACGCACGGTCGACAAGCATCTCGAGCAGATCTATTCCAAGCTCGGGGTCGAGAACCGGACTGCGGCGGCGGCGATTGCAACGAATGCGACAAGAAGGAATTCGTAGCGATGCTGCGAATGAATTGGGACACTTCTCGCCAAACAAAAGATGTCGTCCCGGCGAAGGCCGGGACCCATAACCCCAGGGAGAGGTTTGGCGAAGACTGGTCGTTCGGGACTAGCACCGTCCGCAATCGATAGGCCTCGCGGTATGGGTCCCGGCCTTCGCCGGGACGACAGCAGAGTGTGTGGTCAGCGCGAGCGCCTCACCCGTACACAAACTCCCCGCCATCCAGATCCGTCTTCGGGATCTCGTCCTTCTCGGTCCAGTAGTCCTGGCTGTGCTGCCATTCCGGCTTGTCACCGCGCTTGGGCAGCAGGCCCATGTTGCGCATCATGTAGCCGGGGTTGAAGTTCTCCGGATCGATCCAGGGCAGGATCGGCATGTTGTGGTCTTCGGCGCGCAAGCTCACCTCGACCTTCTTCTTGCCTTTGGCCTTCATGTGACCGAGCAGACGGCAGACGAAGTCGGCGACGAGGTCGACACGCAGCGTCCAGCTGGCGCGGAAATAGCCGAACACCCAGACCATGTTCGGCACGCCCGTGAACATCATGCCGCGATAGGTGACGGTGTCGCCGAAGGCGAGTGGCTTGCCGTCGACCTCGAAGGCGATGTCACCGAGCGCCGCGAGATTGAAGCCGGTTGCGGTGACGATGATATCGGCTTCGAGCAGCTTGCCGGATTTGAGCTGGATGCCGTTCTCGACGAAGCACTCGATCTCGTCGGTGACGACGGACGCCTTGCCGCTGGCGATGCCCTTGAACAGATCGGCATCGGGCACGAACGCGATGCGCTGCCGCCACGGCCGGTAGCTCGGCGTGAAATGTGTGTCGACATCGTACTCCGGACCGAGCACCGCGCTGATCTGGCCGATCAGCTCTTGCTTCACCTGCTCGGGCTTGGAGATGCAGAGTTTCGTGAACGCGTCCTGCTCGAACAGGATCTTGCGCCGGACGATCTCGTGGATCCAGGCCTCGTCGACCTGAAGCCTGCGTAGCTCCTCCGCGATCTCGATGGCGTTGCGCCCGAGACGGAAATAGGTCGGCGAACGCTGCAGCATCGCGACATGTGCGCATTTGTCGGCGATGTTCGGCACCAACGTCGCCGCCGTCGCGCCGGAGCCGATCACGACGACTTTCTTGTTCGCGAGGTCGATATCATCAGGCCAGGTCTGCGGATGAACGATGCGGCCCTTGAAGCGATCGGTACCCTTCCATTCCGGCGTATAGCCTTCCGAATGGCGGTAATAGCCCTGGCACATCCAGAGAAAGTTCGCCGTGAAGGTTTTCGACTCGCCGGTGTCGGTCGTCACCGCCTCGATGGTCCAGAGGTTTTGCTCGCTCGACCAGCTCGCCGAATTGATCTTGTGCTTGTAGCGGATATGCCGCGCGATATCGTTTTCGTCGATCACCTCGTTCATGTAAGCGAGGATTTCGTCGGCGGTCGCGATCGGCGGCCCGACCCAGGGCTTGAAACTATAACCGAAGGTGTGGAGATCGCTGTCGGAGCGGATGCCGGGATAGCGATGCGTCGTCCACGTGCCGCCGAACGTCGCCTGCGTTTCCAGGATGACGAAGCTCGCACCCGGAAGCTGCTTGGTCATGTGATAGGCGCTGCCGATGCCCGAGATGCCGGCGCCGACGATCAGCACGTCGAAATGTTCAGAAGCCTGTTTGGCCGTGGCGTGACTGCGAACAGCGACATTCATTGTTGCTTCTATGCCTTGCTTGTTTTTATGGCCGCCCTTGGTTGGGCGACGCGTTTCCCCCGCGACGGACATGGTTGCCCATCGCGCTTCCGCTTCAAGATGACATAGATCGGGACGCGGTCAAATCACAGCGCCGCACCCCAGCTCCGCGCGGTCTGCAAGATCCAGTCGCGATAGAGCGTGAGCGGTGTGACGCCGGTCAGCCCGCCGCAGCCGGCGGCTCCGTTCGGCCCCGTGGACCAGCTGATCACGCCGACGAGCACGGATCCGGTCGGCTTGTCCTCGAACACGGGACCGCCGGAGTCACCGGTGCAGGCGCCAATTCCGTCGCGAACACCGTTGGTTACGGGGTCGACCAGCCGGATCTGGAGCGTGCCGGGCTGACCTGTCGCGACGAGGCCGGCAACACGCGTCGCGCCGCCACTCTTGCCGTCGCCACGCACGGTGACGCCGATACCGGCGATGACGAAGCGGCTGCCGACCTGGATCGGAATATTCGGCGCACCGACCGGTACCGTCGATTTTCCCTTCAATGGAATTTCCAGCTGCAGCAGTGCCAGGTCGGCGGTAGCGCGATGCGCCTGCATCGCCTGCATGTTGAAACTCGGATGGATCGCGACGGTGCGCACATTCAGCAGTTGCGGCTGTCCGTCGGTGCTGCGATCGACGATCTTATAGTCCGCGCCGGGCTGCACGCAGTGGGCGACGGTGAGCACCAGCCTTGGCGCAACCAGGGTTCCGGTACAGAAATTGCCGCGCGAGCCGACGATCGTGACGACAGCGCGCGCGACGCCATCGGCCTGCGGCGTGCCGCCGCCAACGATGGCATAAGCGGGCGTGGCCAGCAGCAGCGCGGCTGTAATGATGGTTGCAAGCTTTTTCATGGGAACACGCTTCGGCATCGGTGACGGCGGCGGGATGGCTTCGGACTGGCCCTTGCCGATAGCGCATGCTAGCGCTCTTGGAAAGGAATTGACGAGGGCGGGATCTTGACGATCGAGGCTGTGATTTTTGATTTTGGCGGCGTGCTGACGAGTTCGCCATTTGAGGCGTTCACGCGGTTCGAGACTGAGCGTGGCCTGCCCATCGACATCATCCGGCGCACCAATGCCGCCAATCATCTGGAAAATGCCTGGGCCAAGTTCGAGCGCGCCGAGGTCGACATCGACACGTTCGATCATTTGTTCGCGACGGAGTCGCTGGCGCTCGGCGCGGAGGTGCGCGGCCGCGATGTGCTGCCGCTGCTTCAGGGCGATCTGCGCCCCGAGATGGTCGAAGCGCTGAAGCGCATCAAGGCGCAATTCAAGACCGGCTGCATTACCAACAATCTGCCGGCCAATGCGATCGGCAGCATGACCGGGCGCTCACTCTATGTCGCCGAGGTGATGGTGCTGTTCGACCATGTGATCGAGTCCGCCAAGATCGGCCTGCGCAAGCCCGACCCGCGCATCTACCAGATGATGGCCGAGACGCTGAACGTCGACCCGAAGAATTGCATCTATCTCGACGATCTCGGCGTCAATCTGAAGCCCGCGCGCGAGATGGGCATGACCACGATCAAGGTGACCAGTGGCGCCCAGGCGATCGCCGAGCTCGAGGCCGTGACGGGATTGAAGCTGAGCTAGAACATCATTCTCCGTCATTGCGAGCGCAGCGAAGCAATCCAGACTGCCGCCGCGGTGGGATTCTGGATTGCTTCGCTGCGCTCGCAATGACGGCGTGGAAAAATCTCGCATGGCGAACTGATTATTCCGCAGCGGCGGCAATACGCTCCGGAAACGCAGCCGCCAGCGAGGCGCGATCAGGCTTCAATACGCCTCGCTCGGTGATGAGGCCGGTGACGAGCCGCGCCGGGGTGACGTCGAAGGCATAGTTTGCAACGGGCGAGCCCTCCGGCACGATGCGTACCGTCTCAAGCCTTCCGTCCGCAGTGCGGCCGGTCATGTCGGTGACCTCCGTGCCGCTGCGCTGCTCGATCGGGATGTCGCGGATGCCGTCATCGACGGCGAAATCGATCGTCGGCGACGGCAGCGCGACATAGAACGGCACGTTATTGTCGTGCGCGGCGAGCGCCTTCAAATACGTGCCGATCTTGTTGCAGACGTCGCCATTGGCGGCAACGCGATCGGTGCCGACGATGGCGAGATCGACCATGCCGTGCTGCATCAGATGCCCGCCGGTGTTGTCCGGAATGACCGTATGCGCCACGCCGTGATGGCCGAGCTCCCAAGCCGTGAGCGAGGCGCCCTGGTTGCGCGGACGCGTCTCATCGACCCAGACATGGACCTTGATGCCGCGCTCGTGCGCGAGATAGATCGGCGCCGTCGCCGTGCCCCAATCTACGGTCGCAAGCCAGCCGGCGTTGCAATGGGTCAGCAAATTGACGGTCTCGCCCGGCTTCTTCCTTGCGACGATCGCCTCGATGAGTTTCAGGCCGTTGCCGGCGATGCCGCGGTTGATCTCGACGTCCTGCTCGACGATCTCGTCGGCGCGCGCATAGGCGGCCTCCGCGCGCTCCAGCGGATCGATCGGCGCGAGGCTCGCGCGCATCTCGTCCAGCGCCCATTTCAGATTGATCGCCGTCGGCCGCGCCACCACGAGCGTGTCGTAGGCGCGCTTCAGGCCGGCGTCGGAGGCGTCCTCGCGCATCGCCAGCGCCATGCCGTAAGCTGCGGTCGCGCCGATCAGCGGCGCACCGCGTACCAGCATGTCGCGGATGGCGAGGGCCGCGTCCTCGCATGAGGTCAGCTTCGCAACGATGAACTCATGCGGCAGCCGGCGCTGGTCGATCGCTCCGACCGACCAGCCGTCGCGCTCACGCCAGATGCTGCGGAAATGCTTGCCGTCGACCTTCATGGCATTCTGCCTTTCGTATCACGTTCGCAAGATGCGCCCGGCCACCGCATCGAGCTTCTTCAAGAGCTCGGGATCGCGCGCCTCGGGCGCGGTGATCAATGCGGTATCGAGCGCGCGGTCCGAGCCGATCGGGCACGGCTCATGCTCGCGCGGGAAGTCTTTCGCCAGTCGCGCCACCAGCGCTTTTGCCTTGTCGGCGTTCGAGCTCAGAACGCGGATGATGTCCTGCACGGTGACGGCGTCGTGATCGGGATGCCAGCAATCGAAATCCGTCACCATCGCGACGGTGGCGTAGCAAAGCTCGGCCTCACGCGCGAGCTTCGCTTCGGGCATGTTGGTCATGCCGATCACGGAATAGCCAAGCGTCTTGTAGGTCATGCTTTCCGCATAGGTCGAGAATTGCGGTCCCTCCATGCAGACATAGGTGCCGCCTCGCGAAAACGCGATGCCCTCGGCTTCGGCCGCCGTGGCAAGATGGATGCGCAGCCGCGGCGATACCGGGTGCGCCATCGAGACATGCGCGACGCATCCCCTCCCGAAGAACGAGCTGTCGCGCTTGTGGGTACGATCGACGAATTGGTCGACGAGAACGAAGGTTCCCGGCGGCAGTTCCTCCCTGAACGAGCCGCAGGCCGACAGCGAGATCAGGTCGGTGACGCCGGCGCGCTTGAGGACGTCGATATTGGCGCGATAATTGATGTCAGAGGGCGACAGCCGGTGGCCCTTGTCGTGGCGCGGCAGGAACACGATCGGCAGGCCGGCAATGGAGCCGCGCCGCAGCGGCGCCGACGGCTCGCCCCAGGGGCTTTTGATCACCTCTTCGCGAGCGTCCTCCAGCCCCGGCAGATCGTAGATGCCGGAGCCGCCGATGATGCCCAATACCGCCTGCGTCATGCCTGCTCCACCCCGTTCGCGCCATCGCGATTCCGTGGGGAAGCTATGCCAGTTTTACGTCGGCTTTGGAACGGGGGATGGGGTCAAGAAGTGCCGTCAGGAGGATGTGCGCCAGCACTCCTGATTATGCCGCGGCCGCCGACTGCAGCTGGGTCGCAACCATACGCTCCAGCGTCTCGACCGACTGGAAGTTCTCCGGTGTGATCTCGGATTGGGGAATCGTAAAGTCGAACTCGGCTTCGACGCCGAGCATCAGATTGACCATGTCCATCGAGGTCAGGCCGACGTCGACGAGCTTGGCCTGCGCCGTGACCTCGGCGGAGAGCGAGTTCTGGGCGAGGATGCCCTTCACCAGCTTGATGATGCGATTGCGCAACTCGGTATCGAAAGCCTGCATCGGTAAATTCCCATCTGTCGACAAAGGTCGGACCGGTTGCCGGCTACGATGGGCACGGCGGGCCGATCCCGCAATGGACGCCACCATTACTTCGCGTTTCTTAGTAAACGATGACTCAGATTGTCTGGATTTCCGGCTTCTTACAGATCCCTAACGCGATCGCGGGAATCCGGAAGATGCAAACAACCCGAACTTAACTGTTCGTTCGGAATTGGGCTTTGTTTACCCTCTATTTCATCGACGAATTTGAATTAAATCCGTAGCCTCATCTCATAAGCAAAGATGGTCGAAGGATCGCTCAAGCGGCATCGCGAATGATGCCGGCGATCCTGAACGGCAAACCGGAGGCGGACGAGTATGAACGTGCGTGAAGCAGTCCTCACTGTCGACGAGACGCAGACGAGCTTTCTCGAGCATGGTCCCTCCCTCATCGAACGCGCCGCCCGGACCGCCACCGTGGCGGCAGCGGACGCCGACGGGGTCGATCGCGATGCCCGCTTCCCTCACAAGGCTTTCGAGGTTGCGCGTGAGCAGAAGCTGCTCGGCGTCATGATCCCGGCCGAGTTCGGCGGCTTCGGTGCCTCGATCCACGACGTCACCGACGTCTGCTACACGCTCGGACGCGCCTGCGCCTCCACGGCGATGATCTACGCGATGCACACGACAAAGGTCGCCTGCGTCGTCAGGCACGGCCACGGCATCCCCTGGATGGAAACCATGATGCGCCGGGTCGCGCGCGACCAGTGGCTGCTCGCCTCCTCCACCACCGAAGGCCAGAACGGCGGCAACATCCGCGCTAGCGCCGCCGCCGTCGACGTCGCCGGCGACACCGTCTCGCTGCTGCGCGACGCCACCGTGATCTCCTACGGTGCCGAGGCCGACGGCCTCGTGACCATCGCCCGCCGCGCCACCGACGCTTCTGCGTCCGACCAGGTGCTGCTGGCGCTCGCCAAGGACGATTATTCGCTGAAGCGGACGCTGGGCTGGGAAACGCTCGGCATGCGCGGCACCTGCTCGACCGGCTTCGAGCTGAAGGTCGACTGCCCGACCGACCGCGTCTTCCCGGAATCCTACGACAAGATCCACGCCCAGACCATGACGCCGTTCGCGCATCTGTGCTGGTCCTCGGCCTGGGCTGGTATCGCTGCAGCCGCCGTCACCCGTGCGCAGGCCTTCGTCCGCAAGGCGGCTCGCAGCTCAGGGGGCCAGATGCCCCCGGCAGCCGCGCATTTCACCGCCGCCAAGATGTCGCTGGCCAAGCTGCGGGCGCTGATATCAGCCAATATCGACGCCTTTGCCCGCGCCGAGCACGACGAACGCGCGCTCGGCTCGCTCGACTTCCAGTCTTCGATCACGCTTCTGAAGGTGCAGGCCTCGGAGCTCGCGGTCGAGACCGTGATGCATGCGATGCGCACCGCAGGCCTTTCCGGCTACCGCAACGACGGTGAGTTCACCATGGGTCGCCACCTGCGCGACGTACTGTCGTCGCCGATCATGATCAACAACGACCGCATTCTGACCAATGCCGCAACATCGACCCTGATGAGCGGCGTGCCGACAAGCCTTCGGGACTGACGAGCTTTCGAGACCGACGTGCCTTCGTTCAATAAGAATAATTTCAGATAGCAGGAAGCCGAACATGAACATTGCTGTTCTCCCCAACTCGCCTGAGACCGCGCCGCAGATCGCGGATCCGCTGGATCATCTCGCCGAGAAGCTGTTCCACCCCATGGGCTCGGACGGCGTCTATGCCCGCACCGCGCTCTACGAGGGCATCGTCGAAAAGCTCGCCGCGCTGATCACGAGCCATCGCGAGGCCGGCACTGAGGTGATGCGCTTCCCGCCGGTGATGAGCCGGTCTCAGCTGGAAAAATCCGGCTACCTGAAGAGCTTTCCGAACCTGCTCGGTTGCGTCTGCGGCTTGCACGGCACCGAGCGCGAGATCAACGCCGCGGTCAGCCGCTTCGATGCCGGCGGCGACTGGACCAGCTCGCTCTCGCCGGCAGACCTCGTGCTGTCGCCGGCAGCCTGCTATCCCGTCTATCCGATCGCGGCGAGCCGCGGCCAGTTGCCGAAGGGCGGCCTGCGCTTCGACGTCGCCGCCGACTGCTTCCGCCGCGAGCCGTCGAAACATCTCGACCGGCTGCAATCGTTCCGGATGCGGGAATATGTCTGCATCGGCAGCCCCGATGACGTCGCCGATTTCCGCGAGCGCTGGATGGTGCGGGCGCAGGCGATTGCGACCGATCTCGGTCTCACCTTCCGCGTCGATTATGCCAGCGATCCGTTCTTTGGCCGCGTCGGTCAGATGAAGGCGGTGAGCCAGAAGCAGCAGCAGCTCAAGTTCGAACTGCTGATCCCGCTGCGCTCGGAAGAGCAGCCGACGGCCTGCATGAGCTTCAATTATCACCGCGAGCATTTCGGCACGACCTGGGACATCAAGGACGCCAATGGCGAGCCGGCCCACACCGGCTGCGTCGCCTTCGGCATGGACCGCCTGGCCGTCGCCATGTTCCATACCCACGGCACCGATCCTTCCGCCTGGCCCGCCAAGGTGCGGGAGATCATGGGCCTGCAGCCGCAGATCGCGGCCGATGCCCACGGCGAAGGCTGGCGCTAACGGAACGAGGCCGGTCATTTCCACGGGAAAGACGAGCGTGATCCATACCAAGGTCCGATGCCGCGAGATCACCGAGTCCGACGTCGATGCGGTCGCGGACTTGCTGACGCGCGGCTTCGTCGGCCGCTCGCGCGGCTACTGGATCCAGGGCCTGCGCCGGCAGGCCTTCAGGCCCGTACCGGAAGGCTACCCGCGCTTTGGCTACATGCTCGACAATGACGGCACGCCGGTCGGCGTGCTGCTGCTGATCTACACGGCGCGGAGGGACGGCGATGAGACCGCCATCCAGTGCAATTTGTCGAGCTGGTACGTCGATCCGGCCTACCGCAACTACGCCCCGCTCCTGACCAAGATCGCGCAGCGCCACAAGGACGTCACCTATCTCAACATCAGCCCGGCGCCGTGGACCTGGCCGATCATCGAGACGCAGGGCTTTCGCGCCTATTGCAGGGGTATATTCTTCTCGGTGCCCGTGCTCGCGCGCGTCCCACGCTGGAGCAAGATCGAGGTCATCTCGCAGCACGCCAAGACGATCGACGGGCTTTCCGATGCCGAGACCGATCTGTTGACGCGGCATGCGCGCTACAATTGCCTCAGCCTCGTCTGCCGCACGCCGAAGGGAACGTTCCCCTTCATCCTGCAACCGGTGCGCATCCGCCGTGGCATCATTGCGCCGCCCGCGATGAAGCTGATCTACTGTCGCAACGCGGCCGAATACACCGAATGCGCGGGCCGCATCGGCCGGCTGCTGCTGCGGCTCGGCAAGATCGCGGTCGCCGTCGATTCCAACGGCCCGGTTCCCGGCCTCGTCGGCATCTACACCGAGCGTCGCGGCCGCAAATATTTCAAGGGCCCGCACCGGCCGCAGCTCGCCGACCTCACCGATACGGAACTTGTGCTGTACGGGCCGTAGGCCCCGTTTGGGCCGGATTCGATCCGGGTCTAACGCGCAATTGCGCAGGTCGACCGGCGCGACGGTACATTGCCCCCTTCACATTGGCAGCATCCCTGCATCCCCGGTCACTCTCCGTAAACTACGGCGCTTAAGGGAATTTTCCCGCCTCTTCGCTAGCCTCGGCGACTGAATTACATCGCGTTAAGTCTATCGCCCGCCGGGACCCCGCCGCCCATGACGTCGATCCGCGACAACGAGCTTGATGCACGCCGCGAGCATGGCCCGAAGGCCCTGGTCGGGCTGAGCCAGCTTGCGCTCGACCACATGGAGCAAGGCGTCTGCGTCTACGATGCCGGCAACCGGATCGTGCTGGTCAATCAGCGCTATCTCAGCCTGTTCAACATGTCGGCCGAGAAAGTGCGGGTCGGCACGAGCTATCGCGACGTGCTCGCCCACAGTGTGGCCCTCGGCAACATCCCCGCAGAGGAAGTCGACGCACTCTATGCCGCGCGCATGGCACGGATCGCAGCCGGCAAGCCGTTCCGGACTCAACAGACGCTTGCAAGCGGCCTCGTCATGGCGCTCGAACTGAAGCCGCTTCCCGGCGGCGGCTGGATGACGATCTGCGACGACGTCAGCCGCCTCGCCCGGGTCGAGGCGGAGCTGCGCGTGCAGACCGAGCGCAGCCAGCACGCGCTCGCCAACATGTCGCACGGACTGATCATGTACGATGCCGACAGCCGCGTCGTCGTCTGCAACGATCGCTTCCTGAAGCTCTATAATCTCGACCCGGACATCGTGAAGCCGGGCGTCACGCACGGCGCGACCATCGATCATTGGCTTTCGCGCGGCAACCTGCCGGGCATGCCGGGCGACGAATTCCACTACACCAGGCTGGAGGACGTGCGCACCAGGAAGACGAAAACCCTGCTGGTGATGCGCTATGACGGACGGATGGTGCAGGTGGTTTCCCGCTTTCTGCCCGACGGCGGCTGGGTGACGGTGCACGAAGACGTCACCGAGCGGCTGCAATACGAGGAGATGCTGAGGCAGCAGAACTTCATGCTCGATGCGGCGCTGGAGAACATGGCGCACGGGCTCGCCTTCTACGACAGCGACATGCGCCTGCGCGTCTGCAACACCACCTACCAAAAGATCTATCGGCTGTCGCCGGAGGAATCCAAGCCGGGCACGCATCTCGGCGAACTGATCGAACGCTCGATGGCAAACGGCGCGTTCTCGTCCGAGTATAGTCCGCAACAACTCCTGGAAGCCGCCAGCGCAAGGATTGCCGACCGCAACTCCTCGCCGATACGCCGGCGGATGTCGAACGACACCACGATCTCGGTGCGCTATTGCGCCCTGGCCGAGGGTGGTTTTGTGGCCACCTACGAGGACATCACCGAGCGCGAGCACGCAGTCGAGGAGTTGAGCGAGCAGTATCGGCGCTTCGACGCGGCCCTGAACAACATGAGCCAGGGCCTGTGCATGCTCGATTCGAGCTTGCGCGTCATCGTCTGCAATCGGCGCTATATCGAGATGTACGGACTGTCACCCGAATTGGTGAAGCCGGGTGTGTCGATGCGCGAGATCATGGAGCACAGCTGCGAGCTCGGCATCCATCCAAACACCACCGCCGCGCGGCTCTATGCCGACTATGTCGAGAGGCTGCGCGAGGGCGAGCACACACTGCACCGCTATTTGGGCGACGGCCGCATCATCAAGCTCAATCACAAGCGAATGGAGCATGGAGGCTGGGTCGTCACCTATGAGGATGTCACCGAACGCCACAAGGCCCAGGCCCGCGTGGCGCACATGGCGCGGCACGATTCACTCACCGACCTGCCCAATCGCACTCTGTTCCGCGAGAAGATGGGCGAGGGACTGAACCAGGTCGCGATCGCCGGCGGCGCGATGGCCGTGCTGTGCTTCGACCTCGACAATTTCAAGACCGTCAACGACCGCCTCGGCCACGCGGCCGGCGACCGGCTGTTGCGCTGGGTCGCGGCGCGGCTGCAGGAGAATGTCGGCGAGCACGACACCGTCGCGCGGCTCGGTGGCGACGAGTTCGCGGTTCTCCAGCGCGGGCCGCAGCCGCAATCGGCGGAAAGGCTCGCGCGCCGCCTGGTCGAGATCATCGGTCACCCGCCGCCGCTGGAGCACCAGTCGATACATGTTGGCGTCTCCGTCGGCATCGCAATCGCGCCCGATCATGGGCTCGACGCCGACGAGCTGATGAAATGCGCCGACCTCGCGCTGTACCAAGCCAAGGCCAAGGGGCGCGGCGCCTATCAGCTGTTCGAGCCCGAAATGGAGAAAGAGGCTCGCAGCCGGCACGCGCTCGAGCACGATCTGCGCGGCGCGCTGGAGGCCCGTGAATTCCACCTGGCATTCCAGCCGCAGGTGCGGCTCGACACCACCGAACTTACCGGCTTCGAGGCGCTGCTGCGCTGGAAGCATCCTTCGCGCGGCCCCGTCTCACCGGCCGAATTCATTCCGATTGCGGAAGAGAACGGCCTGATCGTTCCGATCGGCGAGTGGGTGCTGCGCACGGCCTGCGCGACCGCCGCGACCTGGCCCGATCTCACCGTCGCGGTGAACCTGTCGCCGGTGCAATTCCGCTCGCGCGGGCTGGTGGCGATGGTGACGAGCGCGCTTGCGGAGGCCGGCCTGCCGCCGCATCGGCTCGAGCTCGAGCTCACCGAGACGGCGCTGCTCGACGACAGCGAATCGACGATCGAGATCCTGCACCAGCTCCGCGCGTTGGGTGTGCGCGTCAGCCTCGACGATTTCGGCGTCGGTTATTCTTCGCTGAGCTATTTGCGCAGATTTCCGTTCGACCGCATCAAGATCGACCGCTCCTTCGTCGGCACGCTCAGTGAAAGCCCTGAGAGTATGGCGATCGTCCGCACCATCGCCAGCCTCGGCTCGGTGCTCAACGTCGAGACCACGGCAGAAGGCGTGGAGACGATTGAACAACTCGACTTCGTCCGCGAATGCGGCTGCACCGCCGTGCAGGGATATTATTTCGGCAAGCCCTCCCCGGCCGCGGAGGTAGGACGCATGATCGAGACGCTGGGCGCAGTCCGCCGCGTCGCGTAAGGGCTCAGCCGAAGGCAAATTCCGTATCTCGGCACGCTTCCAAACGACCAATTGTCGCACGTGCGTTTTTCGGCGGGATCACCGTCTCGCCTCCGCGGAGCGGCCGCGCAATGCGCTTTTCTTCTCCCATGATTTCGGGGACAATCCCGTCATAACAATGAGAAAACGGCGGCCCGCACGAGGCCACCGCGAGGGAGGAGTTTCGATGTCGCGATACGGGCTGAAGACAACCGCCTTTGCCGCCATGCATGTCGTGGGCGCGTTGCTCTCGACTGCTGCCGGTGCGCAGGACTATCCCACCAAACCGGTGACGCTGATCGTGCCGTGGCCGGCCGGCGGGTCGACCGACATCTCGATGCGCGCGATCGCCGATAGCGCCTCCAAGGTCCTGGGGCAGCCGATCGTGATCGACAACAAGGCCGGCGGCGGCGGCACGGTTGGACCTGCCACGATGGCCGCGGCCGCGAAGCCGGACGGCTACACCATTTCACAGCTTCCGATCACCGTTTTCCGCCTGCCCCTGATGCAGGAGGTGTCCTGGGATCCGACAAAGGATTTTACCTACATCATTCATCTCACCGGCTACACCTTCGGCGTAACCACCAGCGCGGAGTCGCAGTTCAAGTCCTGGAAGGACGTGGTCGAGTTCGCGAAGGCAAATCCCGGCAAGGTGACTTACGCGACGCCGGGCACCGGCACCTCACTTCATATCGGCATGGAGCAGATCGCCGCGATGTCCGGCATCAAGCTCACACAGGTGCCGTTCAAGGGCGGGGCGGAAACCAACGCCGCGGTACTCGGCCAGCACACCATGCTGCAAGCCGACTCCACCGGTTGGCGGCCCTTGGTTGACGCCGGCAAGCTGAAGCTTCTTATGGTGTGGACCGGCGCGCGATCGCCGAACTATCCTGACGTGCCTACGCTGAAGGAACTCGGCTATCCCATGGTCTACGATTCCCCGTTCGGCATCGGAGGACCCAAGGGCATGGATCCCAAGATCGTCGCCAAATTGCACGACGCCTTCAAGAATGCGGTCGAAGACCCCGCGGTGATCGCCACGCTCGCCAAATACGACATGGTGCCGAGCTACAAGAATACCGAGGACTACAAAAAGTTCGTCGTCGAGGTCACGGAGTCAGAGCGCAAGGTGATCGACACGCTCGGGCTTGCGAAGAAGTAGGATTGAGCCACTTTCGTGTCCCGGATCTGCAGCGCACCGCGTCGCGCTGCGTAGCGTCCGGGGCACGGCCGAGAGGGTATCGATGAACGACCAAACCACCGTCAAACTCCGTCTCAACAACTCCGAACTCTGGGGCGGCTTGATCGGGCTCGCGCTGGGCGGCTTCGTGATCTGGCAGGGCGTTAAGCTCAAGCTTGGCACCATCAACGACCCCGGCTCCGGCTACGTGCTGTTCTACACGGGCATCCTGATGTGCGTGTTCGCGGCCAGCATCATCATTTCGGCCATCACCGAGGGCGGGCCGACGCTGGCTTCGCGCTGGGACAATGTGAGCTGGAGCAAGCCGCTTCTCGTCATCGCCTGCCTCACCGCGTTCTCCTTTGCCCTCGAGCCGCTGGGATTCCTGCTGTCGTCGATCCCGCTCATGCTGCTTTTGTTGCGCTTGATCGATCCGGTGCGCTGGACACTGGCGATGCCGATCGCGGTGCTGGTGCCGCTCGGAATGTGGTGGGTACTCAAGCGGCTGCTGCTGATCCAGCTGCCCTCGGGCCTGTTCGGGATCGGTTGATCGCATGGATACGCTCGTCAACGTCGCGCACGGGTTTGGCATCGCGCTCCTACCGATCAACCTGCTCTACTGCTTCATCGGCGTCTTCATCGGTACGTTAGTCGGCGTGCTGCCAGGCATCGGACCGATCTCGGCGATGTCGTTGTTGCTTCCGGTGACACTGTCAGGAACGCCGGAATCCGGCATCATCATGATGGCGGGGATCTATTACGGCTCGATGTATGGCGGCTCGACCACCTCGATCCTGGTCAACATTCCCGGCGAGGCAGCTTCCGTCGTGACCTGTATCGACGGTCACCAGATGGCGAAGCGGGGCCGCGCGGGCCCTGCGCTGGGCATCTCCGCTTTCGGTTCCTTCATCGCCGGCACATTTTCGCTCGTTGCGCTAATGTTGGTGGCACCGCGGCTCGCCAACATCGCCATCGCGTTCGGCCCAGCCGAATATTTCAGCCTGATGGTGCTCGGCCTCATCGTACTCACTTTCCTTACTCAGGGATCGATGCCAAAGGCGCTTCTGATGGCATGTATCGGCGTCGTGCTCGGACTGATCGGCCTCGACAGCATCACGGCGCAGCCGCGGCTGACGTTCGGCCGCATGGAACTGATCGACGGCATCGGACTCGTGCCCGTCGTGATGGGCCTGTTCGGCGTCGCCGAGGTGCTGCTCAATACCGAGCAGGCGATCAAACGCGACATCATCAACGCCAAGATCACGCAGCTGTTGCCCAACAAGGCCGATTGGCAAGCGAGCGCCGGCCCGGTGGCGCGTGGCACGTTACTCGGCTTCCTGCTCGGCATTCTCCCGGGCGGCGGCGCGGTGGTGGCCTCATTCGCGTCCTATGCGCTGGAGAAGCGGCTGTCGAAAACGCCCGAGCGTTTCGGCCATGGCGCGATCGAGGGCGTAGCGGGTCCCGAATCCGCCAACAACGCGGCGGCCGGCGGCGCGTTCATTCCGCTGATGACCTTGGGCATCCCCCCGAACGTGGTGATGGCGCTGCTGCTCGGCGCCTTTGTCATCCACGGCCTGCAACCGGGACCGCTGCTGATCACGCAAAACCCCGGCCTGTTCTGGGGCATCGTTGCCAGCATGTATATCGGCAATGTCATGCTGCTGATCCTCAATTTGCCACTGATCGGCATGTGGGTGCAGCTACTCAAGCTGCCCTACAATATCCTGTTTCCGTTGATCATCCTGTTCACGATCCTTGGCGTCTACTGCTCAAGCAACAACGTGTTCGACGTCTATGTGATGATCGCATTCGGCATCATCGGTTATTTCATGCGCAAGCTCGGCTTCGAGCCCGCGCCGCTGGTGCTGGCATTCGTGCTGGGACCGATGATGGAGAACAATCTGCGCAAGTCGCTGATCCTGTCGCAGGGCGACCTCTGGACATTCGTGCAGCGCCCGATCTCGGCGGCGTGTCTTGCGCTCGCGCTGGTGCTGCTGATAGCGCCGCTATTACCCGCGTTGCGCAAGAAGCGCGAGCTCGTGGCGCTGGACGAGGGGGCGTGAAGGCTTGGTAGGGTTGTCTTACCCTGCCGCGGGCAGCGCGCTGTCCGGCGGCGCGCCCCAGGGGCGGTCGGCTGAGGCGAGCCCGATCAGGCGGCCCTGGATGTAGTCGCAGCCCCAGTCGCGCAGCATGTTCGCAGCTTCTTCGTCCTGCACCCATTCGGCCACCGTCTTGATGTCGAGGCGGCGGGCGAGGTCGATCAGGGTCTGCACGAAGGCGCGGTCGTCGGCGGAACGGGTGATGTTCTGCACGAAGGCGCCGTCGATCTTCACGATGTCTACGCCGAGCTTGCGCAAATTGCGGAACGAGGTGTAGCCGGCGCCGAAATCGTCGATGGCGATGCGGCTGCCGAAATTTTTCAGCCGGGTGACGAAGCCGCGCACATCGTCGATGTCCTGGATCGCGACGGTCTCGGTGATCTCGACGATCAGCCGCTCGGCGACGCCGGGATGGGCCCGCATCAGCGATTCGATTCCGGCCCACCAATCGGGATCCATGGTGGTGTCCGGCGAGATGTTGAGGCTGAGGCAGATGTCGGGCGCGGCGGCGAGCTCGGCGACCACGAGCTCGAGCACGCGGTGATCGACCAGGCGGATCAGGCCGAGCCGTTCCGCGACCGGCACGATGTCGGGCGCGAGCAGCACCTGGCCGTCGCCCTGGTCCATCCGCACCAGGCATTCGTGAAAAGCGCACTCGCGCGAGAGGGCGGCAACCACCGGCTCATAGGCCAGCTTGATGCGGCGCTCGTTCAGTGCGGTGACGATCTCGTCGGTGACGCGGATGTTGACGCGGCGCTGGGCGTCGCGCGCGGCATCCGGGCGCCAGGCTGCGAACGAGCCGACCCGGCGTTGTTTCGCGGTGTCCAGGGTCTCGTGGGCGCGATTGACGGCTTCATCGGTGTTGCGGGCATAGCGCGGCACGCTGACCGCGCCGATCGAGGCGGTGACCGACACCGGGCCGGATTTGGTCGGCACCACCTCGTCGCGGATGCCGGCGAGGAAGCGCTCGGCGGCGACGTTCATGTCGTCGACGGTGCAGTTCTTCAGGATCAGGCCGAACTTGTTGCCGGAGAAGCGGCCGAGCACGTCGCCGCCGCGCAAGCGCGCGCGAATGCGCGTGGCGACGTCGAGGATCACGGCGTCTGCAACGTCGAAGCCGAAGGCTTCGTTGACACGCGCGAGATGATCGATGCCGACCAGCATGAAGGCCGCGGTCGAGCGGAAACGGGTCGTCTCCTCGATGGCCTCGGCCAGCGCGGCGATCAGATGCGAGCGATTGAGCTCGCCGGTCAGCGGATCGAGCCGGGCGAGCTTCGTCAGTTCCTCGTCGCGGGCATGGCGTTCATTGTTGATGCGGACGGAGCCGATCGCACGCACCGGTCGGCCGTCGGGGCCGGCGAACCAGCGGCCGGTCTCCTCGATCCAGACCACGGGATCGGCGGCGCTCATGCGCACGCCGTACTCGACCCGGTAGGGCGTGCCGTCGGCGCCATGCACGGCCGAGGTCTGCGCCAGCGCGGCGGTCCGCAGCGATTGCGCGGGCTCGATCAGCTTTGCGAATTCGGCGCCGGTGGCCAGCCGTTCGGTGGGAATCCCGGGGAAGATGGCGCCGACCTGCTCACCCCAGACGATGGCATCGCTGGCGATGTCCCAGGCGAACACGGCCTGGCCGAGGGCAGCCAGGATGTCGGAGGCTTGCGGCAATGCGGGGGTCAAAATCGCCTCGTTTCGGGACAGCGGGGAGTCCTGAGTCGGCACAGGATAAAGCCAGATTCGCCATTGACCCTAGGCAAAGTTGATAAACAATTTGGAAACCACGTTTGTCCTCGCACAGGAACCAAACCGGCCCGCCCGGCATAGGCCTTGCGAGTACATGACACGCACCGGCGCCAGCGTCTCGAAACGCGACAATCCAGGCCGGGTCAACGGTGATTGCGATGTTGAGTACGGATCAAGTGGACGTGGCGGACAACGGCACAGGCTCGGCTGTGGTGCCGCTGATGCCGGTTTTGCAGTGGGTGCACAAGGCACCGCTGCCGCGCCCCGACCCCAGCTTCGTCGCCCAGCTCATCGCCAATGCCGAGCACCTGCCGCAGACGAGCCGGCTCCGCCGCGTGTCTTCCGCGGATGCGCAGGTCGCCTATGGCAGCAAGCGCTCACTTCCGAGCGTCACCGCGCGCACGCGGCAGCTGGCTTGAATTAGATCAGCGTGGCGCGTCGGGAGACGGCTGGGTGCCGTTGCCCGGCTGCAAATGCGGCGAAGGGATTTCCGGCGAGGGCGTACTCACAGGCTTCGGCGCCGGGTGATCCATCAGCACGGATTCGGCGACCGATTGCGCCGTGGGCGCGGGCGGCTCTGCCGGAGCTGGTTGCGGAGGGGACACTGGCTCGAACTTGGGCTCGAACTCATCCGCCGGCGTCTCGGCCCGGCGCTTGGCCTTGCGCGGCGCCGGCACCGTCGTTTCGGCGACATAAGCGACGCGGCGGCGGGTGCGCTGGGCGATGCCGCCGAGGAAATCGGCCATCGCCAGCAGCACCAGAAGGAAATAGGTGGAGTTGCCGAATTTGGGCCACATCACGAATTCGGCCGCAGCCGCGCCGAACACGATCAGCGACAGCAAATGATCCATCAGGAATTTCGAGCCGGGCCGCGCGCCCTTGACCACCTCGAGCAGCAGCAGCACGACACCTAGCGCGAGCATCACGTCGGAGAGCGTGACCGGCCAGGCCTCGCCCGTGATCATCGGCATCCTGAACAGCACGTCCGTAAAGGACACGCTCGGCATCAGGAAGGCGATGATGTTGTAGACCGCGAGCGGGATCAGGAGCAGCGGGAAACCGACCATCGGCGAAATGCCTTCTCGATCAAGATATCCAGACAGGACAATGCGGCGGCGAAGCATTCGCTCCGCCGCCGTCACTGTCATATCTCATGGGTTGGCCGAAATCAGGCAGGGCCGATCGTCCTGCCCAAAGAAAGGTCCCGAACTCAGGACTCTTTCTTCTTCAGGACCTGACGGCCCTTGTACATGCCGGTCTTGAGGTCGAGATGGTGCGGACGACGGAGTTCGCCGGAATCCTTGTCTTCCACATAGGTCGGCTTCTTGATGGCGTCAGCCGAGCGGCGCATGCCGCGGCGCGACGGCGAGGTTTTTCTTCTCGGAACGGCCATTTCAGTATCCTCTAGGGATTGGTGTCATCAGGGCATCGTCCGCGGAGGGACGGCTCAGCACCCGCAAACCGAGGCGAGCTGAATGCCGGTCAAGGCCGGGCTTATAGAGGAAGGCCTGCCTTAAATCTAGGGCTCTGGGCCGGAAAATGCGCCCGAAAAGGACCGGAAATCAGCGATTCTCCCGCCAGCAGGTCGAAAGCGAGCTGGCCTGCGCCCTCGCCACATAGGTCCCGGCCAGCCGCCGGACACCCGGTCCCGGCGTCCTGGCGCTGCGTTTGACCGGATTCGGCAGGATCGAGGCCAGAAGCGCCGCCTCCCGGGGGGAGAGGTTCGCCGCCGATTTGCCGAAGGCATAGGCGCTGCCCGCCTCGGCCCCAAACTGGCCCTGTGGCCCCAGCTCGGCGATGTTGAGGTAAATCTCCAGGATCCGTGCCTTGGGCAGGACGAGATCGATCCACAGCGCCAGCGGGAATTCCAGCGCCTTGCGGACGAAGTCCCGCCCCTGCCAGAGGAACAGGTTTTTCGCCACCTGCTGGGTGATGGTGGAAGCGCCCCGGAACGGGGTGCCGTCCTCCCGGGCATCGTCGACCGCCTCACGCAGCGCGCCCCAGTCGATACCGTGATGCTTGCAGAAATGGGCGTCCTCGGCCGCCACCACCGAGCGTGGCAGCGAGGGCGACATCGCCGCCAGATCGATCCATTCCCGCTGCATCGGCGCACCCCGAAGCGAGCGCCAGATCATCAGCGTCGAAACGGGATGACCGGTGCGGTAGAACGGCGCGACGACATAGGGCGCGAGAGCCGCGACCGCGAGCACCAGGAGAAGGGTTTTGACGACGCGCAAATCAACCTTTCCGGCGCAGAACGAAACGCGGCCACGGGCCCGGCATTAAGTCTGTGATAATTCGGGCCTTTTCCAGCACTTTTTAGGCCTTCCAAACGATTGACTGAGGCGGGCGCATAAAGGATTGTCCCGCCGAATTTTAGTTCTGGAGCCCTTCTTGATGACCGGCACGTCCCCGTCCGATTTCGCCAAACGTCTGGACAAGACCGCTGATGACACCGAGGCGCTGCTCGGGCGCCTGCTGTCGGACGACATCCTGCCCGATGAGATCGCCCGGCCCAAGCGACTGATGGACGCAATGCGCTATTCGAGCCTGAATGGCGGCAAGCGCCTGCGGCCCTTCCTGGTGGTCGAGAGCGCGGCGGTGTTCGGTGTTCCCCGCGAAGCCGCGCTGCTCGTGGGCGCCGCCCTCGAATGCATCCACTGCTACTCGCTGATCCATGACGATCTGCCGGCGATGGACAATTCGGACCTGCGCCGCGGCCGTCCGACCTTGCACAAGAAGACCGACGACGCGACCGCGATCCTCGCCGGTGACGGCCTGTTGACGCTTGCCTTCGACATCATCACCCGCGACGAGATCCATCGCGACGCCAATGTCAGGCTCCTGCTGACCCGCGCGCTGGCGCGCTGCGCCGGCATCGGCGGCATGGTCGGCGGCCAGATTCTCGACCTTGCCGGCGAAGGCCGCTTTGGCGGCAACGAGCCGATCGACGTCGCCCGCATTCAGCAGATGAAGACCGGCGCCCTGCTGCGCTACGGCTGCATCGCCGGCGCGATCCTCGGCCAGGCCTCGCAAAAGGAATATCAGGCGCTCGACGATTACGGCCGCGCGCTCGGCGAAGCCTTCCAGATCGCCGACGATCTGCTCGACGTCGAAGGTGATGCCGCCGCGCTTGGCAAGCCTGCCGGCGCCGATGCAGCTCTCGGCAAGACAACCTTTGTCACCCAGCTCGGCATCGAAGGCGCCAAGCAGCGCGTACGCGACCTGCTCGCGCGCGCCGACAGCGCGGTCTCGATTTTCGGCGATCGCGCCGCCGTGCTGCAAGCGGCTGCGCGGTTCGTGGCCGAACGGAAGAGCTGATAGCGCGATGGCGGGCGGCAACAAGGAAGACCCCGCCCTCGCCCGCTTTCGCAAGATGTCGCGGCCGATGCGGCTGATTTATGCGCGTCCGCGGACGTTCATGTCGCTTGCCGTTGGTATTCTCGTCTGCCTGCTCATCCCGGGTTCGCACCGGCTGGTCACCCGGCTTCTGTTCGGCTGGGATGCGTTGATCGCCGTTTATCTGGTGCTGGTCTACGCGATGATGCTGTGCAACGACCACCAGCACATCCGCCGCGCCGCAGCGATGCAGGACGACGGTCGCTTCGTGATCCTGCTGGTGACGGCGATCGGCGCCTTCGCCAGCATCGCCGCGATCGTCTCCGAGCTTGGAACGCCGCATCGCGGCGTCCTGGAGCTGAGCATCGCAATCACCACCATCGTATTGTCATGGGCCGCCGTGCACACGATCTTCGCGTTGCATTATGCGCATGATTATTACCGGCACGCCACGCCGGGCGGCCTTCAGTTTCCCAGCGGCGACAAGGAAGACCACGCTGATTATTGGGACTTCGTCTATTTCTCGTTCGTGATCGGCATGACCGCGCAGGTCTCCGACGTCGGCATATCCGATAAGACCATCCGCCGCACCGCCACCGCGCACGGCATCATCTCATTCATCTACAACACGGCCTTGCTGGCGCTGACGGTCAATATCGCGGCGAGCGCGATCTCGACGTAGTCGTCGTCCTGGCTTTCGCCAGGACGACATTGGGAGTTAATTACAGACCTCGGCATTGGCATCGTTGCCGGGGCCGCCGCCGCCGCGATATTCGAGATGGCAACCGCGGTTGACCGGACGGCAGCCGCCGCTATTGCAGAAGAGCTGTCCGCCACTCGAGCGGCGGCTGGCGCCAGCGGCAGCAGCAATGCCGGCAGCGCCGCCAAAGCCGCCCGCTGCTCCGGCAGCTTCACCGCCGGCTTGACGACGCTGCCGTGCGGGACGCTCGTCGCCGCCGTCACGCTTTGCAGTCGCAGGCTTGGCGGTCGCGGGCTTGGCGGCACGCTGCTTCTCGCACTCGTTGTCGTCGTTGAGCGCATAGCCATCTCGGCAGACGATCTTGGTGCACTTATCCCCGTCGGCCTTGAAGCCGTGCTCGCAAACCAGCGGACAGACGCGCGACTGCTTTGACTTGACCGTGTCGAGTGCATCGGTGCTCGCCACCTTCACGTCGAGCTTGGTGCCGGCATAACGGTTGAACTGCGACAACGAGCGCTGCGCAGACGTCGTCCAGTTGCCGTCGGCGGCGCCGGAGAAGCAGCCGACGCGACCGAGCTCGGTCTGCACCGAGCGGCTGAGATCGGCCGGCGCGGTGGCCGGGGTCAGCGACGCGACGTTGGTGCCGGCTGGGCTCGCCGTGCTGGCTGGCGCTGCACCCGGCGCCGCGGCGGCGAGATTGACGCGCTGCTGCTCGGCGGCGGCCGCCTGCTGCTGCGCCTGCTCCTTGGCCTTTTGCGCGGCAAGCTGTACCTGCTCGGCGGCCTTCGCATCGGCGGCTGCCTTGGCCTGCGTATCCTTCTGCGCGCCAAGTGCGGCAAGACGATCGCGCTCGGCCTCGGCCTGTTTCGCCTTCTCGGTGGCCGCCGCATGAGCCTGCTCGGCGCCGATTTTTTCGACCTGAAGCTTGGCGAGGCTCGCATAGAAGCCGTCAGGATGCTGGGCGAGGAACGCATCCCACGCCGGCCTGTTGCCAACCTGGAGCGCGAGCTCGTAATCGCGGCGGATGTCGGCCTGAGGGTTCGGCGCGGGCGCAGCGGCAGCCGCAGCGGTCACCTTGACCGGCACCAGCGGCACGTCCTCGCCGCCGAGCGAGCCATAGACGAACGGCTCCTGCTTGTTACCTGTCGACTTGAGCACGTCGTCGCGCACGAAGCCGAAGGCGCGGCGGACGTCGAGGCCCGGCGTCGTCAGATGCTTCGACAGCGCCACGGTAAAGGGGCTGTTCGCACCGTCGCCATCCTGCGCCGTGAAGCCGGCCTTGGCCGAATAGGCGATCAGCGTGTTGGGGCTGGTCGGCTCAACCTGGGCGAGGCCGCGGCCGATGCCGCGCGAGGCAACCGTGCGCTTCATGGTCTTGCCGAAGGGATTGTCACGGCAGGCATCCAGGATCACCAGGCGAAGCTGCTTGGCCGGTTCGACCGCAACCAGGACGCGGTCGAGGGAGAGCGCCTCGTCAAAGACGTCGGTGTCACGCTCCAGCTTGGCGTCGACAGGGATCAGATAGTTCGAGCCTTCGACCTCGATGCCGTGGCCGGCATAATAGACCACGGCGATATCGGCATCGCGGGTCCCGTCGGCGAATTCGCGCAGCACACGCCGGGTTTCCTGCGCCGTCAGATCGTGCCGGGAATCGACGATGTCGAACCCGGCCTCCTTCAGCGTCCTGGTCATCACCGAACCGTCATTGACGGGGTTCGTCAGCGACGGCGCATGCTGATAGGCGGAGTTGGCGATCACCAGCGCGACGCGCTTTCCGGCGAAAGCCGGCCCGGTGCCGAATAGCAGCGCGACGGCAAGGAGAAGGGGGCAAAGTCTGAGCAATTTGCGCATGGCACGACTTCCGGGTTCAGGGCATTTCAAGCCCCTTTGGGATGGCTTTAGCAGGATCCGCCGCGAGCGCTTGTGATGGAGGTCACGAAGGTGGCGCCAGCGGCAGGCCGAAAGGCCCCTTTTGTTTGTCGCGCCAGTCCGGGCGCGGTTCGCCGAGAAACAGGCGCGCAGCAGGTTCCCTCAGCCATCTCCCACGTGGCCCCGATATTGCGGCAGATTATCCGTAATCTCGTGCCAGGGCGCCTTCGAGCCCACGAAAATGTGGGCGCTCGGTCGGATCGAGGGGGCATCGACCAGGGTTCCCATGGCGACATGGACCCATTTTCCCTCGCGCACCCGGGAATAAAGCAGCGAGCCGCAACGGGCGCAGTGGGCGTCGTGGGTGGTGTCGTCACCGTAGATGGTGCGCTGGTTCTCGCCCCTGACGATGCGGAGCTTGCTCTGCTCGATGCCGGCGAACGGCTTGAAGGCGGCGCCGGTGGTGCGGCGGCAATCCGAGCAATGACAGTTCAACGCATAGGAGAATGCGTCCGCCACCTCGTAGCGCACGGCGCGGCAGTAGCATTCGCCGACCAGGATACGAGCGTTCGAATTCTCTGATCCGGTCATCACAGTGTCCTCGCGCAAATGGTACGCACTCCCATAGCGCATTTTGATGTGTACGACTAAGTTCGCCCCGAGCCATCATTCAAAGGGATGACCCATGAGCCAGAACCGTTCGAGCGTCGAAGCCGTCGTGCAATCCTATTTCGACGGACTTTACGAGGGCGATGCCGACAAACTCGGCGCGATCTTCCATCCCTCCGCCGATTTGCGCTGGGTCGAGAAAGGTGAGCTGCAGGTGCTGACCGTGCCGGACTGGCTCGACCGGGTGCGCAAGCGCCCCTCCGGCAAGGCCGAAGGCAAGGCGCGCGAGGATTTCATTGTCACGATCGACCGTTCCGACGACAAGACCGCCTTCATCAAGGTTCGGTGCCAACTGCCGCCGCGTTTTTTCACCGACTATCTGGTGGCGATGAAGCTCGCCGACGGCTGGCAGATCGTATCGAAGTCTTATCGGTATGACCTGCGGGAGTGAGGGAGGCCTAATCTTCCGCTGCCCGAAATCGGGCGCACTCTTCCCACATCCTCCGTCATTGCGAGCGAAGCGAAGCAATCCAGAGTCTTTCCGCGGAGACAGATTGGATTGCTTCGCTGCGCTCGCAATGACGATGCGGATGGAGTGCATGCCGCATCTCCATCTCGCCCCGTCTCGCTCAAAAGGTCCCCCATGCTTCTCGACCGCCGTTCGCTGCTTGCCTCACTGTGCTGGATTGCCGCCTCTCCAGCGCTCGCCGCGGACGCACCCGAACTCGAAGCCTATGAGCGCGAGAGTGGCGGCCGGATCGGGGTTTATGCCGAGAACCTCGCGACCGGCGCGAAGCTCGCCTGGCGCGCCGACGAACGGTTCGTCATGTGCTCGACATTCAAGGCTTCGCTGGCGGCTTGCGTCCTGGCGCGGGTCGATCGTGGCGAAGATCAGCTTGCGGCCATGATCCCGTACGGCAAGGCCGACCTGCTGGAGTACGCACCGGTCGCCAAGCAAAACATTGCCGCCGGCGCAATGTCGGTCACCGAAATGTGCAAGGCGATCGTCGAGCTCAGCGACAACACCTGCGCCAATTTGTTGCTGGCGCGGATCGGCGGCCCCGCCGCACTCACCGCGTTCTGGCGATCGCTTGGCGACAGCACCTCGCGGCTCGACCACAACGAGCCCGAGCTCAACCGCTCACCGCCCGGTGATCCCCGCGACACCACGACGCCGGCGGCGATGGCGGGCAATCTGCGCCGACTGCTCACGGGCGAGGCGCTGTCGGACACCTCGCGTGCTCAACTCACGGAATGGATGGTGGGTTGCAAGACCGGTGCGAACCGGCTGCGTGGCGGGCTCCCCGCAAGCTGGAAGATCGGCGACAAGACCGGCAACAACGGCAAGGACGCCTCCGGCGACATCGCGGTGGCCTGGCCCAAGCCCGACACGAAGCCGGATGCGCCGATCCTGATCGCGGCCTATACCCAGGGCGGCACGCCGAGCGCGGCACAGATCGAAGCCGTGTTCGCACGCATCGGCCGCATGGTGGCCGAGCGGCTGGCGTGAGCCGCACGCATTGACCTTGCGGCCGCTTCCGGGTGAAGACAGATCATCATGGAAGCGAAATTTCAGACCTTTCTCATCCTGCTCGCCGTGCTGGCGGGCACCGCGCTTGTCGCCCGCCGCTTCAACATCGCGCCTGCCATTCTGCTGATGCTCTCCGGCGTCGGCCTCGCCTTCGTGCCGGGCATGCCGCCGGTCGAACTGCCGCCGGAACTGGTGCTGCTGATGGTGCTGCCGCCGCTGATCTATTCGGCGAGCGTGGCGATGAGCTGGCGCGAGTTCAAAAAGAATCTTCGCCCCATTGTGCTGCTGGCGGTCGGCGCGGTGATCTTCACCACAGCACTGGTCGCGACCGCCACGCATTATTTCATCGGCCTGCCCTGGACCATCGGCTTCCTGCTCGGCGCCATCGTCGCCCCGCCCGACGTGGTGGCGCCGCTCGCGATCGCGCGCCGGCTGCATCTGCCGCGCAGGCTGATGGTCATCCTCGAAGGCGAAGGGCTCGCGAATGACGCCACCGCGCTGATTCTCTACCGCTTCGCGCTCGCCGCAATCATGGTCGGGCATTTCTCGCTGCCTCTGGCAGGCGGCGAGTTCTTGCTCATCGTCGCCGGCGAGATCGCCTTCGGCATCGGTGTCGGCTGGCTCTCCCTACGGTTCCGCAAATGGTCGGGAGACCCGCAGGTCGAGCTGACACTGTCGCTGATCACGCCCTACGTCTCCTACTGGCTGCCCGAGCATCTCGGCGGCTCCGGCGTGATCGCCACCGTCGCCTGTGGCCTCTATGTCAGCTGGAACGGCCCGCTGCTGATCTCGGCATCGACGCGGCTGCAGGGCATCTTCTTCTGGGACCTTGTGATCTATCTGATCGAGGGCTTGCTGTTCCTGCTCACGGGATTCCAGATGCGCGCGCTCTACGAGAAGTCGAAGGCGTTCCCGCTCGACGACATCATGATTGCGACCGCCGTGGTGCTGGCGGTCGTCGTAATCGCACGCTTCGCCTGGCTCTATCCCGCGACCTATCTGCCACGGATGCTCAGCAAGTCGTTGCGCGCGCGCGATCCGTCACCACCATGGCAATGGCCGTTCGTGCTTGCGTTCACCGGCGTGCGCGGCGCGGTGTCGCTGGCGGCAGCGCTGGCGCTGCCGTTCACGCTGCCGGGCGGCGAGGCCTTTCCGTTTCGCGACCTGATCCTGTTCGTTGCCTTCGGCGTCATCTTCATCACGCTGATCGGCGTTGGCCTCACGCTGCCCCCGGTGGTGCGTTGGCTCGGTGTCGCGGACGCCGGCCGCAGCGAGCATGCCGCCGAGCACGAGTCCGAGATCGCGGCACGGCGCCAGGCCCTCGATGCCGCCCTGAAGTCGCTCGATGCGCTGACAGAGGAGAAGGACGTGTCGGACGAGGTGATGCGGCTCCTGCGCGCCCGCCACGAGATCCGGGTCAACCAGCTGCCGGACTCGCTCGATCCCACCCGCCACGACGTCTCCGCCGCCGGCACCGCGCTGACCCGCGATCTGATCGCCGCCGAGCGCAAATTCATCCACGAGCTGCTGCGCGACGGCCAGATCACCGACGAGACGCGGCGGCGGATCGAGCGGGATCTGGACCTGGAGGAGGCGAGTTTGGCAAACCGCGAGTATCGGGGCGGGCCGCTGTAGCTCCTCGTCATTGCGAGCGTAGCGAAGCAATCCAGTATCTTTCCGCTGCGACAGCCTGGATTGCTTCGCTGCGCTCGCAATGACGGCTGTTGAAGCGGCGGCGCGAACTACCGCCTCTCGCAAAATTCCTTCATCGCCACCGCCACGGCGCCCGCAATGATCTCCTGCCGCTCCGGGGAGTTCATCGCCATCTCCTCGTCGCGGTTGATGATGGAGCCCGCTTCGAGCAGCACTGCGGCGCTGCGGGTTTGCGAGAGCACGACGAGCCCGTCATAGCGGTAGACACCGACATCCTTGTCGAGCAATTGGCGCCGGTAGCGGCCCATCACCGGCAGGGTGTATTGGCCGGCATAATGCAGGTCCTGATCCTTTAGCTGCCGGCCGATCATCCGGGCCAGCATCAGGCTCGCAGCGTAGTGCGGATTCCGCTGCGACACGAACAGAGAGTGGCCCGAAAAGCGATCGCTGAAATAGCTGTTCGCACCGTCGAACTCCCAGGTCTCGATCAGCTTGTCCGGCACCGAATCGTGATGGATCGACAGGAAGAGATCGGCCCGGGCGTCATTCGCGGTGCTGACGCGTTTGAGCAGGCTCGGCCGCGCCTTGCCGGCCGTGACGAGCAGCCGCGTCGCGGCAAAGCCTTCGGCCTTGAGCCTCGCCGTGATCAGACTCGCAAGCCGGAAGTTGAAGCCGAACTCAGTGTCGTTGCGTGCGCTCAACGCGCCGTAGGAGTCCGGGGTGTGCCCGACATCCACGACGATCCGGAATTTCGACATCTCACATTTGACCGGCGCGTGCGGCGGCTTGGGTTTCGCGATTTTCCGCGCGATAGCAGCATGGCCCTCACCTGCAGGCGCCAGCGACCATAGCAAGATCGACGCGATGAGCGTCGAGACGAGACTTGCAAGGATGCTGCGCGGCTGCCCCAAGCGCTACTCCGCTGCCGCTGTTCGCGGTCGGCCGACAAAGCCCGTGGCGTCACCGAAACGCTCCAGCATCACCGCGGAAAGGTCCTTGGCCTTGCTGGTGACGCAGGCGCCCGAGCGCACAGCGTAGCGGTCCTGATGCGCGGCCTGCGGCGGCGGCTCGCCCTGCTGAAGCGCCCGCGCCAACTCCATCACGACTTTACGGAAATGCATGATACCGAGATCGGTCGGACCGAGATGCTCGCGGGTGCGGTCGGCGATCGGGCCCTGGCTGTCCTGCACGGCCGCGTCCTGTTCGGAGACGCCCTTGATGCCGGTGTAGCTCCTGGTCTTCTGCAGCTTGCGATCGATCAGATAGTCGTTGCCCTTGTGGCGCAGCGGCACGTAATTGTCGCCAACCTCCGCGATCACGCCGTTGCCCCGGTCGAAGGCCTCCCGCTCGGCTTGCGTCAGCGGCCGCTCCGGATTCCAGGCATAGGTGTAGATCCAGCAATTGGTGTCGGTGACCGGCACGAAAGTCTGTCCAAAGATGTTCTCGCCCGGCATCGCGCTCGGGGCATAGGCGTGGAACGGCATCAGGAACTGCGCGATGCGCCAGTAGATGTCATCGCGGCCGGTGAGCCGCCCGCCGGCGATGGTGAGGCCAGCCGGGTGCGCCTGGATCTTGATCACAGGCCGTGGGTCTTCGGCGATCCAGCGCATGTGATCGCTCGACATCCGCGCGATCGGATTCACGAAATGCTTCTTGATGTCCAGGATCTCGTTCTCCTCCTTGTCGAAGGAGAGATGGGCGAAGGTGAAATGCGCGGTGTCGATCGAGCCTTCCAGCGCCTGCACCCAGTTGCAGTCCTGCCATTTCTTGCTGACATAGCGGTGCGAAGCCGGCAGCAGCGCCATTTCGAGATCGGGCAGATCAGGCATGGCGTCAGCCGGGCCCATATAGGCCCAGATCATCTCGCCCCATTCGCGCGCCGGATAGGATTTGATGCGGATGAGATCCTTGGCGTTGAGATCGGGATAGGAGGTCGGCATGTCGACGCACCTTCCGTCGGTGTCGAACTTCCAGCCGTGATAGACGCAGCGGATGCCGCATTCCTCGTTGCGCCCAAGCCAGAGATTGGCGCCACGATGCGGGCAGTATTGGTCGATGACCCCGACCACGCCGCGGGAGTCGCGGAAGGCAAGCAGCTCCTCGCCGAGCACGACGATCTTCTTCGGCTCGCCGTCGGGTTCGGGAAGTTCTTCCGACAGCAGCACGGGGATCCAGAACCGCCGCAACAATTCGCCCATGCCCGTTCCGGGACCGGACTCAGTCAGGAATTTGTTGTCCTCGGCGCGGAGCATGGAAAAATCCTCCCGACGGTCTTTGTTTTCGGCGAGATTGGCGCGGACGCGGGAAGACGTCAACGCGGAACGCGGTGCGCAGGCCGGTTAAACCGGCCGCTCCCCCTTCACCGTCACGCGCGTGCCGGAGCGCGTGTGCGGCCAGTAGTCCCACATCGCGCGGTGCTGGGTGCAGCGGTTGTCCCAGAAGGCGATGGCGTTCTCGGTCCAGCGGAAGCGGCACTGGAACAGCGGGTTCTCGGCGTGCTGGTAGAGATAGGCCAGCATCGCGTCGCTCTCGTCGCGCGGGATTCCGTTGATGTGGCGGGTGAAGCCGCGGTTGACGTAAAGCGCCTTCCTGCCGGTGACCGGATGCGTGCGCACCACGGGATGCTCGGCACTCGGATAGGACGGGCGGTCGGCGACGCCGTAATTGGCGTAGAGCCCGCGATAGATCGGCTCGCCGTCATGCAGCGCGGTCAAGCCGTCGAGATAGGCCTTCATCCGGTCCGACAGCGCCTCGTAGGCGGCGTACATGTTGGCAAACAACGTGTCGCCGCCGCGCGGCGGGCACTGCTTGATGTAGAGGATCGAGCCCATCGGCGGCTCGAGATCGCAGGACACGTCGGAATGCCAGCCCTCGCCGTTGGCGCGCGGCGAATTCGCATCCGCATAGATCTTCATCAGCGCGGGGTCTTCATCCTCATGCGGAGCAGCAGGATGAAAATGCAGCTCGCCGAACTTGCGACCGAAGGCGAGATGCTGTTGGGGCGTGATGTGTTGGTCGCGGAAGAAGATGACGAGGTTTTCGGCAAGCGCGCGGTGGACCTCGTCCATCTGCCGGTTGGAGCGCGCATCGTCCGAGACAAGCTTGCCGATGTCCATGCCGGAGATTTCCGCGCCGATGATGGGCGTGAGCTTTTCGACCGCGATGGTTTGATATGGCGCGCCATCGTCCGCCGCATGGCGGTAGCGCGGGCCCTGCTTGCCGGCGAGTGAGCTCATGGCGTGTCTCCCGATCGCTCTTGATTGGGAGCATGGTAGCCCGGATGGAGCGAAGCGCAATCCGGGTTGAGTTCGTCAGCTTGCGAGAACCCGGATTTCGCTGCGCTCCATCCGGGCTACACGCCGCAAAAGCGGAGCAATACTACTCCGCCGCGGTCACCGGCACCTTGGCGCCCTGGCCGTAGCGTTGCTCGATGTAGTCGATCACGAGCGCCTTGAAGTCGGCGGAGATGGTCGGGCCGCGCAGGGTGCGGAACTTCTTGCCGTCGACGAACACCGGGGCAGCCGGCGCCTCGCCCGTGCCCGGCAGCGAGATGCCGATATTGGCGTGCTTGGATTCGCCGGGGCCGTTGACGATGCAGCCCATCACCGCGACGTTGAGCTCTTCCACGCCGGGATATTTCGTCTTCCAGGTCGGCATCTCGTCGCGGATGAACCCCTGGATCGAGCTGGCCAGCTCCTGGAAGGTCGTCGAGGTGGTGCGGCCGCAGCCGGGGCACGCCGCAACGAGGGGCACGAAGGTGCGGAAGCCCATGGTCTGCAAGAGCTCCTGGCCAACCTGCACCTCGCGGGTGCGGTCGCCGCCGGGCTCCGGCGTCAGCGAGATGCGGATGGTGTCGCCGATGCCCTGCTGCAACAGGATGCCGAGCGCCGCCGAAGACGCCACGATGCCCTTGGTGCCCATGCCGGCCTCGGTCAGGCCGAGATGGATCGCGTAATCGGAACGGCTGGCGAGATCCTGATAGACCGCGATCAGATCCTGCACGGCCGAGACCTTGGCCGAGAGAATGATGCGATCTTTGGGCATGCCGAGTTCTTCGGCGCGCGCGGCCGAGAGCAGCGCGGACTGCACCATGGCCTCGCGCGTCACCGCGCGCACGTCGCGCGGATCGGCGGACGCGGCGTTCTCGTCCATCAGCTTGGTCAGCAGCTCCTGGTCGAGCGAACCCCAATTGGCGCCGATGCGCACCGGCTTGTTGTTCTTGTTGGCGATCTCGATGATGTCGGCAAACTGGGTGTCGCGCTTGTCCTTGAAGCCGACATTGCCGGGATTGATACGATATTTGGCGAGCGCCTCGGCGCAGGCCGGATAGGCCGCGAGCAGCTTGTGGCCGATATAGTGGAAGTCGCCGATCAGCGGCGTGGTGATGCCGCGCTTGAGCAGGCCGTCGCGGATGTGCGGAACGGCGGCGGCCGCCTCCTCACGGTCCACGGTGATGCGGACCATTTCGGAGCCGGCGCGGGCGAGCGCTGCGACCTGGGCAATGGTGCCGTCGATATCGGCGGTGTCGGTGTTGGTCATCGACTGCACGACGATCGGCGCACCGCCGCCGACGGCGACGTCGCCGACCTTGACCTGGGTGGTCTTGTGCCGGGGCGCGGGGCCCGCAACGTCGGAATCGATGGTCTTTTCGAGCTTGTTCATGGCGTCCAAATATCAGGTTTTGGTGACGTTCAGCAATGCATCGCGCGGTGCCGCAGCGGATTGGCTGGGACGGTTAACCAGAAAAAGCCCAGCAATGACAAGGACGGCGGCAGCCCCGAATGTCAGGTTCAGCGTGTCGTGCATGATGAAATAGCTACCCACCACGCCAAACAAAGGGGTGATGAAGGTAAAAGCCGACAATTTGCTGGCCGAATAGGTCTTCACCAGCGCGAACCAAAGCGTGAACGTGGTTCCCACGACCCAGATCGCCTGGAAGGCCATCAGGCCCAGCGACAGCGGCGACGGGGTGTGGGGGATGGTCTCCCCGAACAGCCAGGCGGCCAGCCCCAGGATCGGGATCGAGGTCGCGACCTGGTAGCCCAGCGCCTTCTCGGGCGCGGCGAAGCGCAGCCGCGTTCCCTTGGCAACCAGCGTGGTCGCCGCCCACAGCGCGGCGCCGCCGACAATCATGAGGTCGCCGAGCAGAACATGCGAATCGACGTTGGGCTGCGGCACGCCGATCGCGAGTGCGACGCCTGCAAAGCTGATGGCGAGCCCCAGCCATTGCGTCCCGCCAAGTCGCTCGCCGAGCACCTGGTAGGAGCCGAGCGCGACGAAGAACGGCGCGGTGTAGAGGAACACGACCGCCCGCGATGCCGGTGTGAAGCGCAGGCCCTGGAAGATCAGCACGAACTCGATGCCGAACATCAGTCCGGCGATCACGCCGGGCTTCCAGGTGCCGTCGCGCTCGAAGAATTTAACGCCGCGCAAGCTGCCGATGATGAACAGCACCGGCAGCGCGCCCATCGAGCGGAACGTGGCCTGAAGCATCGGCGGAATGTCCGGCAGCACCAGCTTCACCGCGATCTGGTTGAATCCCCAGGTCAGGCACAGCATGAGCATCAGGGCGATGGCGCCGGCACTGAGGGGACGACCGGCGGACGGTATGGCTTGAGGTGAGGACATTTCTTCCTGAAAAACCGGCTTTGCGCCGTTGTTGCTCTATGCAGCTTTCTGACAATGCGCACAAACGCCCGTGATTTCCACCACGGACAATTTGGGAGCGAAGCCTGAGCTGCGCGCGGCGGCGTTGAGATCCCTGGCGAAGGAAGCCGACGGAATCTCACCGACCAGGCCACAGCGCTCGCAGATCAGGAACGTCACCGCCGAGGTCGCGTCGTGGTCGTGAGCGGCGCAGGCGAGATAGGCGTTGCGGCTTTCGATGCGGTGCACGAGGCCGTTGGCCATCAGGAAATCGAGAGCACGATAGACCGTGATCGGCGCCGGCCGCGGCATCGACTTCGCCAGCTCGTCGATCACCTCATAGGCGCCGAGCGGCCGGTGGCTCGAGAGCAGCGCCCCCAGCACATGGCGGCGTATCGGCGTGAATTTCTGCGCGCGCTCTCCGCAAACAGCCTCGGCATGCGCCAGCGCATCCGCGGTGCAGCGGCCGTGATCGTGGTCGGGCGCGGGAAATGCCGGCTTTGCGAGGGTCATGCGACGGCCTTCTAGCATTTCGAAAGGGGAACCCAAAGCGGGACCGGCGATGCGGCCATCAGCCATGCTCGGCCTGCGGGACAGTGTCCCGCAAACCCGCCATGAAATAATCATAAGCTTGCTTATTATATTCCAAGCTTATTGGAGACCAAGCTCATGAGCCCAGGGCCCGTGGACCAAAACTTCCTGTTTACGCTCGCCGAGCTCTATCGCCTGCTCCGGGTCTATGCCGACAAGGAAGCCTCGCGCTTCGGCATCACCCGCGCGCAATGGGCGGTGCTGGCCAAGGTCGAGCGCAGCGAAGGCATGAAGCAGTCGGAACTCGCCGAGCTTCTCGAGGTGCAGCCGATCACGCTGACGCGCCTGATCGACAAGCTCTGCGACAGCGACTGGATCGAGCGACGCAACGATCCTTCGGATCGCCGCGTCAAGCGGCTGTATCTGAAGAAGGCCGGGCGGCAATTGCTCGGGCGGATGAGCGGGCTGAAGTCCGAGCTCACGGCCAACGCGCTCGACGGCATCACTCCGGCGGACGCCCACCGCCTCCTCACCCAACTCGAAACAATCAAGGAAAACGTGCGGTCCGCGATCCAGACCAGCGGAGCGGAACAAGCGCGTAAGGAGCAGCGCTATGGCTGATCAGGTTCTCAAGTTCCAACCCGAGCAGAAAATCGACGGCGGCAAGCCCACCAAGAAAGCCGGCACCAATCCGCGCCGCCGCCTGGTGGCGGGCCTGCGCCGCTATCGCCGCGTGCTGCTCCTGGTCGTGCTGCCGGTCGTCGTCGCGGTTGCCGGCTTCACCTTCTATCTCAATGGCGGCCGCTATGTCGGCACCGACGATGCCTATGTCGGCGCGCAGAAGGTGCTGGTGACGCCCGACATCTCCGGCAAAATCCAGAAGGTCGTCGTCAAGGAAGGCCAGATCGTCAAGCACGGCGACGAGCTGTTCGAGATCGACCCCGCTCCGTTCCGTCACGCGCTGGAAGAAGCCAAAGCGCAACTCGCCCAAGCCCGCGTCACCTATGACAATCTCGTTGCCAACATCAAGATCTACGGCGACATGCTCAATCTCGCTCAGCAGGGCATGGACCTGAAGCAGCGCGACGTCGAACGCAAGCAGTCGCTGGTGAAGAACAATTACGGCTCGCAGCTCGATCTCGACAACGCGTCGAATGCACTGGTGACCGCCGGCGCGCAGGCGCAATACATCAAGCAGCAACTCTCCAATGCCAGGACCCAGTTGCTCGGCAACCCCGAGTTGCCGCTGGAGCAGTTCCCGGCCTATGCGCAAGCGAAAGCCAAGCTGGACGATGCCCAGCGCAACCTCGACCACACCGTGCTGCGGGCGCCGATGGATGGCGTGGCAACACAAGTCGAGCAGATCCAGCTCGGCCGCTACGTCGCTGCCGGCACGCCGGTGTTCTCCATCATCGACGTGGCCCATCCCTGGGTCGACGCCAATCCGAAGGAGAGCGACCTCACCTACGTCACCGAAGGACAGCCGGTCACGCTCGAGGTCGACGCGTTCCCGAACCATATCTTCAAAGGCAAGATCGGCTCGCTCTCGCCCGGCACCGGCGCGCAATTCGCGATCCTGCCGCCGCAGAACGCCAGCGGCAATTTCGTCAAGGTGGTGCAGCGCGTGCCGATCCGCATCTATTTCGACGAGACCGATAATTCCGTGCGCAAGCTGAAGGCCGGCATGAGCGTCTACGCCACCATCGATACCGGTCACCGGCGCTCGCTCGCCGGCCTGCTCGGCCTGTCGGCGACCGCGAGCCAGGACAAAGATACGGACAAAGACTGAGACAAGGACTGATCCGATGTCCGGCCCCAATGCCCATTTGATGGTTCCCGGCCTGCGCCGGAACATGGTGACGATCTGCGCCATGACGGCAACCATCATGCAGGCGCTGGACACCACCATCGCCAATGTTGCCCTGCCCTACATGCAGGGCACGCTGTCGGCTTCGCAGGACCAGATCAACTGGGTGCTGACCTCCTACATCGTCGCCGCCGCGATCATGACGGCACCGGTGGGCTGGATCGCCAACCGCTTCGGCCGCAAGCGCATCTTCATCATCTGCTCAGCCGGCTTCACCATGGCATCGGTGCTGTGCGGGCTTGCGCAGGACATCAACCAGATGGTGCTGTTTCGCCTGCTGCAGGGCGTGTTCGGCGCGGCCCTGGTGCCGTTGTCGCAATCGGTGATGCTCGACTATTACACGCTCCAGGAACGCGCCAAGGCGATGTCGATCTGGGGCATGGGCGTGATGATGGGGCCGATCATGGGTCCCTCGCTCGGCGCCTGGCTGACCGAGACTTATTCCTGGCACTGGGTGTTCTTCGTCAATTTGCCGTTCGGCGCCATCACCGTGATCGGGCTCATCATCTTCATGGACGAGACCCGGAAGGATCTCAGTCTCAGATTCGACTGGTTCGGCTTCGCGGCGCTGGCGCTCGCGATCGGCTCGCTTCAGCTCGCGCTCGACCGCGGCGAGCAATTGGGCTGGCTCGAATCGGCCGAGATCCTTGCGGAGTTCATCGTCTCGGCCGTCGCCTTCTACTTCTTCATCGCGCACTCCTTCACGACCTCGACGCCGTTCATCCGCTTCGCGCTGTTCAGGGATCGCAACTTCGTCACCGGCTGCATGTTCATGGTCGTGATGGGGCTCGTGCTGTTCTCGACCATGGCGCTGGCCTCGCCCTACATGCAGAACGTGATCGGCTATCCCATCATCACCGCGGGCCTGCTGCTGGCGAGCCGCGGCTTCGGCACCTTCTTCGCCATGATGCTGGTCGGCCGCATGATGCGTTACATCGAGGCCCGCACGCTGATCATCACGGGCCTGACGCTGACCGCGGGCTCGCTGTTCCAGATGACCGGCTGGACCGATTTGACCCAGGTGCCGGAGATCGTGACCGTCAGCGTCATCCAGGGCTTCGGCTTCGGCCTCGTCTTCGTGCCGCTATCGACGGTGGCGTTCCTGACCTTGTCGAACGAGCTGCGCACCGACGGCACCGCGATGCTGACCCTGATGCGCAACGTCGCGAGCTCAGTGGGCATTTCCGTCGTCATCGCCCAGCTGACGCAGGGTACACGGCGGACCTATGCGATCCTGTCCGAGCACATCAACCCATTCAACCACGCGCTCCAGATGCCCAGCGTCAGCGGCATGATCAATCTCTCCACCGACGCCGGCCGTGCCATGGCTGATCGCATGGTCAGCGTGCAGGCGCAGATCATCGCCTTCGCGCACGACTACCAGCTGGTGATGTTCTTCATCCTCTGCACCATCCCGCTCGCCCTGCTGATCGGCTCGACCAAGGCCACCCTGCGCAAGCAGGCGGCGGGGCCGGAACATGCGGTGATGGAGTAACGCCGTCGTCCCGGCGAAGGCCGGGACCCATTACCACAGAGCGCAGTTTGACGAAGACCGGGAATGATCTTCGTTCGGGACGAACATCGTTCGAGACCGATAGACCTCGCGGTATGGGTCCCGGCCCCCGTGCGCAATTGCGCACTAGGCCGGGACGACAGCGGTTTTGTGGCGCGAGCAGTTACAAAAGCTCCTCGCAGCCCAGATCCTCGACCGCCATCATCACCCGCTCCAGATTATTCCACCAGATCACCGGCGGGAGGTTGATGCTCCATTGCCAGACCGGCCTCGTGATGTGCCAGAGCACCGACAGACGATAGTCCTGGTCGAGCGCGCCGCGCGTATAGCCGCTGACGCCGCTGGCGATCAGCGTCTCGTGATACAGGTTGAGCAGCGGCCGCTCGAGCATCTGCCTGCGGTCCGGATACCACTGCATCGCCATCATGTAGGCGAGGTCACTCGTAGGCACGTTGATGCGCCACTGGTCGAAATCGAAGATGCGTGCGGTATCCGCGACACCGGCGCGCGGCAGCAGGAAATTCCAGATGTGGGCGTCACCATGGGCAATGCTGATGTGACGTCGCGAATGATAGCGCTGGGATAGCCGGTCCGAGTGCTCGATCAGGCGGCGGTAGAGGGTGCGGCGCTCTTCGCCGAGGCGATCGCCGAGCAGATCTGCAAAACGGTCGTAATGGCCGGCGAAGGTCTCCATGTGCTGCATGCGGTCCTCGGGGCTCGCCCAGGTCCCGACGGTATCACCAAGACCAGGATGGTCCCACCATGCCGCATGCCAGCGTGCCAGCGTCGTGACGATCGCCACCGCCTGCTCACGTGAGGGCGGCAGCGGCCATTCGGTCGCGATCTCATGGCTGTCGGTGAGATCCTCGAGCAGGAGGTGCCAATTGAGGCTTTCCTTGTCGAAACTCCCGTCGAAGCAGCGCGGCGCGAGCCCCTGCGGCATGCTTGGCGCGAGCTGCGTGTAGAAAGCCACTTCCTGTCGACCAGCATCTGCAAGCGTCTTGGCGAAGTCGGAATTTGCAGTCTTCAGGATCAGCGATTGCGGCGCACCGGCGGATTCCCCGACATAGCGCAGGCCGAGGCGAACGATGTGTGAGACGACGGTGTCGCGCTGATGCAGCACCTTCACTTCGCGCACTGCACCAGCGTCCAGTACGCCACTCCTGCGCAGCGCAGCTGTCAGTTGGGCGGGCTCAACGACCGCCGGCAATTGTGGAGTTGTCATAACCACGATGCCCCTGCCCCGCGTCATACTGCACGATCACGGCCGCAGGCGCCAGCGAACGACGTCGCGCCCGGCTCAAGCCGCGGCGGTCGAGTCGCGCACGGTCCTGACGACGACCGACCTGAGCTGTTCGAGATTGGCCGCCATGCCGGCGATCGCCTGGCTGACCTCCGCGGCGCGCTCGTTCACGGAGGCGGCGTCACGGCTGACATCACCGATCTTGGCCGAGACCTCCTTGGCCGCGGACGCCGATTCGGAGATTGACCGCGTGATCTCTCGCGTCGCGGCGTCCTGCTCTTCCATCGCGGCGGCAACCGAGGTGGCGACGCCGTCGATCTCAACGATGTGGCCTCCCATGGTTTCGACGGCATCGACTGCGGCCTGCGTCGAGGCCTGGATCTCGGCAATCAGCCGCGCGATCTCCTCGGTGGATTTGGCAGTCTGGTCGGAGAGGGATTTCACTTCGGCGGCGACCACCGCGAAGCCACGGCCGGCCTCCCCGGCGCGCGCCGCCTCGATGGTGGCGTTGAGTGCCAGCAGATTGGTCTGGCCGGCGATGCCGCCGATGAGGTCGGAGACCTCGGCGATCTTCTTCACCGATCCGGCCAGCGTCTGGATGGTCGAGCGCGCCTGTTCCCGACCGGCGACCGCCGATTTCGTCACCGTGCTGGTCCGCGCGACCTGGGTTGCGATCTCGCGGATCGAAGCACTGAGTTCTTCAGCTGCGGCCGAGACAGTCTGCGAGCTGCCGAGAGCCTGGTTGGAGGCGGCTGCGACCGCCTGCGATTGTGTCGAGAGCGACCTTGCGATCTCGGACAGACTGGAGGCGGCACGCTCCACGCCTTGCGTCGCGGCGCTCGCGGTGTCGACCGAGCGGCCGGTCTCGCGCTCGACAGTTTCGGCCATCTGGTGCAGGGCCTCACGTTTGGCGAGCGCCGCCTCCTGCGCCTTCTGCAACTGCTCCTCGCGCAGGCGGGAATTCTCGACCGCCGCCTGCTTGAACACCAGGAGCGCGCCCGCCATCGAGCCGACTTCGTCCTGCCGGTGCGCGAAAGGGATGTCGGCAGCGAGATCGCCGGTCGCGAGCTTTTGCATCGTGCTGGTCATCCGCACGATCGGGCGCATCACGCCGAGGGCGACGCCGAGCAGGCCCGCCGCAATGAAGGCGAGGACGGCGGCGGAGACGCCGAGGAGGATATAAAGCATGGAGCTGTCGCGGTCCGCGGCCAGCTTCTCCATGTCGGCATTCTGCTTGTTGGCGCTCTCGACGATGCTGTCGATGATGGCGCGATGCGCGGTGTAGGCGTCCTTGAGCTGCGCGTAGGCGCGCTCGGAGGCGGCGGTGTCCTTGGCCTTGAGCGCGGGGAGGAGCTGGTCGGACAACAGCTTCCAGAACTTCTGCACCTCGGCGTCCGATTTCGACACCAGGGCGGTCTTCAAGTCGGCCGAGAGGCTGGAGGTGACCCAGAATGCCTTGCGCTCGTCGTAATCCTTGCGGAGCTGGACCAGCCGTTCGCCATGGGCCGCCAGCTGGTCGGGCTCGCGCATGGCGAGCGTAGCCTCGAGATAGGCCTCGATCACATATTCCGGCGGCGGCAGGATGTCGGCGATGAGATCGTTGCCGAGCTTGATGTCGGAATAGAGCGGGCCGCCGACCTTGAGCTCTTTCAAGGCGTAAAGGCTGGTGGAGACCACGGCGGTGAAACCGAGGGCCAGAACGACTCCGAAAGCAATGATTGCGGAAGAAAGCGAAAGGCGAATTTTCATGGAACAATCCAATGGGGCGGCGCCGAATCCCACGGACCCTAAAGGATTACGGTAAACACGGGATTGCATCGCGCGGAAATTGCATCGCGCGAACTCCGGAAAAGTACGGGAAATGGCGTCAGGTGAACGGTTTCGGGCAGCGAAATCCGGCCCGTCCTTTGCTGTCGTCCCGGATCGGCGCTCCGCCTGTCCGGGACGACGCTGGACTCACACGTCGAAAAACACCGTTTCGTTGTCGCCCTGAAGCCGCAGGTCGAGCCGGTACAGCGGCTTGCCGGCCTCGCGCACGGCCGTCAGCGTGGCGCGACGGTCGGCGGGTACCACCGCCAGCACGGGATCGGCGGCATTGCCGGCCTCGTCGCTGAAATAGATGCGGGTGTAGAGATGCCGCAGCATGCCGCGGCCGAACACCGCAAGCAGGATATGCGGTGCCTGCGGCTTGCCGTCGGGATCGGGCACCGCGCCCGGCTTGATGGTTTCAAAGGAATAATTGCCGTCCTTGTCGGTGCCGCAGCGGGCAAAGCCACGGAAGCTCGCATTCGGCAGCGCGCGCTTGTCCTGCGGATCGGCGAAGCGCCCCTGCGCGTCGGCCTGCCAGATCTCCAGCATGACATCGGGCACGACGACGCCATCGCCGTCGAACACGCGGCCCTCGATCCGGACGCGATCGCCGGTGACGTCGGGCGTCAGGGTGGAGTTGGTAAACGCATCGTTCCAGGCGTACTCGCCGGTCGGCGTCAGGCCATACTTGAAGAACGGGCCGACGGTCTGCGACGGCGTGATCCCATTGTCCTGCACTTAATGGTTCTCCATAGGGGTAGCGTTCTTGCCGCGCAGCACGATGTCAAAGCGGTAACACAGCGCCCATTCGGGCTGGGTATTCTCGATATCGAACGATGACACCATCCGCGCCCGCGCCTTCTCGTCCGGCACCGAATTGAAGATCGGATCGAACGGGAATAGCGGATCGGCCGGGAAGTACATCTGCGTCACGAGACGCGTGACGAAGGAATGGCCGAACACCGAGAGATGGATGTGTGCGGGACGCCAGGCGTTGTGATGATTGCCCCAGGGATAGGCGCCAGGCTTGATCGTGACGAAACGGTAGTAACCGGAGGCGTCGCTCACGGTGCGACCGGCGCCCGTAAAGTTCGGATCGAGCGGCGCCGGATGCTGGTCGCGGACGTGAACGTAACGGCCGCAGGAATTGGCCTGCCAGATCTCGACCAGCGAACTCGGCACGCCGCGGCCGTCCTCGTCGCGCACATGGCCATGCACAATGATGCGTTCGCCGAGCGGCTCGCCAGTGTGTTGGGTGGTGAGGTCGTTGTCGCCCTCGCGCACGGTCTCGTGGCCGTAGACCGGGCCGGTCAGCTCCGACAGCGTATGGCGCATCGGGATCAAGGGCTTGTTCGGCGCGCGCTTGATCGAGCTCTTGTACTCGGGCGACAGCGGCAACGGATGCGCCGTGTTGCTGTCGACGGGATAGATGAATGTCATTGGCGAACTCCTCCCCCGGCCCTTTTCCGACCGGTCTACGCTTCAGCCAATCATTATAGGATATAACTAATTGGGGGAAGCGGCTTTGCGCCCTATTTGATCGGCGGACGCGGCAGGACGGCCTCGCCGGCTTCGAGCCGGTAGACATGGTCGAGCGAATACCAGGGCGTCACGACGTCGCGCTCGGTCGGATGTGGCGTGTCATGGCGCAGGAACTTGCCGACCAGCGCCTTGGTGACGCCGAACTGCACATCGCTATCGATATGCGGATCGGCGGGGTCGTAGACCTGCGAGATCAGCACCTTGAATCCGGGCTTGAAGACCAACGCGTGCAGGTGGGCGGGACGATAGGGATGCCGGCCTTGCGCCTCCAGGAGGCGGCCGACCACGCCGTCGGTCGGAATGGGATAGCCGACCATCATCACGGAGCGAAACGAGAAGCCTCCGTCCTGGTCGGTCGTAAACTTGCCGCGCAGGTTCATGTCGGCCTGCTCGGGGTCCTGGTTTTCATAGAGACCCACGGGCGATGCGTGCCAGACGTCGACCTCGGCGCCGGCGACGGGACGACCGTCCTTGTCCACGACGCGGCCGTTGACGAACAGCGGCGCGCCCGGCGTCTCGGAGCGGACGATCGATCCGCCATTTTCCACCCGCGGCGAGTTCAGCCGCCAGAACGGTCCGAGCAGCGACTGGTCGGTTTCCGTGTTGCCCTCATCGCCGTTGTTCAGCAGGCACACCAGCGGCGAGACGCCGAGCGAGCCTGCCATCAGCACGACCTCGTTATGCGTGTCGGTCGAGAGCTGGCCGAGCTCGGCGATGACAGCGGTGGCGTCGCGAAACTCTTTCTCGGTCAGGCGAACGTCGCGGACGAAGGCATGCAGGTGCTTGACCAGAGAGGTCATGATCTGGCGCAGCCGGGGATTGGACGTCTGCTCCATCACCGCCAATGCCGCAGCCGTGACGTCCTGCTCGCTCGCGATGATCATGGGATGCTCTCCTCACCTTGCGTCATGGCCGGGCTTGTCCCGGCCATCCACGACCTTCTCGCGGCACCAAGAACGTGGATGCCCGGGCCTTAGCCTCGCCGAAGCGGCTTCGGCCGCGCAGGCGGGCCAAGCCCGGGCATGACGAGTCTGGGGCACCCGGCTCCGGGATGCCCGAACGCTGCGCGTCCGCTCAGTTCAGCTTCTCGATCGCCACCGCAACGCCCTGACCGACGCCGACGCACATGGTGGCGAGCGCCAGCTTGCCGCCGCGCTTCTCCATGCCGTGCACCGCGGTGAGCGCAAGGCGCGCGCCGCTCATGCCGAGGGGATGACCGAGTGCGATCGCGCCGCCATGCGGATTGACGAAATCGGCATCGTCGGCAACGCCGAGCTGGCGCATGCAGGCGATCCCCTGCGAGGCAAAGGCTTCGTTGAGCTCGATCAGGTCGAAATCGCTGATTTTCTTGCCGAGACGTTCCATCAGCTTGCGGGTGGCCGGCACAGGTCCAATGCCCATGATGCGCGGCGGCACGCCGGCCGAAGCGAGGCCGAGGATGCGCGCACGCGGCGTCAGGCCGTGCTTCTTCACGGCAGCCTCGGACGCCAGGATCATCGCGGCGGCGCCGTCATTGACGCCGGAGGCATTGCCGGCGGTCACCGTGCCGGGATTGCGCACGATCGGCCTGAGCTTGGTCAGGGCTTCGAGCGTGGTCTCGGGACGCGGATGCTCGTCCTTGTCGACGGTCACAGGGCCGGCCTTGCCGCCGGGAATGATGATCGGGGTGATTTCCTCGGCGAAATAGCCGGCCGCGATCGCGACGCCCGCGCGCTGCTGCGAGCGGATCGCGAAGGCGTCCTGATCGGCGCGCGAGACCTGGAATTCCTCGGCGACGTTTTCGCCGGTCTCGGGCATCGCGTCGACACCATACTGCGCCTTCAGCAGCGGATTGATGAAGCGCCAGCCGATCGTGGTGTCGAAGATCTCAGCCGAGCGCGAGAACGCCTCCTGCGCCTTGCCCATCACGAAGGGCGCGCGCGTCATGGATTCGACGCCGCCAGCAATCGCAAGCTCGATCTCGCCGGAACGGATGGCGCGGCCGGCGGCACCAACCGCATCGAGGCCGGAGGCACAGAGCCGGTTCAGGGTCTGGCCCGGAACCGAATCCGGCAGACCCGCAAGCAGGAGCGCCATGCGTGCCACGTTGCGGTTGTCCTCGCCGGCCTGGTTGGCACAGCCGAAGAAGACCTCGTCAACCTGTGCCCAATCGAGATTGGGGTGCTTGGCCATCAGAGCCTTGATCGGGGCCGCAGCCAAGTCGTCGGCACGCACCTTGGCGAGCGAGCCGCCAAACCGGCCGATCGGGGTCCGCACGGCATCGCAGATAAAGACGTCACGCATCGTTGTTCTCCCTGATTGCCGCGGTCCGGCCAAATTCTTCAATGTCGGCGGAGTTTTAGGAGGGTGCCCGCGGCAGGTCAATTGACTGGGGCGCGCGTGTTCCGGGGACGTGCACGCCTGCGGCGCATGCCGCGGTGCGGACAACGTGGAAAACCTCCCCTCCGCGGCCAAAGCGATAGGAGCGCGGGGTGAAATTTTGTAGGTTGCGCCGCTCATGACGATGCAACAGCCGATCCCAGTGCCGCCCCCCGACGAAGCGCCCGCGCCGCAGGCGGAAGCTGCCGCGCGCGTGACCCCGATGATGGAACAGTACCTTGAAATCAAGGCGGCGCATCAGGGCCTCCTGCTGTTCTACCGGATGGGCGACTTTTACGAGCTGTTCTTCGAGGACGCCGAGATCGCCTCCAGGACACTCGGCATCGTCCTGACCAAGCGCGGCAAACATCAGGGCGCCGATATCCCGATGTGCGGCGTGCCGGTCGAGCGCTCCGAGGATTATCTGCACCGGCTGATCGCCGGCGGGCACCGGGTCGCGGTGTGCGAGCAGACCGAGGATCCCGCCGCCGCCAGGGCGCGCGGCAACAAGAGTGTCGTGCGCCGCGGCGTGGTGCGCCTGGTCACGCCGGGCACGCTGACCGAGGACACGCTGCTCGACGCGCGCGCCAACAATTACCTGCTGGCGCTCGCGCGCGCGCGCTCATCGGCGGGCGGTGACCGCTTTGGCCTCGCCTGGATCGACATCTCGACCGCCGAATTCATGGTGACGGAATGTTCGGGCGGCGAACTCGCTGCGACGCTCGCGCGCATCAATCCGAACGAGGTGATCGTCACCGACGCGCTCTATAACGATAGCGAGCTTGGACAGACCCTGCGCGAGCTGCCGGCGGTGACGCCGCTGACCCGCGACGTCTTCGACGGCGCCACCGCCGAGAAGCGGCTGTGCGACTATTTTGCCGTCGCGACCATGGACGGACTATCGCAGCTCACGCGGCTGGAAGCCACTGCTGCCGCCGCTGCCGTCACCTATGTTGACCGCACCCAGGTCGGCAAGCATCCGCCGCTGTCGCCGCCAGCGCGCGAAGCCTCGGGTGCGACCATGGCGATCGATCCCGCCACCCGCGCCAATCTCGAACTGACGCGGACGCTGGCCGGAGAACGCCGCGGTTCGCTGCTCGATGCGATCGACTGCACGGTGACCTCGGCCGGTTCGCGCCTGCTGGCGCAGCGGCTTGCCGCGCCGTTGACCGATGCGGCGGCGATTGCGCGGCGGCTCGATGCCGTCGGCAGCTTCGTTGCCGACTCGGCCGCGCGCGAGGACATCCGCAGCATCCTGCGTGGCGCCCCGGACATGTCGCGGGCGCTGGCCCGTATATCCGTCGGCCGCGGCGGGCCGCGCGACCTCGCCGGCCTGCGCGACGGCATCATCGCCGCCGACCAGGTGCTGACGCGGCTTGACGAACTCGACCAGCCGCCGCAGGAGATCGCCGCGGTGACGGCGGCGCTGCAAAGGCCATCGCGCGAGCTCGCGGCGGAATTCGCCCGGGCGCTCGACGATCAACTGCCGCTGATCAAGCGCGACGGCGGGTTCGTTCGACAGGGCTATGAGCCCGCGCTGGACGAAACGCGAAACCTGCGCGACGCCTCGCGCCTGGTGGTGGCCTCGATGCAGGCGCGCTACGCCGACAACACGGGGGTGAAGGGTCTCAAGATCCGGCACAACAACGTGCTCGGCTATTTCGTCGAGGTCACCGCGCAGCACGGCGACAAGCTGATGTCGGCGCCGCTGAACGCAACCTTCATCCATCGCCAGACGTTGGCCGGCCAGGTCCGCTTCACCACCTCGGAACTGGGAGAGATCGAAGCCAAGATCGCCAATGCCGGCGACCGCGCACTCGGGCTCGAGCTCGAGATTTTCGAGCGGCTCTGCGCCAAGGCGTTGGCAATCAGCGAGGAGCTGCGCGCCGCCGCCCACGCCTTTGCGCTGCTCGACGTCGCGACGTCGCTGGCCAAGCTGGCGATCGACGAGAACTATGTACGGCCCGAGGTGGACTCGTCTCTCGGCTTTGCCATCGAGGCCGGCCGTCATCCGGTGGTCGAGCAGGCCTTGAAGCGCAATGGCGAGCCGTTCATCGCCAATGCCTGCGACCTCTCGCCGGGCCCTGCGCAAAAATCCGGCCAGCTCTGGCTGCTGACCGGTCCGAACATGGCCGGTAAGTCGACCTTCCTGCGCCAGAATGCGCTGATTGCGTTGCTTGCCCAGATCGGCAGCTTCGTGCCGGCGACACGCGCGCGGATCGGCATCATCGACCGCCTGTTCTCGCGTGTCGGCGCCGCCGACGATCTCGCCCGCGGCCGTTCCACCTTCATGGTCGAGATGGTCGAGACGGCCGCGATCCTGAACCAGGCCGGCGAGCGCGCGCTCGTGATCCTCGATGAAATCGGCCGCGGCACCGCCACCTTCGATGGCCTCTCGATCGCCTGGGCCGCGATCGAGCATCTGCACGAGAGCAATCGTTGCCGCACGCTGTTCGCGACGCATTATCACGAGCTGACCGCGCTCTCGGCCAAGCTGCCGCGGATGTTCAACGCCACGGTGCGGGTGAAGGAGTGGCAGGGCAATGTCGTGTTCCTGCACGAGGTGCTGCCGGGCTCGGCCGATCGCTCTTACGGCATCCAGGTCGCCAAGCTCGCGGGCCTGCCGCCGGCCGTGATCACGCGCGCGAAATCGGTACTGGCGAAGCTGGAAGCCCAGGACCGCGGTCAGACGGCGCGCGCGCTCGCCGACGATCTGCCGCTGTTCGCAGTGCCCTCGCGCGCCGCCGCAGAAGCCGCCCCACTGAGCGAGGCCGAACTGCTGGTGGACGCGGTGAAGGCGCTGCATCCGGACGAGATGTCGCCACGCGAAGCGCTCGATGCGCTGTATGCGTTGAAGGCCAAGCTGCCGAAGCAGTGACGGTGCCGTAGGTGGGTCAGCCGAAGGCGTAACCCACCACTTCTGTCACCGCAGAAACTAAAGAGGTGGGTTACGCTCCGCTAACCCACCCTACCGTTCCGAGCGCTGGCTACGCCCTCGCCGAGATCGCCGCGGCTTCCGCAGCGGCGCGTTGCATGCTGGTCGACATCTCGTTGGTCACCGTGCTTTGCTCTTCGATTGCCGCGGCCGTCGACGTCACATATTCGCTGACGTTGCTGATGGCCGTCTTGATCGAAGCCAGGGCAGTGACGACGTCTCCGGAGATGCCGTTGAGGCTGCCGATCTCCGCGCCGATCTTGTCAGTGGCCTGCTTGGCTTGGTTCGCGAGGCTCTTGACCTCCGAAGCCACCACCGCAAAGCCCCGACCGGCTTCGCCGGCGCGGGCGGATTCGATGGTGGCGTTAAGTGCCAGGAGGTTGATCTGCCCGGTGATGTTGTTGATGAGCTCGACGATCCCGCTCATCGCCAGCGCCGCTTCAGTGAGGCGCTGGGCCTGGGCATCAGCGGACGCGACCTGCTCCACCGCGCTCATCGCGGTCTCGCGCGATTTGGTCATGGCCTCGGAAATCTCCCGCACCGAGGCGTTCAGCTCCTCCGAACCCGCGGCGACCGATTCCATCATGCTGCGGACGCGCTCGTTGCCCATGCGGACCAGCACCTGCTTCGTGACGTCGGTCGCATATTTCACGACCTTGAACGGCTTGCCGTTGAGATCCATGATCGGGTTGTAGGAGGCCTGGATATAGACCTCCCTGCCGCCCTTGCCAATGCGCTTGTATTCGGCCGCCTGATACTGGCCGCGGTTGAGCGCGGCCCAGAACTCGCGATAGCCATTGCCATCGCGCTCCGAGGGCTCGACAAACATGCTGTGATGCTTGCCCTTGATCTCCGCCAGCGAATAGCCGAGGGCGCCGAGGAAATTGGAGTTAGCGGTGATGATCGTGCCGTCCATGTTGAACTCGATCACCGCCTGCGCCTTCTCGATCGCCGCAATCTGACCGGCGAGATCGGCACTCTTGAGCTTCTGTTCAGTGACATCGGTCGCGAACTTCACCACCTTGGTGGGCCTGCCCTTCTCGTCGAAAACGGGATTGTATGAGGCTTGGATCCAGACTTCCTTGGCGCCCTTGCCGATCCGCTTGTATTCGGCGGCCTGATATTCGCCGCGGTTGAGCGCAGTCCAGAACTCGCGATAGGCCGGGCTTTCGCGTTCGACAGACGGAACGAACATGCTGTGATGTTTGCCCTGGATCTCGTTCATCGTGTATCCGAGCGTACGCAGGAAATTCTCGTTGGCGGTGAGGACCGTGCCATCCATCGCGAACTCGATGACCGCCTGTGAGCGGTTCGCGGCCGCAACCTGTCCCCCGAAGTCGAGGTTCTGAAGGCGGATCGAAGCATCGGACCATTCCACGACAGTTCCGGCCCGGCTGCCGTCTTCGTTCTTCAGCGGTGTCGCGACGAGGTCGAATTTGTGGCCACCAACCTGGATCATCGCACGATGCACCGCGGTGAGGCTCGCTAGCATCTTGCTCTGATGCTGGGGATTCTTATGAAACACATCGATGTTGGTTCCAACGAGCGTCGCCACATTGAAGTGGGGCAGCTCTTTCTTGAGATCGGGCTCAGCCGCGCGCAGCAGGTCTGTCACCGCATCATTCATGTAGACGATGTTCAGGTCGTTGTCGGCCACCATCAGGTTGGCGCTCACAGCCTTGGCAGCCATCATAACCAATGCACCGCTATTCGACTTGCGCTTGAACATGGTGTCTCCAAATTGATCTGGTTGTGCTCGGTGCCATGGACCGATGGCCGAAAAAAAATGGCGTTGAATGCTAAACTGGACGCCAACGAGTCCAAGGATAGGACGCAAGCTGAAACAAACCGCTAACTAAGCTATCGATAAATGGCACGCGCGAGTGATTGAAGAACGCTCGAAAAAAACCTGCACCGGAGCGCCGACGCATCGGCAGATGAATGATCATTCAATGACTTAGCGGGGCAACGATGCCTGGCAAGGATGAAAGGTGCACTGCAGGCTGCAGTTGCCGCCACACGTCAGCCCACCACCGTAGTACTCCGGGTGACCTGCGGCTCGCCTTGAAAAGTCTGCGATGTTGTCAGGCAGCGTGGCCTCGAAGCTTCCGCCGGCCCATCCACCACAGCGTCAGATTCCAGGCCACGCAAGTGCCAAGCGCAACAGAGAGTCCCACGGCGGAGCCGAACCACACGACCGCCACGTGCAACACCGCGATCGCCATTCCGAATCCGAGCAGACCCCAGGCCGAATTGGCCAGCACCGCGGCGGTCGGCGGACCGCCGATGCGCGGATGCAGGATCACCATGATGCTGGAGAACACCACGGGATACAGCGCAATGATGCCGCTGATGCGGGGACCGACCCAGCTCGAGGTCGAGACGACGATCGCGACAAGCGTCGCGACCAGCGCAGCCCGCATCGGCACGTCATACCAGCGCCGCGTCACCAGCGGCATCTTCACGTGGCGATAGCCCGCGAGCAGCGGAATGCAGATGCCGAATGCGATCAGATTGGCGGCGAGCCCGGCGGTGAGCGGCCAGTCGAACTGCTTGATGATCGACGCGAACACGATCCAGACCGCGATCGCGCTTCCGCAACTCACTAGAAGGCTGCGCCGCTGTGCCAGCACCACATAGGTAACGCACATGAAGATCGTCGCTGCATTGACCGGCAAGCTCGACAGTGCGCCCTGCGCGATGAAGGCGGCATCGTGGTCGAGCGCGAGGAAGACGTAGGATGGTCCGGCCGAAACCGGCAAGGTCGCGACCAGCGCGCCGATCACCGGCCCTGAGCGCTCGGTGATGATCGACGCCGTCACGACGAACGCCGCCGCGACCATCATGCGCAGAACGAGGATGAGGATGAAGTGGAGTTCGGGGGACATTTTTTTCTTTTGTCGTCCTGGACAAGCGAACGGAGTGAGCGCCGATCCAGGACCCATAACCACGGGCTTCGCTGTGTTAGACGGTCGTAGTCGCCAGTATCGCAACACAATCGGCGTCGGGGTAATGGATCCTGGCTCCAGTGCGCAGTTGCGCACAAGGCCAGGACGACACCGATTGTTGGACTGCGGTCCGCGCCTTACATCCGCTGCATCGACACCGAGACCTTCGGGCCGTTCTTGATGGTCTGATAGACCACGCAATAGCGCTCGGTGAGCTTGAGCAGCAGGTCGAGCTTGTCTTGCGGCGCATCGGTGTCGACGTCGAAGCGCAGACGGATCTCGGCGAAGCCGACCGGCGTCTCCTTGTCGACGCCGAGCGTGCCGCGGAAATCGAGATCGCCCTCGGCGTAAACGTTGCCGGTCTTCAAGGGCACCTCGATCGCGGTCGCGACCGATTTCAGCGTGACGCCGGCGCAGGCGACCAGCGCCTCCAGCAGCATGTCGCCGGAGCAGAGCTCGAGGCCGGAGCCGCCGGTCGCGGGATGCAATCCGGCCATTGCGATGGCGCGGCCGGTCTCGACCTTGCAGGCGATGCCCTCGCTGTCGGTCGAGCCCTTGGCCTTCAACGTGATCATCGCGGTCTTGGGGTCGGTCTTGTAGCGCTCCTTGATCGGGGCCTGCATCTGGCGCAGTGCTGCGGCGTCCATTTTGTCTCTCCCGGTAAAATTGCTTCTCGATGTACCGGCTCGGAGAGAAATTGTCACCACCACATGGCCTGACCGGGACCCTGGGTTGCGTCACGGTCGGGCACGCCGCGGTCGAGCGAACGGTCGAGTGACGTCAGCACACTTCGCTTGAAATTCTCGAACAGCGGCGAATTGCGGTCGCGCGGCCGGCCGAGATTGATCTCGATCTGGTCGAACAGCCGGCCCGGCCGCGGCCGCATCACCAGCACGCGGTCGGCCAGCACCACGGCCTCGTCGACGTCATGCGTGACGAGGATGAGCGTCGGCCGCGTGTCGGCCCACAGATCGAGCAGATGATCCTGGAGGTCCCGGCGGGTGAAAGCGTCAAGCGCCGAGAACGGCTCGTCGAGCAAGAGCACCTCGGGCTGCGGCACCAGCGCGCGGGCGATCGCGACGCGCTGTGCCTGCCCGCCCGAGAGCTCGCGCGGCCAGGCCTGCGCCTTTTCGGCAAGCCCGACACGATCGAGCGCACGCGCCACCTTTCCACGCCGCTCGGTCGCGGGCTCATCGGCAAGCCCAAAGCCGATATTGTCGGCGACGCTGAGCCAGGGCAGCAACCGCGGCTCCTGGAAGATGATGCCGATCTTGGCATGCGGCGCGGCGATCGCCTCGTTGTCGAGCGTCACCGTGCCCGAGCTTGCGCGGTCGAGGCCGGCGATGGCGCGCAGCAGCGTGGACTTGCCGCAGCCCGAGCCGCCGATGATGGCGACGATCTCGCCTTGCCTGATCTCGGCGGAGAAGCGCGCCAGCGCCTGCACGCGGTTGGGATAGGTCTTGCTGACCCGGTCGAGCGCCAGCATCGCCTTATGCTCCCACCGTACGCCCGAAGGCGTCCTGCCAGCGCAGGAAGGGCGCAGCCGCGATCTCGATCAACCAATCCGTGAGCTTGCCAAGGATCGCGAAGATCACGATGGCGGCGAGGATCTGCGCGGGCTTGCCGAGCTGCTGGCCGTCGAGCAGGAGATAGCCGAGGCCTTCGGACGCGCCGATCAGCTCGGCCGCCACCACGAACATCCAGCCCAGACCAAGACCGACGCGCAAGGACACGACATAGGCCGGCAGCACCGCGGGCAGCAGGATCCGCCGGATCATGGCGGATCCGGAGAGACGGAAGGTGCGACCGACCTCGACGATCTTGCGATCGACGATGAGGATCGCGCCCATTACGCCGAGATAGACCGGGAAGAACACGCCGACCGCGATCAGCGCGATCTTCGAGGTCTCGAAGATGCCGAGCCAGAGGATGAACAGCGGCACCCAGGCCAGCGAAGGGATCGCGCGCAGCGCCTGCACGGTCGGATCGAGCAGCCGCCGCGCCAGCGACCAATAGCCGGATATGGCGCCGAGCAAGGTGCCCGCGACCACGCCGAACGCAAAGCCAAGACCGACGCGCCACAGTGTCGCGGCGATGTGACGGACCAACTCGCCGGAGCGGGCAAGATCAACGATGGTTGCGAACACGCGCGAGGGCGGCGGCACCAGCCGGCCGTTGGACCAGCCGCGCCAGACCAGGAACTCCCAACCGAGCGCGAGGGTCAGCGGCAACAGCAATCCCAGCGCCGGTCCCGCATAGCACGACAGCCGCGAGGGCGCGGCGCTCTCGGCCGGTTCCGAGGTTTGTTGCACGGCTGGCGCGTCGGAGATCATGGCCGGTAGGAAGCGCGTCTCGTCAGGGAATGCAACACTACTCTTGCCAAGCCTTCCGCTACCTGAGTAGCCCGGATGGAGCGAAGCGCAATCCGGGAATCGTGCCCCAGGAAGGACCGCCCCGGATTTCGCTGCGCTCCATCCGGGCTACAAGGCCAACCTTAATTCGTCGGCAGCGGCACCTGATCGTCGATCAGAGCATCGAGCGTTGCCTTCACATCGACCTTGGCGTCGACCACGCCGGCCTGTTGCAGGGCGAGGCCCGCGGCGAGGATCGATTCGCGCTGGGGCGCGCCGATGCGGCTGTGGGTCAGCTCGGTACGCTCCTTGAGCTGCTTGTCGACGACAGGCTCCGGCAGCTTGGTCACGGCGATGAAGGTCTTCTTGAGCTCATCGTAATTCGCCAGCGAATACTTTCGCGCTTCTTCGTAAACGGCAAGCACGCGGCGGGCGACATCCGGATAGTCTTTCAAAAACTGCTCGCGCACATTGAGGATGCCCCAGGTGTTGGCGTCGGCCTTGCGGTAGAACAGTTTCGCGCCGTCCTCGACCTCGGCCTGCGCCATCATCGGATCGAGCCCGGCCCACGCATCGACGTCGCCGCGGATCAGCGCGGTCTTGCCGTCGGCGTGCTGGAGCAGCACCGGCGTGATGTCCTTTTCGGTGAGACCTGCGCCAAGCAGCGCGCGCACCAGGAAGATGTGCGGATCGGTGCCGCGCGTCACCGCGACGCGCTTACCCTTGAGGTCGGCGACATCGGCGATCTTGGAATCCTTCGATGTCACCAACGCCGTCCATTCGGGCCGCGAATAGACGTAGATCGACTTGATCGGGTTGCCGTTGATACGCGCGACCAGCGCCGCCGAGCCCGCGGTCGAGCCGAAGTCGATCGAACCCGCATTGAGGAATTCGAGCGCCTTGTTGGAGCCGGCCGACTGCACCCAAATGACGGTGATGCCGTCCTTGGCGAACTCCTTTTCCAGGAGCCCCTTCTGCTTCAGGACCATCGACACCGGATTATAGGTCGCCCAGTCGATACGGATTTCCTTGAGCGGATCCGCCGCCCGCGCCGCGGGGGACACGGCAAGAGCGACCGCTCCCGCCAGCAGTATGCGTCGTGTAATCCTGGTCATGCCCAGCCTCCTCAAAACTTCATTGTTTTTCAAGGAGTTATATCTAGAAATCAACGAGAAAATCCATCCCTCGAAAGCGCGCCGGCTGAGAACAGCTTTGCCCAAAGCCGCACCTTTCCAGCATGGAACGACTATTGCGAGAGAATGGCGGGTGACAGCGCCGGCCGCCTCTTATATCCGGTGAGACATGGACAGCGTTGCGACTGAGAAGGCCGAGGTGGACGATCGCTTCGACACCGCGCGGATCACCGCCGCGGTCGATGCGCTTGCCGAGAAGCACCAGGGACGCGAGGACGCGTTCCGCACGGCCATGGCACAACTGCTCAAGGCCGAGCTGATTGCATCGCGCGCCGCGGCACAGACGATCCTGCTCAAGGACCGTCACGGCCGGCGTTGCGCCGAGCGGCTGTGCCACGTGCAGGACGAGATCATCCGCATCCTGTATTCGGCGGCAACGCGTCATCTCTATCGCTCGCCGATCCCGAGCGGCGCCGAGCGCATGGCGGTGGTGGCGACCGGCGGCTACGGCCGCGGCCTGATGGCTCCCGAGTCCGACATCGATCTGCTCTTCATCCTGCCCTACAAGCAGACCGCCTGGGGCGAGCAGGTCGCCGAGGCCATCCTCTATTGTCTTTGGGACATGGGGCTGAAGGTCGGTCACGCCACCCGCTCGGTCGACGAGTCGATCCGGCAGGCGCGCGGCGACATGACCATCCGCACCGCGATCCTGGAGACGCGCTTCCTTACCGGCGACCGGCCGCTTTATGACGAGCTGGTCGCCCGCTTCGACAAGGAGGTCGTGCAAGGCACCGCGTCCGAATTCGTCACCGCAAAGCTCGCCGAGCGTGAGGAGCGGCATCGCCGCGGCGGCCAATCGCGATATCTGGTCGAACCCAACGTCAAGGACGGCAAGGGTGCGCTCCGCGACCTGCACACGCTGTTCTGGATCGCGAAATACGTCTACCGCGTGAGCGACACCGACGAGCTGGTCGACCGCGGCGTGTTCGACGCGCAGGAATACCGCACCTTCCGCCGCTGCGCCGACTTCCTCTGGTCGGTGCGCTGCAATCTTCACTTTTACTCCGGTCGCCCTGAAGAGCGCCTCTCCTTCGACCTCCAGCGCGAGATCGCGGTCCGGCTCGGCTACACCTCGCATCCCGGCATGCAGGACGTCGAACGCTTCATGAAGCACTACTTCCTGGTCGCCAAGGAAGTCGGCAATCTCACCGCCATCCTCTGCGCCAAGCTCGAGGACCAGCAGGCCAAGCCCGCACCGGTGCTGAGCCGAATGATGGCGCGGCTGCGCCCCACCGCGGTGAAGCGGCGGGTGCCCGACAGCGACGACTTCATCGTCGACAACAACCGCATCAACGTCGCCGCGCCCGACGTGTTCAAGCACGATCCGGTCAATCTGATCCGCATCTTCCGCCTGGCGCAGAAGAACAATCTCGCCTTCCACCCGGACGCGATGCGTGACGTGACGCGCTCGCTCGGCCTGATCAACGCGCAGATGCGCGAGAATCCCGAGGCCAACCGGCTGTTCATGGAAATCCTGACGTCCGACAACGCGGAAATCGTGCTGCGGCGGATGAACGAGACCGGCGTGCTCGGCCATTTCATCCGCGCCTTCGGCAAGATCGTCTCGATGATGCAGTTCAACATGTATCATCACTACACCGTCGACGAGCATTTGATCCGCTGCGTCGGCTTCCTCCAGGACATCGAGCGCGGCGGCATCGAGGAATTCGCGGTGGCGAGCGACCTGATGCGCAAGATCCGGCCGGAGCATCGCTCCGTGATCTACATCGCGACGCTGCTGCACGACGTCGCCAAGGGCCGGCCCGAAGACCACTCGATCGCCGGCGCCAAGGTGGCGCGACGGCTTTGCCCGCGGCTCGGCTTCAGTCCCGCCGACACCGAGCTCGTGGCCTGGCTGATCGAGGAGCATCTGACGATGTCCACGGTCGCGCAGTCGCGCGATCTCTCCGACCGCAAGACCATCGAGAACTTCGCCGCGGTGGTGCAGTCGGTCGAGCAGATGAAGCTCTTGACGATCCTGACCACCGCCGACATCCGCGGCGTCGGTCCAGGCGTATGGAATGGCTGGAAGGCGCAGCTCTTGCGCTCCCTCTACTACGAGACCGAACCGGTGCTGACGGGCGGCTTCTCGGAGGTTGACCGCGGCAAGCGACTCACGGCCGCATATGCCGAATTCCGTAACGCCTTCGCGGAATGGCCGGCGGAAGAGCTCGACGCCTATATCGGCCGGCACTATCCGGCCTACTGGCTCAAGGTCGAGCTGCCGCGCAAGATCCGCCACGCGCGCTTCGTCCGTGCCAGCGAGCAGGCGGGCCACAAGCTGGCGATCAATGTCGGCTTCGACGAGGTGCGTGGCGTCACCGAGCTGACCATCTTCGCCGCCGACCATCCCTGGCTGCTGTCGATCATCGCGGGTGCCTGTGCCTCGGCCGGCGCCAACATCGTCGACGCCCAGATCTACACCACGACCGACGGTCGCGCGCTCGACACCATCTCGATCTCCAGGGAATACGACCGCGACGAGGACGAGGGACGGCGCGCGACGCGTATCGGCGAGATGATCGAGGACGTTCTAGAAGGCAAGCTGCGTCTGCCCGAAGTGGTGGCGCGGCGCACCGTGCGCGGCAAGGCGCGGCCGTTCGTGATCGAGCCGGAAGTGACCATCAACAACCAATGGTCCGACCGCTACACTGTGATCGAAATGTCCGGCCTCGACCGGCCCGGTCTGCTCTACGAGCTGACCACCGCGATCTCGAAGCTCAACCTCAACATCGCCTCAGCCCATGTCGCGACCTTCGGCGAGCGCGCCCGCGACGTGTTCTACGTCACCGATCTCCTGGGCGCACAGATCAGCGCGCCGACACGCCAGGCCGCGATCAAGAGCGCGCTGACCCACGTGATGGCCGGCGACAAGGCGGTTCAGCCGGCAGCGTGACTTTCTCTCGTCATTTCGGGCTGAATCATCGCGCCGACTTTTGTTCGGAGAATCGCAGCGCGTTCACCAGTGCCGACAGCGCGGCCGGTTGATGCTGACGACTGGGGTAATACATGAAGAAGCCGGGAATGGGCGGAGTCCAATCCTCCAGCACCCGAACAAGGCGGCGCTCCGCGACATATTCGGCGACCTGCTCTTCATAGGCTAATCCGATACCAACCCCGGCGAGCGCCGCCTGAATCACCAGGTGAGTATCGTCAATGATGAGCGGGCCGTTCACGTTGATCGTGACCGACTTTCGTCCCTGCTCAAATTCCCACCGATATGGACCGCCCGCAAGGCGCAGCGTAATGCACCGATGATCGTTGAGATCCTTTGGCTTGTTGGGAATGCTTCGTGAAGCGAAATAGCGTGGCGACCCCACGACCGCCAATTGCAGCTCCGGCGTGACGCGAACCGCGATCATGTCCTTTTGAATGTACTCGCCAAGCTGGATACCGGCATCGAACTCGCCTGCCACAAGGTCCACAGGGCCAGTGACGGTGACAACGTCCAGAACGATGTCCGGGTAGGCTTCGGCGAAAGCTCTCAACCGCGGCAACAATACCATCACGGCAGCGGATCGTGACATTACAATTCGAAGGCGACCTTCAGGCCGGCGCCGAACGCTTCGGGCCCTGTCGAGGGCGTGACGAATTTGCTCAAGTGCCGGAGACAAGTCTTCCAAAAGAGCTGCCCCCGCAGCGGTTGGCGCAACGCTCTTGGTTGTTCGAGCGAGCAGCTGCAGCTCAAGCCGTTGCTCAAGCCTCCGGATCGTGTGGCTCAAGGCAGACTGGGAGACACCCAGCTTTACCGCAGCGCGTGTAAAGCTTCGTTCACGGGCCACGATGGCAAACGTCGCCAGTTCGTTCATTTCGTTGGTCATCATTGATGAATATCGCTCATAAGGCTGCGCCATTCAAGACGTCTAGTTTCATAAGCCACGACGCCGTAGGCTTGCGCGACCAAGAAAGCGCCGTGCAGTGCTTTCCTGCATGTTGTGGCAGGTTGATGCTCGGCCCAGCTGGCCGGGCCGCATCAATGAAGCCGGTGTAACAGCTTTGAGGATGACAATGGATATGGACGTCCGCGCCTTGCGCTCCCTTGCGCAGACCTATTTCGATGCTGCCTATGAAATGGATGCCGAGAAATTTGCATCCATATTTCACCCCTTGAGTTCCGTGACGAAGGTCGCCGAGGACGGCAACGTGAACGTGGCGCCGATTGCGACCTGGCTGGCAGCGGTCCGCAACATGAAAGCTCCAAAGCAACAGGGCTTCGAGCGAGCTGATCAGATCCTGTCAACGGATGTTGAAGGAGAGCTCGCGCTTGTGAAGGTGAAATTGCGCATTCCGCCGCGTTGCTTCACGGACCTGTTGTCTTGCTTGAAGGTGAACGGGACCTGGAAGATCGTGCAGAAAGTGATGACGTCGAACGCCTGACGGATTCGGGCACAAGAGAGGAGAGCGGCCGAAGGTTCGCTTGACGATCCTCCGCCGGTCGCCGCCAATCGTTCAACGCGTTGTCGAACCGGCTTAGACCGCCACGCCTTCATGCCGCAGCAGCCAGCGCTTGCGCTCGAGGCCGCCGCCGTACTTCACCAGAGAACCATCGGCGCCGATCAGACGGTGGCACGGCAGCACCACGCTGATCGGGTTGGAGCCGTTGGCATGGCCGACGGCGCGAATGGCCTTGGGCATGTCTATCCTTGCGGCCAGCGCGCCATAGCTCATCGTGGTGCCGGCAGGGATCTTTGCCAACGCATTCCAGACCTTCTGCTGGAACGGCGTGCCGGCGATGCGCCAGGCAATGCCTGAGAGCTGGCCGAGATCGCCGTCGAAATAATCCGACAGCGCAGTCCGCATGGCTGCGGGCGCGGGCTGGTCACTCAGCTCCACCGCACCGTAATGCAGGCGCAAGAGCTCGCGCATGCGGTGCTCGTAATCGTCCCAGTCGAGCGCGCGCAAGGCGCCCGCAGCGTCGGTGATCAGCAGCGCAATCCCGATCGGCGTCGCCAGCCGATCGAGGCCGAAGCTTACAGGTGATTTGGTCGGTCGCGCGGGCATCGCGGCACCATGGCATTGAAACACGCCATCGCAATTGCCACGCCGGCCGTGCTAGCGTCCACCCGAAAGCTGACGCTGGGGGAGCTCAACTTGGTCTGGATCGCGAATATCCTGGTGGCGCTGGTCGCCGCCCTGCACGCTTACTTCCTGATCCTGGAGATGTTTCTCTGGGACAAGCCGCAGGGCTTGAAGGTTTTCCGCAACACGCCGGAGAAGGCAGCCACCACAAAGGTGCTGGCCGCCAACCAGGGGCTCTATAACGGCTTCCTGGCCGCAGGCCTGGTCTGGGGGCTGGTGCACGGCAATCCGGCCTTCGCGTTCCAGATCAAGGCGTTCTTCCTGCTCTGCGTGATCGTGGCCGGCGCTTATGGCGCGGCGACCGTCAGCACGCGCATCCTGATGGTGCAGGCGCTGCCGGCGGCGCTCGCATTGTTAGTCTTGTTCCTGACCTGAGACGCCATAGCGCGGCGCCGCGATCCTTGCGCGTCGCCTGCCGTTCCTCCACAATCTCCGACAGCGATGGCGACCGTTGGCAATCAACGGGACAAGACCGTCGGTCGGAAATTCCGTCAGGAGGAACAACCCCACATGAGCAATCGCAGAGCCTTCATCACTGCCACGGCGGCGCTCGCCTTCGCGTTCTCCGCCAACCAAGCTCTCGCCCAGAAGAAATACGACACCGGCGCGAGCGACACCGAGATCAAGATCGGCCAGACCGTGCCGTTCTCCGGCGCCTATTCCGTCTACGCCAATATCGGCAAGACCCAGGCCGCCTATTTCAAGATGATCAACGATCAGGGCGGCATCAACGGCCGCAAGATCAATCTGATCCAGTATGACGATGCCTATTCGCCGCCGAAGACGGTCGAGCAGGTGCGCAAGCTCGTCGAAGGCGACGAGGTGCTGTTCACCTTCCAGATCATCGGCACCGCCGCGAACGCCGCCGTGCAAAAATATCTCAACGGCAAGAAGATCCCGCAGCTGCTGGCCTCGACCGGCGCCGCGCGCTTCAACGATCCGCAGAACTATCCCTGGACCATTGCCTATAATCCCAACTACGTGTCCGAGGGACGCATCTACGCCAAGTACATCCTCAAGGAGCATCCCAACGCCAAGATCGGCGTGCTCTATCAGAACGACGACATGGGCCGCGACTATCTCGCCGGCCTCAAGAGCGGTCTCGGCGACAAGGCCGCCAGCATGATCGTCGGCGAAGTCTCCTACGAGGTCACCGATCCGACGGTGGACTCGCAGGTGGTCAAGCTGAAGTCGTTGGGCGCCGATCTTTTCTATGATGCCTCGACACCCAAGTTCGCGGCGCAGGCGATCAAGAAGGTCGCCGAGCTCGGCTGGACGCCGGTGCACATTCTCGACATCAACGCGAGCCCGATCTCGGCGACGCTGAAGCCGGCCGGCCTCGACATCTCCAAGGGCATCATCTCGACCCAATACGGCAAGGAGCCCGGCGATCCGCAGTGGAAGGACGATCCGGGCGTGAAAGCGTTCTTCGCCTTCATGGACAAGTATTTCCCCGAAGGCGACAAGCTCAACACCGTCAACACCTATGCTTATTCCGTCGCCGAATTGCTGACGCAGGTGCTGAAACAGTGCGGCGACGACCTGTCGCGTGAGAACGTGATGAAGCAGGTCGCCAGCATCAAGGACTTCACCCCTAGCTTCGCGCTGCCCGGCATCAAGATCAACACCGGGCCGAACGACTACCGCGTCAACAAGCAGATGCAGATGATGAAGTTCAACGGCGAACGCTGGGAGCTGTTCGGCCCGATCATGGAGGATGCGGGTCCAGCGGGTTAGTTACTGGGTAGGGTGGGTGAGCGCAGCGTAACCCACCTCCTTGACTTCCGCGGAAAAAGAAGCGGTGGGTTACGCCCAGCGGACTGCGCTTTGCGCAGCCGCAAGGCTAACCCACCCTGCGAATTGAGACGTTGCGTATCCTACGAACTGCGGGTGCACGCCCACCTTGCGTTGCAACAATGCCTCATCCACACTCGCCCTCAGCGGTGACGCCCCGTGCGCATGAGCGCACCCGATTGATCACCGGCAATAAACAATGAGGAAATGCGAATGAGGAATGGAATTCTGCATCTGGCCACTGCAACGGCGCTGACCCTGGCGCTGTCGGTCTCGGCGGCCAATGCCCAGAAGAAATATGATCCGGGCGCCAGCGATACCGAGATCAAGGTCGGCCAGACGATGCCGTTTTCCGGACCGGCGTCGGCCTATTCGTCGATCGGCAAGACCCAGGCCGCCTATTTCAAGATGATCAACGACCAGGGCGGCGTCAACGGCCGCAAGATCAATCTGATCCAGTATGACGACGCCTACTCGCCGCCGAAAGCCGTGGAGCAGATTCGCAAGCTCGTCGAGAGCGACGAGGTCCTGCTGACCTTCCAGATCATCGGCACGCCGGTGAACGCAGCCGTGCAGAAATATCTCAACTCGAAGAAGGTGCCGCAACTGTTCGCGGCGACCGGTGCCTCGAGGTTCACGGATCCGAAGAACTTTCCGTGGACGATGGGCTTCAACCCCAACTACTTCGTCGAAGGCCGCATCTACGGACAGTACATCCTGAAGGAGCATCCGAACGCCAAGATCGGCGTGCTCTATCAGAACGACGACCTCGGCAAGGACTATCTGAACGGCATCAAGGCCGGCCTCGGCGACAAGGCTGCCAAGATGATCGTGACTGAAGCTTCCTACGAAGTCTCCGATCCGACTGTCGACTCGCAGATCCTCAAGATCAAGGACGCCGGCGCCGATTTGTTCTTCAGCGCCACCACGCCGAAGCAGGCGGCCCAGGCGATCAAGAAAATCGCCGAGATGGGCTGGCATCCGGTGCAGATCGTCGACATCAACGCCACCTCGGTCGGCGCAGTGCTGAAGCCGGCCGGCCTCGACGCCGCCAAGGGCCTGATCAGCGTCAATTACGGCAAGGAACCGCTCGATCCGACCTGGAAGGACGATGCCGGCCTCAAGAGGTATTTCGACTTCATGGCCAAGTATTATCCGGATGGCGACAAGGATTCGAACTTCAACACTTACGGCTACAGCACGGCGCAGCTGCTGGTCCATGTGCTGAAGCAGTGCGGCGACGACCTGACGCGCGAAAATGTCATGAAGCAGGCCGCGTCGCTGAAGGACGTGACCAGCGACACCGCGCTGCCCGGCATCAAGGCCAACACCTCACCGACCGACTACCGGGTCAACAAGCAGCTTCAGATGATGAAGTTCAACGGCGAACGCTGGGAGCTGTTCGGCCCGATCATTGAAGATGCGAGTCCGGCGGGTTAGTTCTGCACGGTCATTCCGGGCTGGCGCGCGAGCGCCAGACCCGGAACGACGTGGCTCTACTCCGGTATCTCGCCAAAGTTCTTCCCCACCGGCAGCACCGCGTGCCGAATGAGCCGTGAATCCTCCACGGCGGCCTGCCTGTGCTTCACCGCGTCGCGATAGACGGGATCGCGGATCATCTCGACGAAGGCGGCGACGCTTGGGTATTCGGCGATGAAGCAATGGTCCCAGCGCTCGGTCTCCGGGCCGATCAGCATCAGCTCGAATTTGCCCTGCCAGACGATGCGGCCGCCGAGGCGTTCGAACACCGGGCCGCTCTCGCGGCCATAGGCCGCATAGGCTTCCGCGCCGCTCGCCTTGCGCCCATCCGGATAGGCCGCCTCCTTGCGCAAGCGCACCAAATTGAGCATGTGGATCGGGCCGGGACGGTCGTTGTCCCGGAACTGTGCGAAAATCTCCTTGGTTGGATCGATGTGGCCCATCTGCGTTCCCTCTTGTTTTATGCCGGCGATCCTAGCGCCGCCGACTGCCCAGCGGAACTGCGGCCAGCGAATGCCGCACCTCCTAATCGCGCGTTAAGCTCTGGGTAACCGGGCCTTAAACAGCGACCGCTAGCGTGCGGCGGGGCGGGCTGACCGGGCGTTTGCGTATGGGGTTGGGAAAGAAAAAGGGTGGGCGCAAGGAGCCGCTGTTCGGCTTGCCTGCAGCACTCGCCGATCTGCGCCTGACCGCAGCCGACCGCATTCCCGGCGGCGATGAAAAGCCGAAGAAATCAACGAAATCATCTGCCAAGCGCAAGAGCGAGGATGCCGGCGACGCGCAGCCGCGCGAGCGGAAGGCGCCGGCTGGCCGCGGCAGTGCCAAGCGCCGATCCAAGTCGCGCATCGGCGCGAGCCTTGGCCGCCTGGTCTATTGGGGCGCGGTGCTGGGCTTGTGGGGCGCGATCGCCGTGATCGGCGTCGTGATCTATGTCGGCGCTCATCTGCCGCCGATCCAGTCGCTGGAAATCCCCAAGCGGCCGCCGACGATCCAGATCGTCGGCATCGACGGCAGCATGCTGGCGCAACGCGGCGAGATGGCCGGCGCCAACGTCTCGCTGAAGGATCTGCCGCAATATCTGCCCAAGGCGTTCATCGCCATCGAGGATCGCCGCTTCTATTCGCATTTCGGCATCGATCCCGTCGGCATCCTGCGCGCGCTCGTCACCAATTTGCTCCATCGCGGCGTGTCGCAGGGCGGCTCGACGCTGACGCAGCAATTGGCGAAAAACTTGTTCCTGACCCAGGAGCGCACCATGGCGCGCAAGCTGCAGGAAGCGGAGCTCGCAATCTGGCTGGAGCGCAAGCATTCCAAGAACGAGATTTTGGAGCTCTATCTCAACCGCGTCTATTTCGGCTCGGGCGCCTATGGCGTCGAGGCCGCCGCGCAGCGCTATTTCGGCAAGTCGGCCAAGAACGTCACCGTCGCGGAGGCCGCGATGCTGGCCGGCCTCGTCAAATCGCCTTCGCGGCTCGCGCCGAACCGCAACCCCGAGGGCGCCGAAGCGCGCGCGAAAATCGTGCTCACGGCGATGGCGGATGCCAAATTCATCACCGAGGCGCAGGCGCAGGCCTCGATCGGCCAACCCTCCTACAATGTGAAGCCGGTCGGCGCCGGCACGGTCAATTACGTCGCCGACTGGATCGGCGAAGTGCTGGACGATCTGGTCGGCCAGATCGACGAGAGCATCAAGGTCGAGACCACGATCGATCCGAAGCTCCAGAGCGTCGCGGAAGCCGCCATCATCGACGAGCTCGCGGCCAAGAGCGTGAAATTCAATGTCAGCCAGGGCGCGCTGGTTGCGATGACGCCTGACGGCGCGGTGCGCGCCATGGTCGGCGGCCGGAACTATTCCGAGAGCCAGTACAACCGCGCGGTCACCGCCAGGCGCCAGCCGGGCTCCTCGTTCAAGCCGTTCGTGTACCTCACCGCGCTCGAGCAGGGGCTGACGCCCGACACCCTCCGGCAGGACGCGCCGATCGAGGTCAAGGGCTGGAGACCCGAGAACTACACGCACGAATATTTCGGCGCGGTGACCCTGACCCAGGCGCTCGCGATGTCGCTCAACACGGTCGCCATCCGCCTCGGCCTCGAGGTCGGGCCGAAGAACGTGGTGCGCACCGCGCACCGGCTCGGCATCTCCTCGAAGCTCGAGCCGAACGCCTCGATCGCGCTCGGCACCTCCGAAGTCTCGATGGTCGAGCTGGTCGGCGCCTATGCACCCTTCGCCAATGGCGGCTTCACCGCGACGCCGCATGTCGTCACGCGGATCAGGACGCTCGGTGGCAAGCTGCTCTACATGCGCCAGGCGGACGAGCACAACCAGGTGGTCGACCCGCGCTATGTCGGCATGATGAACGCGATGATGCGGGAAACGCTGATCAGCGGCACCGCCAAGAAGGCGGAGATCCCGGGCTGGCCGGCGGCCGGCAAGACTGGCACCAGCCAAGACTATCGCGACGCCTGGTTCATCGGCTACACCGCCAACCTCGTCACCGGCGTTTGGCTCGGCAATGACGACAACTCGCCGACCAAGAAGGCGACCGGCGGCGGCTTGCCGGTCGAAGTCTGGTCGCGCTTCATGAAGACGGCGCATGAGGGCGTGCCGGTGGCAGCCTTGCCGAGCTCTCCAGGTGGCTGGGGCCTGTCGAACCTGGCGCAGGCGACGTCGCAGGTGTCGCCGCCAACAGCGGCAGCGCCCGCACCGGCACCGGCCAGCAACGGCGGCTATCGCCCGCCCCCCACGCGTGCCAATGCGCGACCGGAAGCAGCCGCAGGGCTCGATGGCTGGCTGATGGACCGGCTGTTCGGCGGAAATCGCTAGGTTCTGCGTGGGTCCTTGTGGCCTCAAAACAAAATCGCGAAAACAACCCCATGCACAGTAGCCAGTGATAGCGGAATCAACGGCTTACGCGAGTCGCAAGACGGCTGATTCTGGCAGCAAGGCCATTTGACACGTCGGGCAAAACAGAACCGTTCCGCCATCATCCCGAACGCGGCCGCTATCTCGGCTATCCCTGTTCGCCACCGGTCTCGTCTTCGGCAAGTCCTGCCTACCATGGCAAAATCGACCGATCCTCGCAGCTCCCGGAACGCAAAAAAACCAGTCTCTTCAAGCTCGGGGCCGCGGCCCGGGATTTGCTCTCATAGGTTGAGCAAGTATCGGAGAGCGTTCCATGATGTCAGGTGTATCCAGCGCGGCGTTGCCTCATCTGCGGCCCGCATCAACGTCCGCTTCGAATAGGGCATCGAGTCTTCAGCCGGCGGTGCCGGATGCAACTGATGCTGCGACCGACCGCTTTCGGATCGACGTCTCGCAGGTCAAGCCTCTGACAGGCGCCAAGTCGATATCGGCGGCCGACAATCCTCACCTGCGCGACCTCATGGCAACGAACTGGCTGATGACCCATGATACGAGCGCGACTCAATCGGTCCTCTCGGACGATGCACCGGAGAATGCCTATGCTCAGGTGAAGGTCGACGGCAAGGTGGTCGCCACCCTCTACAATGGCGGGTCCTCAACGATGACCAACGAGGCGGCTGCAAAGATCGGCAAGCTGGACGATCCACCCGATCTTAATGGACCGGATCTGGCGCAGTGGCGGGCCGACAGATACGCCGAGCGGCTCGGAGGCACCGTTGAAACAGCTTCCACCGCGATCACGCAATCGCAATGGACCCCGCGTGAAAGCGGCTCCGCAACCTATAGCCGCGATCAACTCGACGCGGCCTTCCAGGCGATGCTGGCCGAGGGCCAGAAGGCGGCCACGCAATTGCAGTCATCCTATCTCGCCTCGCGCACGCAGCCGGGGACAAGCGCGGATGTCAGCGCCTGAGCAGAGGGATGAATTGAGTTCGCGCGGACGTCGCCGCATTCTCAACTGTCATTCCCGCGAACGCGGGAATTTAGTACGCCGCGGCCTCTCGGTTCAATAACAACCGCCTCGGAATACTGGATCGCCCGGTCGAGCCGGGCGATGACAGCGTCACATGAGGCATCAACGAGCCCTAATCCTCGACCCCGTAGCGGTGCAAATCGTTGCCGTATGTATCGAGCCACTTCTTGGCGCGCTCCATCGACGGGCAGACCTTGCCGCAGACGCGCCAGAACCGCGCCGAGTGGTTCATCTCGACGAGATGGGCGACCTCGTGCGCGGCGAGATAGTCGAGCACATAGGGCGGCGCGAGGATCAGGCGCCAGGAGAACGACAGCGAGCCGGCCGAGGTGCAGGAGCCCCAGCGGCTCGATTGATCGCGGATCGAGAGCCGCTTCACCTTGACGCCGAGCTCGACGGCATAGGATTCCGCCGCGCGCTGGAGATCGCGACGGGCCTCGCGCTTGAGGAAGTCGCTGACGCGACGGTCCGCATGTTCGACGCCGCCGGCGACGCAGAGAATGCGTTCACCGCTATCGCGCACTTCCGTCCACACCGTACCGCGGGTGCCGGCGCGATGAACGATGCGATGAGACACGCCGCGAAGCGGTATCACTGTGCCAGGTTGGAACGGCGCGGCCTTCGGCAAACGGCCGAGACGTGCCGCGATCCACGCGCCGTGGCGTTGCGCGAAGTCTTTTGCTTCGGCGAGCGTGCCGCGTGGCGGCATGGTGAGGATGGCTTCGCGATCGCTCGGATGAATTCTGAGCGTGTAACGACGCGCGCGGCGATGCCGGCGCAGTCGAATCGCAAAATATTGCGATCCATGGGTGATCAGGAGGGTCTTCGGCTCGTGGGGCCGGCGATAGAGGAGTGCGCGAGTGGCCATGTCTGTCAGTCCGGGGGGCAGGAGAGCGCCCGGATTCTGCCATAACCGCCGCCAGGGAAAGCGCTCGGCGCAAAAACAAATCATTTGCCCAATATACAGGGGTCTGGCGTCCGGGAGACCCTACAGACTGGGGTTGGAACCGGCTTTTTTCGCCCCCATCAGACGCATGCGACACCCCCAAGGGGTGAGGTTGGACTCACTCTTACAAAGCTACCTAAATACCGCGAATCTGGCGGGAACTTGCCCCTGTCGGAGCCTCCGACAGGGCGTCGACTTTCAGCGGGAAAGCCGAAAAACGCGATTATTCGGCCGCGAGCGCCTGCAATGAGCTCGGATTCGCCGCCGAGACCATGAAGTCGTGGATGCGCGGCACGATTTCCGATTTGAAGCGCGAGCCATTGAACACGCCGTAATGTCCGACGCCCTTCTGAACGTAATGAACGCGGCGGTCATCGGGAATCGAGCTGCACAAGGTGTGCGTTGCTTCGGTCTGACCGATGCCGGAGATGTCGTCGTTCTCGCCTTCGACCGTCATCAACGCGACGCGCGTGACCTTGGAGGGATCGACGCGTGTTCCACGATGGGTCATCTCGCCCTTCGGCAGCGAATGCTTCACGAACACGGTATCGACCGTCTGCAGGTAATACTCGGCCGAGAGATCCATCACCGCGAGATACTCGTCGTAGAAGTCGCGATGCTTGTCGACCAGGTCGCCGTCGCCCTTCACCAGATTGGCGAACAGCTGCTTGTGGGCATCCATGTGCCGGTCGAGATTCATGCTGATGAAGCCGTTGAGCTGCAGGAAGCCCGGATAGACGTCGCGCATCATGCCCGGATGCGGAAACGGCACCTTGGTGATGACGTGGTTGCGGAACCAGTCGATGCCGCGCTCCTGGGCGAGGTTGTTCACCCCGGTCGGATTGCGACGGGTGTCGATCGGGCCTCCCATCAGCGTCATCGAGGTCGGCACGAAGGGATCACGACGCGCTTCCATGATCGAAACGGCAGCGACGACGGGAACCGAGGGCTGGCACACCGCCAGCACATGCGTGTTGCCGCCGAGGACATGCAGCATCTCGATGACATAGTCGATGTAGTCGTCGAGATCGAAGCGGCCATCGCTGAGCGGCACCATGCGGGCATCGGCCCAATCGGTGATGTAGACCTCATGCGCCGGCAGGAAAGCCTCGACGGTGCCGCGGAGCAGTGTCGCGTAATGGCCTGACATCGGCGCGACGATCAGCACGCGCGGCTGTGGGCTGCGCAGCGGACGGGTGAATTTGCGATCGAAGTAAAGCAGGCGGCAGAACGGCTTTTCCCAGACCGAGCGGACCTCGACGGGGACGCGGATGCCGTTGACCTCGGTGTCGTTGAGACCCCATTCCGGCTTGCCGTAGCGGCGCGTGGTGCGTTCGAACAACTCGCAGGCCGCGGCAACCGACTTGCCGACTTCGGTGCGCGCCCATGGGTTCAGCGGATTCTGAAACAGCAGCTTGGTTGCGTCCGTGATCGCACGCGCCGGATTGAGAGAGGCTTGCCCCATCTCGTACATCCAGTACATCGGCGTCGTCAGGACCGGACTGCCTTCGGCCACCAGGGGCGGCGCGCCGCCAAACTCACCAATCGGCATCGCTATATTCCTCTTCGCATCGCAGCATACTGCCGAATGCGTAATATTGCGTCAATGCGTGGTTCCGTACATCTACGTGGCCCAGGTGCCCAAACCGGGCTGAATCCACGAGAAAGTGACGTTATTCGCCGCCTGACAGCAGCGAGCCCTGCATCCGGGCGCTGCGCAAAAGAGCAAGGAATGCCCCAAAAGATGCAACCAACAGCACCGCGTTGATGGCCAACGCGCTCAGCATCAGATCGGTCCTGAAGGTGTTTTCGATCAGCAGCGCGCGCATCCCTTCGAACACGTAGGTCGGCGGCAGCGTCCAGGCGACATACTGCAACCAGACCGGCAGCACGCTGACGGGATAGTAGACGCAGGCGAGCGGCATGATTCCGAACATCAAGGTCCAGACGATGCTCTCGGCGCCGAGGCCGTTTCGCAGCACCAGGCCGGAGACGAAGATGCCGACCGACCAGCTCGTGAAGATCAGATTGCAGAAGAACGCGATCAGCGGGACGCCGAGCGCATAGACGTTGAAGTGAAACAGGAACAACGCGAGCAGCGTCATCGGGATGACGCCGATCGCGAGCCGGATCAGGCTCATGATCATCAGCGACAGCAGGAATTCGATCGGCTTCAACGGGCTCATCATGAGATTGCCGAGGTTGCGCGCCCACATCTCTTCCAGGAACGAGATCGAAAAGCCGAGCTGCCCGCGAAACAGGATGTCCCACAGGATGACGGCGCCGATCAGGGTTCCGCCGGCACGCGCGAAGAAATTTGCATTCTGCGCGATATAGAGCTGAAGAAAGCCCCAGGTGATGACTTGCAGCGCCGGCCAGTAGAGCAGCTCGAGCAGCCGCGGCCAGGACGACAACAAGAGGTACCAATAGCGCAGGATCATCGCGCCGATGCGGTGGATGGAGATGCCGCGGTGGAGGGAGGCCTCACTCATCGCTGCACCGCGTAGCCCGGATAAGCGAAGCGACATCCGGGACCTTGCTGGCGGCGTTCCCGGGTATCGCTTCGCTCACCCGGGCTACGGTCGCAACATACGGCTTCACTCATCGCACTGCCTCCTGCGCGCCGTTCACCCGGCCGCGCGCGACGTCCAGGAACACTTCTTCCAGCGTGGTGCGGTTGTAGCGGGCCATGATGGCTTCGGGCGTATCGTCGTCCTCGATACGGCCGCGCTTCATGATGATGACGCGGTCGCAGAGCCGCTCGACCTCGAGCATGTTGTGCGAGGCCAGCAGGATGGTGACGTTGTTCGCCTTGCGATAACGCTCCAGATGACCCCGGACCCAGTCGGCGGTGTCGGGATCGAGCGAGGCGGTCGGTTCGTCCAGCAACACAAGCTCGGGCTGGTTGATCAGCGCCTTGGCAAGCGCAACGCGCGTCTTTTGCCCTGCGGAGAGCTTGCCGTAGGCGCGGTCGATGAATTCGGTGAGATCGAGGTCGCAGGCCAGCTCGGCGATGCGGTCGGAGAGGTTCTTCACCGCATAGAGCTTGCCGAACACGGTGAGGTTCTGACGCACCGTGAGCCGCATCGGCATGTCGACATAGGGGCTCTCGAAATTCATCCGCCCCAGCACGGAAGCGCTGTCCTCCGGCATTCGATGCCCAAGCACCTGCACGTGGCCGGAGGTCGGCAGCACCAGGCCCGTGATAGTTGCGATGGTCGTGGTCTTGCCGGCGCCGTTGCCGCCCAGCAGCCCGGTGATGCTGCCCCGCGGAAGCGAAAAGGAGATGTCGTCGACGGCGCGGGTCTGCTTGTACACCTTGACGAGGTGATCGACCGCGATTGCCGCGGAGAGGCTGCGATCCGCGACAGTCGGCCAGCTTGAAGCCTTGTCATTCTCGGTCATGCTGGGCGTTCTTCTGCTATTGCAGCGGAGAGCGCAAGGCTTGTAATCCGGTGGTTCCGTGAGCCGCGCGCTTGTGATCGAGAAGGCACCGCCCCATTGGCCGAAATGACCGAACTTGCCGCTTCCGACTTTCGCCCCGCGCAGCGGCATATCCGCCTGGATACCATCCTGCGGCTGCGCTGGCTCGCGGTGCTGGGCCAGCTCGCCGCGATCTTCATCGTGGCGCAGGGGCTGGAATTCAACGTCGAGATCGTCCCCTGCGTCAGCATCATCGCGCTGTCGGCAGCGCTCAATCTGGGGCTCCAGACCGTGTCCAATCCGCTGCAGCGGCTGGAGCCGATGCAGGCGGCCGGACTGCTCGCGCTCAACATCGTGGAGTTGGCGGGTCTCCTGTTCTTCACCGGTGGACTCCAGAACCCGTTTTCGTTCCTGTTCCTCGCGCCTGTGCTGATCTCGGCGACCGCGCTGCCGGCCCGCTTTACCTTCGGCCTCGGCGTGCTGGCTGTCGCCTGCGCCTCGATCCTGTTCTTCTTCCATCTGCCGCTGCCCTGGGATTCCGACGATCCGCTGGTGCTGCCGCCGATCTATCTCGTCGGCGTCTGGCTCTCGATCGCGCTCGCGATCGGCGTCACCAGCCTCTACTCGTTCCAGGTCACCGAAGAGGCGCGCAAGCTCGCCGACGCGCTGGCCGCGACCGAGCTGGTGCTGACGCGCGAGCAGCATCTGACCCAGCTCGATGGCTTGGCTGCGGCCGCAGCGCACGAGCTCGGCACGCCGCTCGCGACGATCTTCCTGATCTCGCGCGAGCTGGAGAAGACGGTGAAGGAGCCGAACTTTGCCGCCGACCTGAAGACCCTGCGCGAGCAGACGCAGCGTTGCCGCGACATATTGAGCAAGATCACCCAGCTCTCCTCCACCGGGGCGCCGTTCGACCGCATGAAGCTGTCGGAGCTGATTGAGGAGGTGGTGGCGCCGCACCGCGATTTCGGCGTGGATATCAAGGTGCGCATCGCCGTCGCCATCGTGGCCGAGCCGGTCGGCTCGCGCAATCCGGCGATCCTCTACGGCGTCGGCAATATCGTCGAGAACGCAGTCGATTTCGCCCGCACCACCGTCGAGGTGAATGCGTGGTGGAACAAGGACACGATCGAGATCGTGATCTCCGACGATGGTCCCGGCATTCCGCCCGACATCCTCAACCGGATCGGCGAGCCCTATTTGTCGCGGCGGCGCAACCAGGACGAAGGCGGCGGCCTTGGGCTCGGCGTGTTCATCGCGCGCACTTTGCTGGAGCGCACCGGCGCCAAGGTCTCGTTTACCAACCGGACCTTTCCGGACCATGGCGCAGTGGTCCAGATCACGTGGCCGAGAGAGCGTTTTGAGGCTATCGAGACCTTCGAAGAAACAATAGGATAGGCCGCGACCTTGCGTCGCACAACGGGGCCGATCGACTATTGGCGCCCTTGGCACCGCCCGATTGCGCCGCCATATGTAGAAGCGCTGGAGAGAGGACGAAACCTTGAACGCCATCGCCGAACTGAACGAACAGACCGACCGCTCGCTCCTGATCGTGGAGGACGACAAGCCGTTTCTGGAGCGGCTGTCGCGCGCCATGGAAACGCGCGGTTTTGCGGTGACGTCATGCGACACCGTCTCGGACGGTCTGGCGCAGATCGGCAAGGCGGCGCCGGCATTCGCCGTGGTCGATCTCCGGCTCGGTGACGGCAACGGTCTCGACGTGGTCTCGGCGCTGAAGAAGAAGCGCCCCGACGCCCGCGCGATCGTGCTGACCGGCTATGGCAACATCGCTACCGCCGTCACCGCGGTGAAGATGGGCGCGGTCGATTATCTCTCGAAGCCCGCGGACGCCGACGACGTCGTCGCGGCGCTGCTGTCGACCGGCTCGGACAAGTCCGAATTGCCGGCGAACCCGATGTCGGCCGACCGCGTGCGCTGGGAACACATCCAGCGCATCTACGAGATGTGCAACCGCAACGTCTCGGAGACGGCGCGGCGGCTGAACATGCACCGGCGCACGTTGCAGCGGATTTTGGCGAAGCGCGCGCCGCGATAACGGCGTCGCGGATCATTGCGTAGCCCGGATGGAGCGAAGCGCAATCCGGGACAGCCGTTCCGTATGCGCAAATCCCGGATTTCGCTTGCGCTCCATCCGGGCTACGGACTCACTCCCAAAACTCCGCATGCCCCTGCGGATCGACCAGCCGGTTGATCCGCAATGCCGCCGCCATCGCGAACCGCACCGTCATCTGCTTGCGCGTGGCCGCAGCGAGCTTGTGCTCGGGCGCCTCGCACTGCAGGTGCGCGCCATAGGCGTCCGCGATGATCAGGCCGGTATCTTGCGGAAAGATCTCGCAAGGCAGGTCCTGCGTGAAGGCAAAGAACAACCGGTCGCAATGCGCGCGGTATTCGTGCCATTTCTGATCGGCGCGCAAATCCTCCACCGACGATTTGATCTCGACGATCCAGATCTCGCCGCGCTCGTTCAGCGCGACGAGATCGGCGCGCCGCCCCGAGGGCAGCGGCAATTCGCTGATGCAGGTGAAGCCGAGCGAGCGTAACAACCGCGCCGTGCCGCGCGCGATCGCCAGCGCCGTCTCGGATTGACGGCGGTCGGGCGGCGGCACGATGGCAATGCGGGCGGTGTTGTCCATGGGGGGAGGATAGCCGATTCCCGCGAGTGCGGACACCTTGCTCCATTCTCAAATGTCGTCCCGGCGAAGGCCGGGACCCATAACCACAGGGAGGAGTTTGGCGAAGGCTAGTGGTTGCGGCCCGCGGTACGTGCACCGCGCCTCACGGAGAAATCACGCGGTATGGGTCCCGGCCTTCGCCGGGACGACACCTGAGTAAAGAGGGGAACCTCCCCTCCCTTGCGCACTTATCACGCAGCCGCCGCACCTCGGCGGAACCACCGAGGCTGCGCGCGCATGATCGACGATCTCTGGTACAAGAACGCCATCATCTATTGCCTGTCCGTCGGCACCTATATGGACGCCAACGGCGATGGCATCGGCGATTTCAAGGGCCTGCTGCGCCGGCTCGATTATCTGCACGGCCTCGGCATCACCACGATCTGGCTGATGCCGTTCCAGACCTCGCCCGGCCGCGACGATGGCTACGATGTCGCGGATTATTACAGTGTCGATGCCCGCTACGGCACGCTCGGCGACTTCGTCGAGTTCACCCATGGCTGCAAGCAGCGCGGCATTCGCGTCATCATCGATCTCGTGGTCAACCACACCTCCGACCAGCATCCCTGGTTCAAGGCGGCGCGGAGCGACAGGAATTCGCCCTACCGCGACTGGTATGTCTGGTCCGACAAGAAGCCGGCCAACGCCAATCAGGGCATGGTGTTTCCCGGCGTTCAGAAATCGACCTGGACGCGCGACAAGGAAGCCGGCGCCTGGTACTTCCACCGCTTCTACGATTTCCAGCCCGATCTCAACACCTCGAACCCGAACGTGCAGGCCGAGATCCTCAAGATCATGGGCTTCTGGATCCAACTCGGCGTCTCAGGGTTTCGCATGGATGCCGTGCCTTTCGTCATCGCGACCAAAGGCGCCAAGGTGAAAAAACCGGCCGAGCAGTACGACATGCTGCGGACGTTTCGCGAATTCCTGCAATGGCGGCAGGGCGACGCCATCATCCTCGCCGAGGCCAACGTGCTGCCGAAGACGGACATGGAATATTTCGGCCGCGATGCCGACCGCATGCATATGATGTTCAATTTCCAGGTCAACCAGCATCTGTTCTATGCGCTGGCCTCGTCCGATTCCCGCCCGCTGGGGAAAGCGCTGAAGGCGACCAAGCCGCGGCCGGCCTCGGCGCAATGGGGACTGTTCCTGCGCAATCATGACGAGCTCGATCTCGGGCGATTGACGAAGGCGCAGCGCGACACCGTGTTCAAAAGCTTCGGTCCTGACAAGGACATGCAGCTCTACGACCGCGGCATTCGCCGTCGCCTGGCACCGATGCTGGGTGGCGACCGCCGGCGGCTCGAGCTCGCCTACAGCCTGATGTGCACACTGCCGGGAACGCCTGTCATCCGCTACGGCGACGAGATCGCGATGGGCGATGATCTTTCGCTGCCGGAACGCAATTGCGCGCGCACGCCGATGCAATGGTCGACGGAGCCGCATGGCGGCTTCACCACCAGCGACAAGCCGGCCTTGCCCGTCATCGACGAAGGACCGTACGGCTATCCGCACGTCAACGTCGCCAAGCAGCGGCGCGATCCCAACTCGATGCTGAACTGGACCGAGCGCATCGTCCGCATGCGCAAGGAGGTGCCGGAGATCGGCTGGGGCGATTTTTCGATCATCGCGACGCGCGATCCCGCCGTGTTCATCATGCGTTACGACTGGCGCAACAATTCCGTGCTGTTCGTGCACAATCTCGACGAGAAGCCGCGCGAGATCGCGTTCTCGGCGGGGCTGCCGGGCGAGGCCGGCGAGCACCTGATCAATCTGCTCGCGGAGGACCACAGCCACGCCGACAAGCGCGGCCAGCACCGCGTCGTGCTGGAGCCTTACGGTTATCGCTGGTACCGCGTCGGTGGCTTGGACTATCTGTTGAAGCGGAGTGACATCGACAAGACGGTGCGGGGGAACAAGCATCCGGGGTGATGTGGTGATGCTGGAGTTGCGCCGACGCTTCCACGATCGTCATTGCGAGCGCAGCGAAGCAATCCAGACTGTCACGCGGAAAGATTCTGGATTGCTTCGCTGCGCTCGCAATGACGAGGAAAGAGCGTCGGTCATCTCTGCGCTTCGCTTGTCCAGGACGACGGCTAAGATGGTGGCATCACCACCACCCCCTCATTGCCGCGCAAATCCAGCACGCCTTCGAGCCGCTCCCCCTCTCGATCCAGGAACGTCGACAGCAGAATCTCGCTGCCGAACTTGATCGCGCTGGTGGTGACCGGGATCGGCTCAGGGCCGAGATTGAGCACCACGATCACCGCCCTGCCCTCGGCCTCGCGGCGATAGACCAGGAGATCGCCTTGCGCCGCGATCGGATGATAATCACCCGCGACCAGCGGCGGACACCCCTGCCGCAACGCGATCAGGCGCTTGTAGAGCGTGAGGATCGAACGTGAATCGGCGTCGAGATCGACGACGTTGTTGTGGATGTGATCCTCCGGCAGCGGCAGCCATGGCCTGACGTCCGAGAACCCGGCGAAGTTGGAGGAATCCCACTGCATCGGCGTGCGGCAGCCGTCGCGGCCGACACCGATGCCGGGCACGTTCTTCTCGAAGGGGTCGCGCACGAACTCGGGCGCGATCGCGAGCTGATGCATGCCGATCTCGTCGCCATAGTAGAGCGTCGGCGTGCCGCGCAGCGTCAGCAGCAGCATGGCGGCGATTCGGGCCTGCTCCGGCCCGACGCGGCTTGCGACGCGCGGGCGATCGTGATTACCGAGCACCCAGTTCGGCCAGGCCCCCTTCGGCAGCGCCTTCTCGTAATCCTCGACGATCTTCTCGATCGAGCGCGCGCTCCAGAAGGTCGAGAGCAACGCGAAATTGAACGGCATCTGCGCGCCGGTGAGGTCGTTGCCGTAGTAAGCCATGAGGCGATGCAGCGGCAGATAGATCTCGCCGATCAGGACGCGGGCAGCATAGGCATCCGTGACGCGGCGCATCTCGGCGATGACGTCGTGCACCTCCGGCTGGTCGGTGGAATATTGCGTGAGGATCGTTTCGTTGGGCGGCCGGCCCTCGACATAATGCGGATTGGGCGGGTTGTCGCGGAACTCGGCATCCTTGATCAGGTGCCAGATCACGTCGACGCGAAAACCGTCGACGCCCTTCTCCAGCCAGAACCGCATCACGTCGTAGATCGCGGCGCGGACATCGGGATTGCGCCAATTGAGGTCCGGCTGCTGGGCGAGGAAGGCGTGATAGTAGTACTGACCGGTGGTCTCGTCGAACTGCCACGCGCTGCCGCCGAACTCGGACAGCCAATTGTTCGGCACGCCGCCACCCTCGCCCGGATCGCGCCAGATGTACCAATCGCGTTTGGGATTGTCGCGCGAGGAACGGCTCTCGACGAACCAGGGATGCTGGTCCGAGGTGTGGTTCGGCACGAGGTCGAGGATCAGCTTGAGGCCATTGTCATGCGCGGCAGCAAGAAGCGCATCGAAATCCGCCATCGTGCCGAACAGCGGCTCGATGCCGGTGTAGTCGGAGATGTCGTAGCCGAAATCGGCCATTGGCGAGGGGAAGATCGGCGACAGCCAGATCGCGTCGACGCCGAGCGATTTCACATAAGGCAGCCGCTGCAATATGCCGGCGAGATCGCCGACACCGTCGCCATCGGAGTCCTGAAAGGAGCGCGGATAGATCTGATAGAAGATGCCGTCGCGCCACCAATTGCTGCCGCCCTGAGCCATGCGGGAAATCCATCCAAAATCTGCTTGTCGCGCGGGAGAACGCGGAACGAGCGCCCCGGTTCAAACCAGCAGGCGAATTGGGACGGTCGTGTGACGACGGCTGCCGCTGTTCCCGGCGAGGGCACGAATCTTTTGCTTGGCGGCATGGCAAAAATCGGCATTGTGGGCCGCATGAGCGAGCAAAACGAGACACAAGCCGAGGCAGGCGCGAAGGCGGGCGCGATCATCGTCCCCGTGACGCTGTTCGAGCAGAATTGCACCATCATCTGGGACGAGCCTTCCAAGAAGGCCGTGGTGATCGATCCCGGCGGCGACGTGCCGAAGATCCTGGACGCGATCAAGCAGACCGGCGTCACCGTGGAGAAGATCTGGCTGACTCACGGCCATATCGACCATGTCGGCGGCGCGGCCGACCTGCGCGACGCGCTGAAGGTGCCGATCGAGGGCCCGCATGTCGCGGACAAATTCCTGCTCGACAACGTGGTCGAGAGCGGCGCGCGCTTCGGCATGACGGGGGTACGCAATTTCGAGCCGGACCGCTGGCTCGACGAAGGCGACAGCGTGGCGATCGGCGATCTCAGGTTCGAAATCTATCATTGCCCCGGCCACTCGCCCGGCAGCGTGGTGTTCTTCAACAAGGACTTGCGCTTCGCCCATGTCGGCGACGTCCTGTTCGCCGGCTCGGTCGGGCGCACCGATCTGCCCGGCGGCAGTCACGCGACGCTGATCGAATCGATCAAGACCAAGCTGCTGCCGCTCGGCGACGATGTCGGCTTCATCTGCGGCCACGGCGCCGGCTCGAGCATCGGCCAGGAGCGGATGACCAATCCGTTCATCACCGGCGAGATGTGAGCGCCTATTCCGCGGCGTCTGCAAACGCTGCGGGCTGGCTCAGGTTGCGGTCACCCCAGTCGCGGATCGCAGCGACGACCGGTACAAAACTCTTGCCTTATCGGCGCGACGGCCTGAGTTACTTCATCAATCCCGCGGCCGTGAGCGCGCGCGTGATGATCTGGCCGAGATCGAAGCCGCGGGCGTCCTCGCGCTTCGGCTCGGCCGTCTCTTCGGCGACCGCGGCGCGGATCGAGCGGGCCAGATGCGGCGCGGACGAGCGGGCCGGCGTCGGCTTTGGCTCGGCCTTCTTCGCCGCGTCGGGAATCCAGCCGGTGAGGCCGAAGAATTTGGCGATGTGATAGGACGAGGAGATGCCGGCCTCGATCAGGAACGCGCCTTCCACGCCATAGCGTTGGTCGTTGTCGGCAAGGCCGAGCGGCGTGCCGTGGGCCATGTCGGTGATGGCGTAGGACTCGACGAGAGTCTCGCCGTCCTTGTTCCACCAGGCCTGGCGCGGATAGCCGTCGATATTGGTTTCCGCCATCGGGGCCTCGGGCAGATCGTGCAGGTCGAGCCATTGCTTGACGATCTCGTTGGCATTGCCGGGATTGACGGTGCGATCGGCGCTGCCGTGCCACACCGAGATCCTCGGCCAGGGCCCGCGGTGATCCGAGGCCCGCCGCACCAGATCGCCAAGTTCGCGCGCCGGCCGCTCCGGGGAATGGAACATGCCGTCGAGCGCCTCGCGCAGATTGGTCGCGATACCGTAGGGAAGTCCCGCGATGACCGCGCCGGCCGCGAAGACTTCAGGGTAGGTCGCGAGCATCACCGACGTCATGCCGCCGCCGGCCGACAGGCCCGTGATGAAGATGCGCTTGGGATCGACGCGATGGGTTTCGATCATGTGCGCGATCATCTCGCGAATCGAACACGCCTCGCCGCTGTCCCGTGCCGTGTCTTCCGGATTGAACCAGTTGAAGCAGGTGTTGCTGTTGTTGACGCGCTGCTGCTCCGGCATCAACAGCGCGAAGCCATAGTGCTCGGCGAGCGTCGACCATCCGGCACCGAGGTCATAGCTTGCCGCCGTCTGGCCGCAGCCGTGCAGCACGACGACGAGCGCGCGCGGCTTCTGCAATTGCGGCGGCACGAACGCGAACAGGCGCAGATTGCCGGGATTGTCGCCGAAGCCCGTGACCTCCTGCAACGGACTGGACGCATCGGCGCTGCGGCCAAAGTCGGCGAAGCGCAATCCGTCCAGCTTTGGCAGACGTCTCAAGAGGTCGACATTTCTGGTTAACGACACGGCAACTCCTGGCAGGCGACGTTCAACGTCCACCCAAACCAAATAGTTGCTGCAGCGCAAAATAAAAAGACCGTGTGCTGTCGAAGATCCGCTAAATCGCAGGAACACCTGCAGAAATCCGCACGTATTAACCGCAATGCCTCAACTTCGTGCAGATGAACGGCGCATCCACGCCAGGAATGCGGCGCAGATCATGATTAATGTCACGAACAGCGCGAGCGAGACGAGAAATCCTGCGCGCGCTGATTGCACCGCTTCGGCGGCAAAAAACACGGCGCCGATTGCGGCCACTCCGGCCGCATTTCCGATCTGCGCCGTGGTGCCATACATGCCGGAGGCAGAGCCTGCGGCCACAGGCTTCACCGTCGAGAGCACCGCGCCGGACAGCGGCGCCATCACCAGCCCCTGACCGTAGCCGAAGACGATCATGGTGAGCGCGAGCTGGAGCGCGGACGGCGCATCGACAGAGAACGCGACAAGCGCAAGCGCCGCGAGACCCGCGATCTGAAGCGCGCAGCCTTCGATCAAGACCTTGGTGCCGCGATGGCGCGCCCGTGCGCCGCTATGGCGCGAGGCCACGACGAAAGCGAGCGCGAGCGGAATAAAGGCCATGCCGGCCGCGAGCGGCGGGATCATCAGCCCTCGCTGCATGAACAACGTCATGACCAGATAGAACGAGAGATTGGCGGAGAAGAAAAAGAACGCCGCACCGAGGCCGCGCAGGAAAGCGGCGTCCGTCAGCAACGAGAGATCGATCAGCGGCATGCCGCCAGCGCGTGCCACCGCATGCTCCAGCTTCGGGAACGCCAGGAGGATCACGGCGCCGATCGCCATCACCAGCCACAGCCAAGGCGCCCAGCCGACATCGTGACCGAGCAGCAGCGGACCGATCATGCACAGCAATCCGGCGAACAGGACGATGCTGCCCGCGATATCCAGCCGCGTGCCGGCGCGATGCGGTACCGAAGGCATGATGCGCCAGGCCGCCACCGCGATGACGAGACCGCATGGCACATTGACGAAGAACACCGCGCGCCAGCCGGTGCCGGCGAGATCGATCGTGACCAGGAGACCGCCGAGCAGAAAGCCCGCGGCACCCGCGAGCCCCAGCACGATGCCGTAGATGGCGAAGGCGCGGTTGCGCTGTTCGTCGGTGAACAGGAGATGCAGCGTCGCCAGCACCTGCGGCACCATCAGCGCGGCGGAGGCACCCTGCGCCAACCGCGCGACGATCAATTCCGCACCGGATTGCGCCAGTCCGCACCACAGCGACGTCAGGGTGAAGCCGAGCAGGCCAGCCAGGAACACGTTCCTGGTGCCGTGAATGTCGCCAAGCCGGCCGCCGGTGACGACCAGCGTGGCATAGGCGATCAGGTAGATCGCGATGACGGATTCGATCTGGGCCGGCGACGCCTTCAACTCGACCGCGATGGTCGGAATGGCGACATTGACCACGAAGGCATCGACACCGAACATGAACTGGGCGGCGACCACGATCGCCAGCACCCACCAGCGACGCGACGTATCGAGAGGCTTTGTGACGGTTTGATGCATCGGCGCGCGACCCTTCGGATGTCGTTGCCGATCATCGCAGGCCTCATGCGGCGTCGCGATTACCTCGAAGGTAGGATCCCCGCGCGCTCCGCCTCTCTCTGCGTGCCACAGAGAGGGAGACGACACACGCATGGCTGCATTCCGCCGTGCGGGACATCGCGCGATTGCGTTCGCTGCCTTCAGCACGTAGCTTCGCGCCACAAACAAACAAAAAATGTAAGTTGGAGAGAACGCCATGGCGCGCCTGAAGTTCGGAGCCTTCCTCGCCCCGCATCATCCGATCGGGGAGCATCCGATGCTCCAGTTCCGGCGCGATCTCGACCTGGTCGAGCAGTTGGATAGCCTCGGCTATGACGAGTTCTGGTGCGGCGAGCATCATTCCTCCGGCTGGGAGATGATCGCCTCCCCGGAGATGTTCCTGGCGGCGGCCGGCGAGCGCACCAAGCGGATCAAGCTCGGCACCGGCGTGGTGTCGCTGCCCTATCACCATCCCTACAACGTCGCGCAGCGCATGGTGCAGCTCGACCACATGACCGGCGGCCGCGCCATCTTCGGCTCCGGTCCCGGCGCGCTCGCCTCCGACGCGCATACGCTCGGTATCGATCCGATGACGCAGCGCGACCGCCAGGACGAGGCGATCGGGGTGATCCGCCGTCTCTTCAATGGCGAGCGCGTCACCGCCAAGAGCGACTGGTTCACCATGAACGACGCCGCGCTGCAGCTCCTGCCGCTGCAGGAGGAAATGCCGTTCGTCGTGGCCTCGCAGATCTCGCCTTCCGGCATGACGCTCGCCGGCAAATACGGCATCGGCATCATCTCGCTGGGTTCGATGACGACGCAGGGGCTGATGTCGCTGCAGCAGCAATGGCAGTTCGCCGAGGACGCGGCGAAAAAGCACGGCACCAAGGTCGATCGCGCGAACTGGCGCGTGCTGCTGACCTGGCACATCGCCGAGACTCGCGAGCAGGCCCGCCGCGAGGCCGGCGCCGGGCTGATGCGCTGGCACAACGAATATAATGTCGGCACGCTGCAACGGCCCGGGCTCACCGCGTTCGCGTCGCCGGACGAGGCCGTGGACAAGACCGCTTTCGTCGACGGCGCGGCCTCCGTCATCGGCACGCCCGACGATCTCGTCAAGATGATCAAGAACGTGATGCAGGTGTCCGGCGGCGTCGGCGCCGTCATCGGCTTCGTGCACGACTGGGCCAACCCGGAGAACACGCGCCGGAGCTGGGACATGGTCGCGCGCTATGTCGTGCCCGAAATCAACGGCTACATCGACAGCTTGCGCAAGTCGCAAAAATTCGTGATCGAGAACCGCGCGATCTTCGAGCGTGCGGGCCAGGCCGTGATGGCCAAGATCATGGAAAACGAGAAGGCCGCCGAGGCGCTGAAGGTGACCGGCGCGGGCCGCGTTGCGATTCCGGCCGTCAATGCACCGGATTTGCAGAAGGAAGCGGCGAAGCGATAGGCGGCACTGTCGTCCCGGCGAAGGCCGGGACCCATAGCCACCAAATTGTGTTTGGCGAAGATTCGCGATTACCGGCTCGCGACAAACTTCTCCCTGGGGTTATGGGTCCCGGCTTTCGCCGGGACGACCAATGGTATGTGTGCGCGCAGGACGACCGCCGCATCAGCGGACCCGGATTGTGCTATGTTGGCCGGGTCTAGCCAACCGGAGCAATCGTCATGTCGATGCAGAATGTGGCCGCACCTGCGCTCGGCTTCACTCCGCCCAAGCGCAACGAGCTGACTCACATCCCGGGCGACGAAGGCTGGCCGATCATCGGCAAGACCTTTCAGGTCCTCGCCGACCCCAAGAGGCATATCGAGGCGAACGGCGCCAAATACGGCCTGGTCTATCGCACGCATTTCTTCGGCGAGACCAATGTCGTGCTGCTTGGCCCCGAGGCCAACGAACTCGTGTTGTTCGACCAGCAAAAGCTGTTCTCCTCGACCCATGGCTGGAACAAGGTGCTCGGCCTGTTGTTTCCGCGCGGATTGATGCTGCTGGATTTCGAGGAGCACCGGCTGCACCGCAAGGCGCTATCGGTCGCATTCAAGTCCGGACCGATGAAATCGTATCTGAGCGATCTCGACCGCGGCATCGCCGCCCGCGTCGCGCAGTGGAAGGCAAAGCCCGGCGAGATGCAGCTTTATCCGGCGATGAAGCAGCTCACGCTCGATCTCGCCGCCGCATCCTTTCTCGGCGCCGATATCGGGCCGGAGGTCGACGAGATCAACCGCGCCTTCGTCGACATGGTCGCCGCCGCCGTCGCCCCGATCCGCCGACCGCTGCCCGGCACGCAGATGGCGGCCGGCGTCAGGGGACGCAAGCGCATCGTCGCTTATTTCCGCGAGCAGATTCCGCTGCGACGCGGCAATCACGGCGGCGATGATCTGTTCTCGCAGCTCTGCCGCGCAACCCACGAGAACGGCGCGCTGCTGTCGGAACAGGACATCATCGACCACATGAGCTTTCTGATGATGGCGGCGCACGACACGCTGACCTCGTCGCTGACGTCGTTCATCGGCGAGCTCGCGGCAAACCCCGACTGGCAGGACAAGCTGCGCGCGGAAGTCATGGCGCTTGGGCTCGCCCCCGATGCGCCGAGCAGCTTCGACGATCTCGAAAAGATGCCGCTGTCGGAGATGGCGTTCAAGGAAGCGCTACGGATCAAGCCGCCGGTGCCCTCGATGCCGCGCCGCGCCATGCGCGATTTCACCTTCAAGGGTTTTTCGATTCCGGCCGGCACCGCCATCGGCGTCAATCCGCTCTACACCCACCACATGAAGGACATCTGGCCGGAGCCGGAGCGCTTCGATCCGCTGCGTTTCACCGAGGAGGCCCAGCGCAACCGCCACCGCTTCGCCTGGGTCCCGTTCGGCGGCGGCGCGCATATGTGCCTCGGCCTGCACTTCGCCTACATGCAGGCCAAATGCTTCGCGCGGCACTTCTTGCAGAATATCGAGGTATCGCTGGAGCCCGGCTACAAGCCGGACTGGCAGATGTGGCCGATCCCGAAACCGCGCGACGGATTGCGGGTGCGGGTGAAGGCGGTGTGAGCATCGCTCTCGTAGGGTGGGTTAGCCGAAGGCGTAACCCACCTCTTTGCTGTCAGCAGTGACAAAAGTGGTGGGTTACGCTTCGCTAACCCACCCTACGGCTTCGTCGCCCGTGGCGCCTACGCCCCCTGATCGAACGCCTTGCGCAGGGCCACGTAGCCCTGCTGCTGCTGGCTCCAGTTGCGGCCGCCGGTCATCGCGCCATCGATGACGAGGTCATGGCCGTTGATGAAGCTGGATTCGTCGCTGGCCAGGAACACCGCTGCATGGGCGATGTCGTCAGGAAGGCCGGCACGCGGAATCGGCTGCGCGGTCTTGTAGACCTCGCGCATCACCGCCGGCGTCTTCTCCGCCGCGTCGGTCGAAAGCCCGAGCGCCTTGCCGAAAATGCCGGTCGCGATGGCGCCGGGCGAGATCGAGTTGACGCGGACGTTGGATTCGCCGAGCTCCATCGCCACGCATTTGGTGAGGTGGATCACCGCCGCCTTGGCCGCACCATAGACCATCGACGACGAGAAGCCGGCGAGACGGCCGGCGATGCTGCCATTGTTGATGATGCTGCCAAAGCCCTGCTTCTTCATGTGGGGCGCGGCGTGCTTCATGCCGAGCATGACGCTGCGCAGCAGGGTCGCCATCGCCGCGTCGAAGCGCTCGACCTCGAGGCCTTCGATGCCGCCGGTCTGCGCCGGGCCGCCGGCATTGTTGAACAGGCAGTCGATGCGGCCGAATTCGTCCATTGCGAGCGCGATCAGCGCCTGCATCTGCGCTTCGACCGTCACATCCGTCTGGCGGAAGACGCAATTCTCCCCGAGCCGCGATGCCAGCGCCTCGCCTTCCGGTATGCGCCGGCCCGCGATCACAATTTTGGCACCTTCGGCAACGAAGACTTCTACAGTCCGCAAACCGATCCCGCTCGTCGCGCCCGTGATCACCGCGACCTTGCCATCCAACCTGCCCATGGAATGTCCCTGTTTTCGAACCCCTTGATGCCAAATGGCGGACACCGATCGACGACGGCGCCGCGACGGTTGGCGCCGCAGCAGGCACTATTCCTGCCGGCTTCCGACAAGGCAAGCTTTGCTTGGGGCCGGCGACATGCGTAACATTCCTGGCGACCGCTCGATTGTCGAACGCGTATCGCCACCGGATCGCGCATGGGGAAGCTGATCGACGAATTCCGCAAGGGCTGGCAGGGCGTGGCACCGCCATCGCTCGGCTTGAGCCTTGCGTTTGCGGTCGCCTGCCTGCTGGTTGCGACGCTGGCGCGCTGGGCTCTCGCCCATGTGCGGCCCGACGTCTATTTCACGCCTTATTTCCCGGCCGTGTTCTTTGCGGCCGCGTTCGGCGGCTTCCGCATCGGCATCATCACGGCGCTCGTCGGCGGCGTGCTCGGCGTCGTCGTGAATTTTGGCGATGCCCTTGCCGATAACGCGCGATTCGCCCTGCTGGCGCTCTATTGGGCGGTCAGCGCCCTCACCATCTGGGGCGTCGAGCATTATCGCTCGCTCCTTGTCGAGCAGCGCCGGATTTCCAGACGCCTGATCGAAGAGGAAGACTATCGCAAGCTGCTGGTCGACGAGCTCCAGCACCGGCTGAAGAACAAGCTGTCGACGGTGCATGCGGTGCTGCATCAAGTGTTGCACGATCAGCCGCAAATCTGGGCCCGGATCGATCCGCGGCTGCGGTCGCTTGCCGCGACCGACGATTTGATCTCGCGGATCGACAAGGCCGGCTGCGACATTCGCGACCTCCTGATCTCCGAGCTCGGCCCTTATGGCCATGTCCGCTTCACGCTCAACGGCGACCGGCTGTTCCTGCCGCCGAAGCTTGCGGTCACACTGTCCCTGATGTTTCACGAGCTCGCCACCAACGCAGGCAAATATGGCGCGTTCTCCGCGCCGCGCGGGTTGTTGCAGGTGTCATGGACCGTCAGCGACGACCGTCTGACCGTGACCTGGGATGAAACCGAGGGCCCGAGCGTCGACAAGGTCTCCGAGCCGGGTTTCGGCACCAAGCTGTTGAAGTCCGCGCTGTCGGCCTTCGACGGCAAGACGGAGGTCTCCTATCTCAGGACCGGACTCCATTGCACCATGCAATGCCGTATCCCCAAGGACGGTTAGACACGGCGCCAACGAAAGCCGTTCGCGCGCTTCGTTCGCGGTTTCGCCGGACGCGTTGACGCCCTGTTAATGACGATGGGCTGCGCGCGTCGCATCGCCGCAAAACACCACCGTAATTCTCCGGACCCCTTAACCAAACTTAAGAGGGAACCGCGCAAAATCGCGGCCATTGCAAAAGCGCGCTGAAACAACAAGATTCATGACTTCTATGAACGACAACAAATATTCCGGCGCGAGCGAAGCCGAACTCGGATTTCTCAAGGAAATCGTTAGAATGCTGCCTGCCGGCCTGACCGTGCAGGACGCGCAAGGCGAACTTCTCCTGGTCAACGATGTCGCGGCCGCCCAGCTCGGCATGGACGGCAGCCGCCCCTCGCGCGATCTCGCGCCCCGCCAGGAAGCCTGCCGGCAGGCTCTGAGCTCCGGCCGTGCGGTCGTCGCCGAGGAAGCGCTCCACGACGGAGCCGCACGCCAGGTGCTGCTGACCACCCACCGTCCGGTCCGCTTCGACGGACGCGAGCTGCTGATCTCGGCCTCGTCCGACATCACCGAGCAGAAGAATTTCGAGGACCAGCTGTTCCGCTCGGCCTATTTCGACGAGCTGACCGGCCTGCCCTCGCGGCGCGTGATCGAACATCGCGCCACCAGCCTGCTCGCGCAGGGTCGCGCCGGCGAGCGCTTTGCGCTCGCCTTTCTCGACGTCGACAATTTCAAGCACATCAACGACTATTACGGCCACGCGGTGGGCGATGCCCTGCTGGTCGAGCTGTCGAAGCGGCTTGGACGCGGCTTGCGCGAGTCGGACATGCTGTCGCGCATCTCCGGCGACGAATTCCTGCTGCTGCTGTCACCGATCCAGAGCCAGGAGGAAGTCGCCGAATTCATGCAGTCGACGCTGGAGCGGCTGACCGCGCCGTTCTTCATCGACAATTCGGAAGTGTTCGCCTCGACTTCCGTCGGCATCAGCCTCTACCCCGATCACGGAAGCAGCTTCGAGACACTGCGTCAGAACGCCGACATCGCGATGTACCGCATCAAGAATGACGGCAAGGGATCGGCGGCCTTCTTCGATTCCAGCATGGAGCGCGAGGCGCTGGCGCGGATGAAGATCGAGCAGTCGCTGCGGCAGGCCATCCTGGAGAAGCGCTTCTGCTGCGCCTTCCAGTCGAAGGTCGACATCCGCACGCAGGAGGTGAAGGGCATCGAGGCCCTGGTGCGGCTGCGCGACGACGAGGGCGTGATCCAGGCGCCCGGCTCGTTCATCAATCTTGCCACCGAACTCGGGCTGATCGACGAGCTGACGCATCTCGTGCTCGCCGAGATCGTCAAGTCCATCGACCTCATCAACGAGACGTTCGGTGCGGAAGCGACCATCAGCATCAACGTCGCCGCCAAGCAGGCCGGCAACCCCGAATTCATGCGCAGCTTCGCCCAGGCGCTCGACGACACCGGCTTTCCGCAGCGCTTCATGATCGAGGTGACGGAAGACGCCTTCGTCGCCAAGAATCATTTCCAGGCCGAGATCCTGCCGATGTTCCGCAAGCTCGGCGTCGCCATCTCGATCGACGATTTCGGCACCGGCTATTCCTCGCTCTCGGCGCTGGCCGACATCACCGCGGACGAGATCAAGATCGACCGCTCCTTCATCACCGATATCCATAAGCGCCCGCGCAACCAGGGCATCCTGCGCGCGATCGAATCCCTGAGCGAAGCGCTCGGCATGACCGTGATTGCCGAAGGCATCGAATCCTACGAGGAGCTCGCCTACCTCCAGGCTGCGACCAAGATCCGTTACGCGCAGGGCTATTATTTTTCCCGGCCGATCTTCCTGGAGGAGCTGAAGCTCGCAACGCCGGTCTCCAGCGAAGCACGCGCCAGCGTCACAAACCGCTCGATGCAACAGAACCGGCAGGGCTATTCCCGCGCGAACGGATATCGGCGGTAACCCCTCGCCGTTCATTACTTTGCAAAGCCTGAGCAACCCGTTCCACGGGTGAGGTCGACAATTGCATCTGCCGATTTCCTCGGCAGAAGCGATCCGGCGCGGCCGGGCCGGGACAATGTCACACATGCCCGTCGCGTGGTCCGCCGGAAGGTGGAATTGCAATGTCCGCACGGTTGTGCAAATCGCTATGGCCAAAGCATTTCATCAGGAGGGACCACCGTGCGTCGATCACTCGTCATGGCAACCACCATCCTCGCCCTCGCCGCGGGCACCTCCGCACAGGCCGACGATCTCAAGGTCGCGCTGATCTACGGCAAGACCGGCCCGCTCGAGGCCTATGCCAAGCAGACCGAGACCGGCCTGCAAATGGGTTTTGAATACGCCACCAAGGGCACCATGACGCTCGACGGGCGCAAGATCGTCGTCATCACCAAGGACGACCAGGGCAAGCCCGATCTCTCCAAGGCCGCGCTCGCGGAAGCCTATCAGGACGACAAGGCCGACATCGCGATCGGCACGACCTCGTCGGCCGCGGCACTCGCGATCCTGCCCGTCGCCGAGGAGAACAAGAAGATCCTGATCGTCGAGCCCGCGGTCGCGGATCAGATTACCGGCGAGAAGTGGAATCGCTACATCTTCCGCACCGCGCGCAACTCGTCGCAGGACGCGATCTCGAACGCGGTCGCGATCGGCAAGCAGGGCGTCACCGTCGCGACGCTGGCGCAGGACTACGCCTTCGGCCGCGACGGCGTCGCCGCCTTCAAGGAGGCGCTCGGCAAGACCGGCGCGACGCTCGCCGCCGAAGAATATGCCCCGACTTCGACCACCGACTTCACCGCGGTCGGCCAGCGCCTGTTCGACGCGCTGAAGGACAAGCCGGGCCGCAAGGTGATCTGGGTGATCTGGGCCGGCGCCGGCAATCCGCTGGCAAAGCTCCAGGACATGGATCCGAAGCGCTACGGCATCGAACTGTCCACCGGCGGCAACATTCTGCCGGCGCTCGCCGCCTATAAGGGCCTGCCCGGCATGGAAGGCGCGACCTATTATTTCTACGCGATCCCGAAGAACCCTGTGAATGACTGGTTCGTCGCCGAGCACCAGAAGCGCTTCAACGCGCCGCCGGACTTCTTCACCGCGGGCGGATTCGCCGCCGCGATGTCCGTCGCCGCCGCCGTCACCAAGGCGAAGTCGACAGACACCGAGAAGCTGATCACGGCCATGGAAGGCCTGGAGTTCGACACGCCGAAGGGCAAGATGATGTTCCGCAAGGAAGACCATCAGGCGCTCCAGAGCATGTATCACTTCAAGGTCAAGGTCGATCCGAATGTCGCCTGGGCCGTGCTCGAGCCGGTGCGCGAGCTGAAGATCGAGGACATGGACGTTCCGATCAAGAACAAGCGCTGAGTTTTTTGACTTCACCTCTCCCGCTTGCGGGAGAGGCCGGGAGAGGGCTCCATCCTCTTGGGGTTCTCGATTGCCGAGACCCCTCTCCCATAGCCGATGCTCCGCATCGGCGTTCTTTCAAGAACGGCGGCCGAAGGCCGCCTGTGCCTCCCCCGCAAGCGGGAGAGGGTGCGCAGCGCGGCCGCTGATACATCTCATTTCATCATTTGCCAGATCCTCCATGACGCTGACCCTCGAAACCCGCGACCTCACCATCCGCTTCGGCGGCCATGTCGCGGTCAACAGCGTCACCTGCAGCTTCCGCCCGGGCGAGCTCACCGCGATCGTCGGCCCGAACGGCGCCGGCAAGACGACTTATTTCAACCTGATCTCCGGTCAGCTCCGCGCATCGAGCGGCAGCATTCTGTTCAATGGCACCGACATCACCCAGCATTCCGCGCCGATGCGGACGCGCGCGGGCCTGGGACGCGCGTTCCAGCTCACCAACCTCTTTCCGAATCTGTCGGTGGAGGAAAACGTCCGCCTTGCCGTGCAGGCCGCCGACGGCACTCACTACGACATGCTGCGGCCCTGGATGGTCCGCCGCGATCTGATCGCCCGCGCCGATGCTATCCTGGATCAGGTCGCGCTCGGCGGCCGCCGCGGCGTCGCCGCGACCGCACTGTCGCACGGCGATCAGCGCAAGCTCGAGGTCGCGCTGATGATGGCGCTCGAACCGAAGGTTTTCATGTTCGACGAGCCGACCGCGGGCATGAGCATCGACGAGGTGCCGGTCGTGCTGAATCTGATCGCGCAGCTCAAGCAGGACAAGAGCAGGATCATTCTGCTCGTCGAGCACAAGATGGACGTGGTGCGATCGCTCGCCGACCGCATCATCGTGCTGCATAACGGGCAGCTTGTTGCGGACGGTCCGCCTGCCGAGGTGATCGCGTCACCGATCGTGCAGGAAGCCTATCTCGGCGTCGCGCCGAGTAAAGTTGCAGGGAGCGCAGCATGACCGATCTGTTGAAGCTCTCCGGTGTTCACACCCATATCGGCCGCTATCACATCCTCCAGGGCATCGATCTCGCTGTCGCGCAGGGGCAGACCACGATGCTGCTCGGCCGCAATGGCGCCGGCAAGACCACGACGTTGCGCACCATCATGGGCCTCTGGCAGGCCTCCTCCGGCGAGATCAGCCTCGCCGGCGAGCGCATCGAGAGCCGTGCGACGCCCGACATCGCGCGGCTCGGCGTCGGCTACGTGCCGGAGAGCATGGCAGTGTTTTCCGACCTCACGGTGAAGGAAAACCTGGTGCTGGCGGCGCGCGACGGGCCGCTCGACGACGCCCAGCTCGACTGGATTTTTGGCTTCTTCCCGGCGCTGCGCCGGTTCTGGCTGTCGCGCGCGGGAAGTCTCTCGGGCGGACAGAAGCAGATGCTGTCGATTGCCCGCGCTATCATCGAACCGCGCAAGCTCCTGCTGATCGACGAGCCGACCAAGGGACTGGCGCCGGCAATCGTGATGGCGCTGATCGAGTGCCTGAAGGAGATCAAGCGCAAGGGCGCCACCATCCTGATGGTCGAGCAGAATTTCTTTGCCGCCCGCGAGCTCGGCGACAACGTGCTGGTGATGGACAACGGCACCATCGTTCATCGCGGCGAGATGGCGGCCTTGGCCTCCGACGTGCCGCTGCAGGAGCGGCTGCTCGGCCTGAGCCTGGAGACGCATCAATGACCGAGCTCGCCGCAACCGATCCGCTGCCGAAGCTGAAGCGCGACATCGCGCCGATCCTGCTGCCGATCGCGGTCGCGCTCGTGATGATCCCGCTGATCGGCTCGCCCAGCACCTGGCTGACGCTGACGGCCGCGAGCCTCGCGATGGGCATGATGATCTTCATCATGGCCTCCGGCCTCACGCTCGTGTTCGGCCTGATGGACGTGCTCAATTTCGGCCATGGCGCCTTCATCGCGGTAGGGGCCTATGTCGCGACCCTGGTGCTGGCGCCGTTCGCCGCTTCCCTCCAGGCGGATTCGCTGTGGATCAACCTCGCGGTCCTGGCGCCGGCGGCATTGCTGTCGATGGCGGTCTCCGGCGCGCTCGGCCTGATCGTCGAGCGGGTGCTGATCCTGCCCGTCTACGGCCAGCATCTGAAGCAGATCCTGATGACGACGGGCGGCCTGATCGTCGCCGAGCAGACGCTGTATGCGGTGTGGGGGCCGCAGATCATCCCGACGCCGCTGCCGACGTCGCTGCGCGGCTCCTTCATCCTCGGCGACGTCGCGATCGCGAAATACCGCGTGCTGGCGACGCTGATTGGCCTTGCCGTCTTCATCGCGATCCAGCTCGTGCTCAACCGGACCAAGCTCGGGCTTCTGATCCGCGCCGGCGTCGAGAACCGCGAGATGGTCGAGGCCCTCGGCTATCGCATCCGCCGTCTGTTCCTCGGCGTGTTCATGACGGGATCGGCGCTGGCCGGCCTCGGCGGCGTGATGTGGGCGCTGTATCGCGAGCAGGTTCACGCCTCCATGAGCGATGACCTCACCGTCCTGATCTTCATCGTCGTCATCATCGGCGGCCTCGGCTCGATCGGCGGCTGCTTCATCGGCGCGATCCTGGTGGCGATGATTGCCAATTACGGCGGCTTCCTGGTGCCGAAGCTCGCCCTCGTCTCCAATATCCTGCTGATGGTCGCCATTCTGATGTGGCGGCCGCGCGGCCTTTATGCGGTGACCAGCCGATGATGATCCTGTCAGGCGATCCGCCGAAGAGCCGCGTGCTCACGCTCGTTCTCGTCCTCATCATCCTGGCGCTGGTGGCGACGCCGTTCCTGTTTCCCGGGGCGAAGGCGCTCAACGTCGCGGCCAAGATCTGTGTCTTTGCAGCCCTAGTCGCCTCTTACGATTTGCTGCTCGGCTATACCGGCTCGGTGTCGTTCGCACACACTATGTTCTACGGAATCGGCAGCTACGCGATCGCGATCGCGCTGTACGGGATGGGCCCGAATTGGGGTGCGGTTGCAACCGGCATCGTGGTCGGCCTGCCGCTTGCCGCGCTGCTTGCGCTTGCGATCGGACTGTTCTCGCTGCGGGTCGCCGCGATCTTCTTTGCCATGATCACGCTCGCCGTTGCATCCGCCTTCCAGGTGCTGGCCTCGCAGCTGTCCTGGCTGACCGGCGGCGAAGATGGCCGCAGCTTTCAGCTGCCCGAGCTGCTCAGGCCCGGCACGGTACTGATCTCCAGGAACGTGCTGGGATTCGAGATCAACGGCCGCATCCTGACCTACTATCTGGTGTTCACCGTCTCGGCCCTGATGATCCTCGCTCTGCTGCGGGTGGTGAACTCGCCGTTCGGGCGCGTGCTGCAGGCGATCCGCGAGAACCGCTTCCGCGCCGAGGCGCTCGGCTTCCGCACTGTCTTCCACCTGAGCTACGCCAACTGCATCGCCGCACTGGTCGCCGCCGGCGCCGGCATTCTCAATGCACTGTGGCTGCGTTATGCCGGCCCCGATACCTCGCTCAGCTTCTCGATCATGCTGGACATTCTCCTGATGGTCGTGATCGGCGGCATGGGCACGATCTACGGCGCGATCATCGGCGCCACCATCTTCATCCTCGCCCAAAACTATCTGCAGGCGCTGATGGGCGTCGCCTCCAAGGCGGCGTCGGAAGCCGGCCTGCCGCTGCTGCCGGGGCTGTTGCATCCGGACCGCTGGCTGCTATGGCTCGGGCTGCTCTTCATCGCCAGCGTCTACTTCTTTCCGACCGGCGTGGTCGGACGGTTGCGCAATCTCGGCGGCGACAAGAGCGCGGGCAGCTCGCATTAACGCGTGATTCATGATGCAGCGCAGCGGCTCGCTGTACAGCACCGTGATCGCGCAACGCGATTAACGCTCAGGTAACTGGCTTTCCTAAGCTTTACGCCATTTGTGTGGTGTATCCCTGTCCCTTCAGGGAGGGGGAATGCGCCAGGTCTTTGCAGGAATTGCGGCCGGAATGTTCCTAGCCGCGAAGCACGGCTGGGAGGCAGCCATTCGGCGCGGACCGGTGCTGTGGCTCACTTTGTGCGGCGTGTTGCTGGTCGCCGGGATCTTCGCCGTGACCGCGATGGCCGTCGGCGAATTTCGCGAACGTACCCTGGCCAACCGCGAGCGCGAGCTGGAAAATACGGTACAGCTGATCGCGCGGCACTTCGATCAGCAATTCGAAGATTCCGACGTCGTCGCCGCCGATGTGATCGGGCAGATGAACCTGCCGGAGATCAGTTCGGCCGCGATGTTCCGCGAGCGCATGTCCGGAGCCGCGACGAACCAGATGCTGCGGAGCAAGATCGGCCCGGTGTCCTACCTCGGCGACATCGCGATCTACGACGCCGACGGCGAACTGATCAACTGGTCGCGGGCCCAACCGCTGCCCAAGATCAACATCTCCTCGCGCACCTACTTTCAGACCTTCAAATCGAATCCGATGGCCGAGCCGGTGGCGCTGGAATCGGTCCGCAGCTTCATCATCGGAAAATGGACCACGGTCGTCGCGCGTCGGCTGAGCGGCGCAGACGGCAGCTTCCTCGGCACGATGGTCCGCCGGATCGATCCGGACAGCTACCAGAACTATTTCGCGTCCGTTGCGCTTGCTGAGGGCACGGCGATCTCGCTGTTCGACCGCAATGGCAGGATGCTGTCGCGCTACCCGCATGTCGAAGAGCTGATCGGCAGGGACTTCAAGGACGCGCCGCTGATGCGCAAGATGCTGGCCGAAGGTGGCCGGCACACCCTGCGCGTCAAGGGCCCGATCGACGGCGACGAGCGCCTCGGCTCCGGGGCCTCGCTGTCGCACTTCCCGCTGGTCATCGTCGCGACCAACACCACGAAGGCCGCGCTGGCCGACTGGCGGCAGCAGACCGGTTTCATGGTCACCACCGCCGCGCTTTCGGCCACGGTGATTGCGCTGATCCTGTTCCTGATCGTTCGCCAGATCAACCGGCAGAACCGCGAGGCGCAGCAGCGGCTGGAAGCGGAGCGAGGGCGGCTCGACACCGCCTTGAACAACATGTCGCAAGGCCTGATCCTGTACGATGCCGCGGGCTACATCGTCACCTGCAACCGCCGCTACGCCGACATGTTCGGCCTCTCTCACGACGTCATCAAGCCCGGCTGTCACATCCGCGAGGCGATGTATCACCGCAAGGAGCGCGGCGCGTTCGAAGGCGATGTCGAGGCATTTTGCGCCGAGGTCATGAGGATCGTCGCGGAGGGCACCGTCTCCACCAGAAGCCATCACTTGCCGAGCGGCCGCGCTTTCCAGGTCATCAACACCCCGCTCGCGCAGGGCGGATGGGTGGCTACGATCGAAGACATCACCGAGCGCCGTAAGCTGGAGCAGGAACGCGATCGCAACTACATGTTCCTGCGCGAGATCATCGACCACATCCCGTCGCAGATCACGGTGAAGGATGCCCAAACGCGGCGATATCTGCTGGTCAATCGGACCGCCGAAGAGCAATTCGGTCAGTTGAGTGAAGACATCGTCGGCAAGACTCCCTTCGATATCTACCCGGATGCATCCGCCAGGATCGTCACCGACGACGACAGCAAGGCGCTGAAGGCGGGCGGGGGATTGTTCAAGGACGAGCATGCCTGGCAGAGCCAGGCCAAGGGGATGCGCTACATCACCTCGACCCGGATCGGAATCCGCGACGAATCCGGCGAGCCGCGTTACCTCATCAACGTCGTCGAGGATGTCACCGAACGACGGCGCGCCGACGAGAAGATCGCGCATATGGCGCATTACGATGCGCTCACCGACCTGCCGAACCGGGCGCTGTTCCGCGAGCAGATCGAGCGCGAACTCGAGAAGGTCGGCGGCGGCAATCAGTTCGCGCTGCTCTATATCGACGTCGACGAGTTCAAGGGCATCAACGATTCGCTCGGTCATCATGTCGGCGACGAGCTTTTGAAGGGAATCGCGGCCCGCATCCGCGGCTGCCTCGGGCAGGGCGACCTGATCGCGCGGCTCGGCGGCGACGAATTCGCGGTGATCCAGACCGGGATCGAGTCATCCGCCGACGTGGTGTCATTCGTGATGCGGATCTTCGAGGCGATCCGCCGGCCCTATCATTGCTTCGGCCATCAGCTCTCCACCGACGCCAGCATCGGCATCGCGATGGCGCCGCAGGACGGCACCGATCTCGACCAGCTCATCAAGAATGCCGATCTCGCGATGTACGGCGCCAAGGCCGAGGGCCGCCGCACCCACCGCTTCTTCGAGCCGGAGATGGATGCGAGCGCCAAGGCGCGCCTGAGCCTGGAGCAGGATTTGCGCCAGGCCCTGGTGAACGGCGGCTTCGAGATCCACTATCAGCCGCTGGTCGACCTGCGCACCAACGAGGTCACGGGCTGCGAGGCGCTGCTGCGCTGGCGGCATCCGCAGCGCGGCATGGTGTCGCCGGCCGAGTTCATCCCGATTGCCGAGGACACCGGCCTGATCAACGAGCTCGGCGACTGGGTGCTGCGCATGGCCTGCAACGAGGCCGCGACCTGGCCGACGCATGTGCGCGTCGCGGTCAACGTCTCGCCGGTGCAGCTCAAATGCGAGACGCTGGCGCTGCGGATCGCCGGCGCGCTCGCGGATTCCGGACTTGCCCCGTGCCGGCTCGAGCTCGAGATCACCGAGGCCGTGCTGATCCGCGACGACGAGGCGGCGCTCTCGATCCTCCACCAGCTCCGCGCCATCGGCGTGCGCATCGCGCTCGACGATTTCGGCACCGGCTACTCCTCGCTCAGCTATCTGAAGCGCTTCCCGTTCGACAAGATCAAGATCGACCGCTGCTTCGTCGCTGATATCGCCGAGGCGAGCGGCGCGCCCGTGATCGTGCAGGCGGTGGTGAACATCGCCGCCGCCAGCAACATGACCACGGTCGCGGAGGGCGTCGAGACCGAGGCGCAGCGCGAGATGCTGCGCGCGCTCGGCTGCACCGAGATGCAGGGCTATCTCTTCAGCAGACCGAAGCCGGCCAGCGAAGTGCGACAGCTGTTCGGTCGGAGCCATGCCTTGCCGGTGGCGGCGGTGGCATGACATGACGAAGCCGGGGAAAACGTCAGCCAAGACGGTCGACGTTGCGGATTCCTATGCCGTGCGGCTGATGCAGCATCTGGTGGTGCCGACCTTCGTGATCGACCCCAAGCGCCGCGTCGTGATCTGGAACAGAGCCTGCGAGCGGCTGACCGGCGTCGCCGCCTCCGAGGTGATCGGTACCAATAAGCACTGGCAGGCCTTCTACGAGACCAGGCGCCCTTGCCTCGCCGATCTTGTCGCGCTCGACCGCCCGGAACAGCTGCCGGAGTTCTATTCCGAATATGCCGCGCGCGGCCATAACGGGCTCGGCTTCAGCGCCGAGAATTGGTGCGTGATGCCGAAGCTCGGCAGCCAGCTCTATCTCGCCATCGACGCCGGCCCGATCCACGACGAAGCCGGCCATCTGATTGCGGTGGTGGAGACGCTGCGCGACCTCACCGACCAGAAGCGCGCCGAGATGGCCCTGAAGGAGCTTGCCACCAAGGACGGGCTGACCGGCCTGTCGAACCGTCGCGCGTTCGACCAGATGCTGATGAGCGAATGGGCCCGCGCCCAGCGGACGCAGAAGCCGATGGCGCTGCTGTTCGTCGACGTCGATCATTTCAAGCTGTTCAACGACCGCCACGGCCATCAGAGCGGCGACGAATGCCTGCGCGCGGTCGCGTCCGTCGTCAGCCGCTATGCCGTGCGCCCGCTCGATCTCGCCAGCCGCTATGGCGGCGAGGAATTCGCGCTGATCCTGCCGGACATGGATTGCGATGCCGCCTGCGTCATCGCCGACGAGATCCGCTGCGCCGTGATGGCCTTGCGGATCACCCATGGCGCCGTCGGGGCCGGTGACCGCGTCACCCTCAGCGTCGGCGTCGCCAGCCACATTCCCAGCGAAACCGACGGCAGCCCCGACCGGCTGCTGGGCGCGGCCGACCAGGCGCTCTATGCGGCCAAACGGCTCGGCCGCAACCGCGTCTTGTGCTCCGAACGGCTGCTCGCCGAGTTCGCCAAGCTCGGGCGGGACGGCGTGCCGGTTCCTGGCCGTGCGGGCCGTAAATCAGCCTAGCCCAAATCAGCCTGCAGGAGACGGTGGAAGCGGTTGCCCACCCCTCGCCAATCGGCTAAATGAAGCTCGACTAGCACCCGTAGCTCAGCTGGATAGAGCGTTGCCCTCCGAAGGCAAAGGTCACACGTTCGAATCGTGTCGGGTGCGCCAGTCTCTTCCAGTCCGCGCTGGAAGCACCCTCACCCGATTTGCCTTGTTACCGCACGCGCTCAAGTCATCGCCTGCCCAGCGCAAGCCCGCGCTCATGTCAGCATCGAGATGATCGCCTGGACCTGGTCGGAAGCCGACGTCACCAGTCCGTCGTAGGACGTCTGACCGTGTGCGGCCGCCTTCAGGATGCATTCGGCGACGGCCGCCTTCAGGCCGAAGACCGACTGATCGGGCGGCACGCTTGCCATCACGGCCTCCAGCGCCTGACGCATCGTTCGAATGAGTTCGGAGCTGTATTGCATGGGCTGTCCTCCGCGACCTCATATTAGAGCGCATGCCCATGCTTGCCACTCACAAGCCTGAGATTGCTCTGTGAATCACACCTCACCTCGCACTTCTCATCGCTCAATTGTATCATCTTGCCATGAGCGAATCCGACACGGTGGCCGGCGAGACCTCGCCCGTCCGCAAGATCATCCATATCGACATGGATGCCTTCTACGCGTCCGTGGAACAGCGCGACAATCCGGACCTGCGCGGAAAGCCGGTCGCCGTTGGAGGCTCGGCGGAACGTGGCGTCGTCGCGGCCGCCAGCTATGAGGCCCGCGAGTTCGGCGTTCGCTCCGCCATGCCGTCCGTGACGGCGAAGCGGCAATGTCCCGATCTGGTCTTCGTCAAGCCGCGCTTCGAGGTCTACAAGGCGATCTCCAGGCAGATCCGCGACATCTTCGCGGAGCATACCCCGATCATCGAGCCGTTGTCGCTCGACGAGGCCTATCTCGACGTGACGGAAAACCTGCAAGGCATCCCGCTGGCGCGCGACATTGCACTCAAGATCCGCGAGAGGATCAAGGCCGAGACCGGCCTCAACGCTTCGGCCGGCATCTCCTACAATAAATTTCTGGCCAAGCTCGCCTCCGATCATCGCAAGCCCAACGGTCAGTTCGTGATCTCACCGGAGATGGGATCCGCCTTCGTCGAGACGCTCCCTGTCGGAAAATTCCATGGGATAGGCCCGGCCACGGGCGCGAAGATGAACGCGCTCGGCATGTTCACCGGTCTCGATATTCGTCGTCAGACGCTGGAGTTCATGAATGCGAATTTCGGCAAGTCGGGCGCCTATTACTACTGGATCTCGCGCGGCGTCGACGAACGGCCGGTCCGGGCCAACCGGGTCCGCAAGTCCATCGGCGCGGAGACCACGTTCTCGAGCGACCTCACCGAATTCGACGCGCTGGTCGCCGAGCTCAAGCCGCTCGTCGACAAGGTGTGGCGCCATTGCGAGGCGACCGGCAGCCGTGGCCGCACCATCACCTTGAAGATCAAGTTTGCCGACTTCGAGATCATCACGCGCAGCAGGTCCGCTCTTTCGCCGGTTGCAGGCCGCGACGATCTTGAGCGGCTGGCTTGCGGCCTGCTCGAAGCCGAGATACCGCTGCCCAAGAGCGTCAGGCTGCTGGGGGTCTCGCTGTCTTCCCTCCAGGCCGGGGACGATGCGGAGCCGCCGCAGCTGACTCTTGGCATCTGAACCAAACTGACGGGCTTTCGGCGGACGCAGACAGCCACGTAGAGCGCGCTCACCACGCGAATCTACGGTGGCGGGTTTTCAGACTCGCCACCGAAGGTCGATCCGCTGGGCCCGATCAATGCCTCACGTGCTCGAACACCACGATCACGCCGGTCGGCTCGGGCTCGTGCGCCATCAGGCGGGTCAGCTCGGAATCGCCCCAATCGGCGAGGCTGACGACTTCGCCGCTCTGGCGCTCGGTGCCGGGGGGCGCCGTAGGCTCGACGACCTTCAGCCCGGTCTCATCGACGAAGAAAGTGTGCTAGCCGAACATGCTGTTGAGCTGCGGCATGGCGGGATGCTCGTCGGGCAGCACCTGAGCGCCGAGCTGGTTGACGGTCTGCTTCACCTGTTCGGATGTGAGCTTCATGAGCTGCTCCGTTTCTGTCACGTCGGTTTCATTGAGGTAAGCCAGAGCGGGCGTTCCCTGCGCCGATGTTCGCCTGGCTCAATGTCCCGAACGGGTGCTGCGCACAAATGTTCCGGAAAAATGTAATTCGTGATCGCGCGTGGCAGCCGCCCCGCTCATGGCACGGGATCGCCACACGATGTCCACGATCCCGCCGATGCAGCGCTACTCGGCGGCTTCGACGATCCGGATGTCACGATCGGCGCCGTCGCCGAGCAGATCGTGGGCGGCCTTGTAGGCCGGGCTTTCATATGCCGCCTTGGCGCTCGCGACGCTGTCGAACTCGATGAGCACGACGCGTTCCATCAAGCCGAGCTCGAATGTTGCAGCCGGCATCCCGCGCGCGATCACGCGGCCCCCAGCCGCTTCGATGGCCTGGCGCGACACCTTGGCATAGGCCGCCATGGCGTCGGGGTTCTTGATCGCGCGATAAGTGGCAACCCAATAGGCTTTGGCCATGATTGTTCTCCTGGTTTTCGTGGCCTAATGATCGCTTCTGTTCTCGCCGACGGACAGCGCACAGATGCGTGACAGATATGTGTAGGACAGCCCGGTCTCCTCGGCCCAGGCGTTGAACTGCGCCTGCACCTTTGCCAGATCGCCCTTCGACTTGACCTCTTCGGCAACGTCGAGACCGGCATCGCGCAGACACGCCACGACGTCCCTGGACGTCACAAAGCCGTCCCAGCCGACGAACCGCAGCAGCATCTGGCCGGTGTTGCCACCCAACCGGCTGCCGCGCTTGCTCAGGAGATCGAGCAGGCCGATTTGGTCGGACGGCGGCCACTTCGCCAGAAACCTGCCGAAGCTGCCGTGTTCCTTTGCGATCTCCTGGACGAAGGCCGCGTTGTCGCGCACCGACATGATCTTGGCACCGTTGCGCACGATGCGCGCGTCGCGCAGCAGGCCCTCCCAATAATCCTCCGGCTGGAAGGTGAGTTTGGTCGGCTGGTAACGCAGGAAGGCGTCTTCAAACGCCTCCCATTTCGTCTCGATCACGCTCCAGGCAAAGCCCGCGCAAAACACACGCTTCGTCATCTCTGCGAGGATGCGGTCGTCGCCGCGTTTGGCGAGGCCCTTCAGGTCGGGCTTTTCGGGCATCAGCTTTTCGAGCGCCTTGGGCCCGCCCTTGCGTTTTTCGGCGCGCGCACGAATGGTCTTGAAGGAGGTCATGGGAAGACGAGCTGTTGGGGACACGAGCTGTTGAGGATACGCCACGACATCAGAATTCGATGATCCGGTCCAGCCCGGCGACGCTTCGATGCTTGCACCCGCGGATGCGCCGCAGCATACTGCCCGCATTGAATTGGCGAGAGATGCGGCTGGTCTGCGTCTTACGTTTAGATATTTTGCAATCCCGAGCGTTTTTGACGTCTCACCCCTGGATTTCCAATGCGCTGCCTGGTCGTGGCCGACCTGCACTATTCGCTGCCTCAGCTCGACTGGCTCGTCAGCGCCGCTCCGCAATTCGACCTCGTGATCTTCGCCGGCGATGCGCTCGACATCGGCTCGATGGTGGATTTTCGCGCGCAGATCGTGGTGGTGAAGAAGTACCTCACCCTGCTCGCCGGCAAGACCCGCGTGATCCTGTGCTCCGGCAATCACGACCTCGACGAGCGCAATGCGGAAGGCGAAAAGATCTCGCGCTGGATCTCGGAGGTGCGCGAGTTGGGCATCGTCTGCGATGGTGACAGCCTCAGCGTCGGCGACACGTTGTTCACGGTGTGCCCATGGTGGGACGGGCCACTGGTCAAGCAACGCCTCGTCGCGCAGCTCGCCGCCGCCGCGGCCGGCCGGCCGCAGCGCTGGATCTGGATCCATCATGCGCCGCCGGCGGATTCACCGACGAGCTGGGGCGGCAAGCGTTTCTTCGGCGACGTCGAATTGGTGCAATGGATCATGCAGTACCAGCCCTCGATCGTGATCTCGGGCCATGTGCATCAGTCGCCGTTCATTACCGATGGCTCGTGGTTCGACCGGCTCGGCCAGACCTGGGTCTTCAACACCGGCCTGCAACCCGGCCGCCCGCCGACCTATATCGTACTGGACCTCGATGCGGACAGGGCGTTCTGGCTTGCGGCCGGCGAGGCGCAATGGATCGATCTTGACGGGTCGCTGCAGCGACCCGCCGCTCCGATCGAGGCGCCGCCCGACTGGCTCACATTCTTGGATCGGATTGCCGATCCGAGCCTGGCGAGACCTCGAGCGGCGGCAGGTTGATCATGCTCTGGAGCACCTCGCCGACCATGGCCAGATGGGTGCCGTGGCCGGCATATTGCTGCTTGAGATCGGCGAGATAGGTGTTGGCGACATTGAGCCGCTGCGCCAGCATCTTGGCGATCAGAAGCGCCACGCCCGCCTCCTGCCTGAGGAACGAAGCGGCGTCCTCGAATTCGTAGACGACGGAGTCGGAGCAGGCCCGTACGGTCGCAGTGTGCGGCTGCCCCAGCAGCACCGACATTTCGCCGAGCACGGCGCCGGGCTCGGTGACGGTGGCGACCACCATCTCGCCCTTGAGCACTTCGAGCTTGCCCTGCATCAGCACATAGAGATGACCGGTGGTGCCGCCTTCAGCGACGATCAGCGTGCCGGCCGCAACCTGCCGCTCCGACCCACCGGTGCAATAATCCAGAACTGCGCGCATCCGACCAAGCTCCGTCGCAGGGAGATACTAGGGCACGATCGGCGTCGCGCGCTTGCTCAAATTTGTGGCAAGCCGCGCACCCGCGACAGACGCTTCGCGAGATGGACCGACTGCCAGTCTCCGAGCCCGGTGTCCTCGAACCCGGCCTTCTTCGCAAGGCCGCGCATCTCGGCGTTCACGCGTGCGGTCTCGGCTGCAATCATCTCGTGACCAAGATCGCTCGCGTGCCTCTCCATCGCCGTCATCATGCGGAGGCCGACGCCCTGGCGCTGAAAGCCATCGGCAACAGAGATGGCGAAATCACCATGCCGTGCAGCCGCATCGTAGGCGTATCTGGTTTCACCGACGATCGTGCCTTGCCCCTCCTGCCTGATCTCGGCGAGCAGGGTGAAATGATCGGGATGGCTGGTCCTGGCGACGCATTCGGCCGCGACCACGGCAATGTCCGCCCGCGCGCCCATGAAGCGCTTGTTGCGCGATGTCGCGGAGAGGCTCGTGAAATAGATCGAGAGGCTCTCGACATCGGACGCGCTGGCCGGCCTGATACGGACCGTGGCGCTGGCTTCGGCTGACTCGAGAACGGCATCCAGCAATAAGTGTGACATGCGCGAGGCTTTCGGCAGGTTGCATCGAATGCAGACCTAGCCGAGACCGCGCGCTTAGCGCTTGGACGGTGTTGCCAATCTTGCGGCCGAAAACGAACAGTTTCGTGCCTCAGTGCCGGGCGTCACACGCGAGAGAGTGAAGGCACCTCCTCCGGCACGATCGCCTGGAGCCCGCCAAAGCGGCGCTCGCGGCCGTGGAAGGAGACCAGGGCCGCGGCGAGATCGCCCGCGTCGAATTCGGGCCACATCCGCTCGGTGAAGTGCAGCTCGGCATAGGCACCTTCCCAGAGCAGGAAGTCCGACAGCCGTTTCTCACCCGAGGTACGGATGATGAGGTCGACGTCGCGCAAACCGGCCTCGCCGGTAACGAGCTGCGAGAACGCCTCGCGGGTGAGACTCGTCAGCGCCGCCGCCTTCGCCGCTGCGTTGAGAATGGCGTCGCGCGCGGAATAGTCGACGGCGATGCGCAGATGAAGCGTGCTGCCGTGCGCGGTGGCGTCTTCCGCACGCGCAATCGCATTGGCGATGCCGTCGGGCAGGCGGTCGCGGCGGCCGATCACGGTGAGGCGCACGCCGTTCTTGACCAGGCTCTGCACCTCGTTGGCGAGGTAGAAGCGCAGAAGCGTCATCAGCGCGGCGACCTCGGCCTTCGGCCTTCGCCAATTGTCGGTGGAGAAGGCGTAGAGCGTCAGCGTGCCGATGCCCTGCTTGGGCGCGGCTTCGACGATGCGGCGGATTGCCTCGACGCCGGCCTCATGCCCGCGCACGCGCGACAGGCCGCGCCGTGTCGCCCATCTCCCGTTGCCGTCCATGATGATGCCGACGTGAAGCTTCTCGTTGCGGGACACAAGTTCACTTTGCATTGCAAAGTCTCCGGTCAAAAAAGGGGGAGGATCAGGTCGAGACGATACCGAGGCGGCCGAGCGGCGCCGCCTCGCGCCCGGCGGCCTTGGCGGCGTCGCGCACCAGCCGTTCGAGCACGGCGAGATAATCGAGGAAGCGGCGGCGGCCGGCCTTGGTCAGGCGGCAGGTCGTGTGCGGGCGATTGCCCTCATAGCCCTTGGTCACCTCGACGAGGCCGGCTTCCTGGAGCACGGCGAGATGCCGGCTGAGATTGCCGTCAGTGAGGCCGCAGAGCTGCTTGAGATCGGCGAACGCCAGACCCTTCGGATGCGCCATCAGCGAGGTCAGAAGTCCGAGCCTCGCCTTCTCGTGGATCACGCGGTCCAGTCCTTCATAAGAGAAGGGTGCGCTGTCAATCTTCGACATCATGGTCTCCGGATGCGAAATACAGAATGCCCGCCATCACCGACTGCCCGATCACGAAGGGCAGGCCCATGGTCCAGGGCGACAGCGTATGGGTTTGGCTCGCGAGCACCACCACGGCGAAGCCGGACATGAAATACCAGGCGCCGGCGAGCGCCACGGTGCGCGGCAGCGAGCGGACGGAAGCGAAAATGCCGAGCGACACCAGGATCTGCCACAGACCCGGCAGCAACCACAGCGTTTCGCCCGCGAACTTCCACATCACCACCGCAAGCAGAACACCGGCAACGCCTGCGGGCAGGAACTGCTCGACGGCCTGGTGGATCATCGCATCGGCGAGACCCGAATGATGGCGGCGCGAACGTGCGCGCATCTCGATACCGATCGTCAGGCCGGAGAGCGCGGCGGCAATGAACCAACCGAGGAAGAAACCGAGCGGCTCGCCGGTGGGATCATCGAGCAACCAGAATTGCAGGATTGCGGTGAGAAGCGCGACGGCACCGGTCGCCGCCATCGTCGCCGGGCCGTAGCCGCGGAACGCCGTGCCGGCCGCAATCTGACTGCGGATCGCCACGATGTCAGCCAGTGCCTTGTCGAGATCGCGCATTGGCAACGCCAAAACCTCGTTCCGCCCATGCTTGCCGGGACTATCGATCCCGTTACTTTGTACCGCAAAGTATATCGGATCGCAAAGTAAAGGCAAGTCCCGAACGTCGCCTCTTGGCACTGGCGCTCGCCGGACAACTGCCGGTTGCGCGACACCTGCTCCCACAGATAAGATGCCCGCGAGCGCGTTCTGGGGGGAAAGCATGTGGCTTAAGTCATTCATCGTTGCGTCTTTATTGCAGCTGAGCGTTGGCAGCGTTGCGCACGCGGCCGGGCCATTCGGCAGCGTCAAAATCGGCAACTGGGTTGGCGGCGCGTTCAGCAATGACGAAACGGGAGCCTTCTCGCATTGTGCCGCGACGGCGCCTTATGCCAACGGCGTCATTCTCGTCGTCGGCCAGAATACTGGGGGCTCGTGGATATTGAGCTTTGCGAGTCCCAGCTACCACTTCAAGCAGGGCGAGAACGCCGCGATCGACGTCATCTTTGACGGACAGGAGCAGGCCAGACTGTTCGCCACGGCCAACCAGACGAACATGCTCAGCTCCGTCATGCCTGCCAACGTGGTACGAGCGTTTCAGAAGGCAAGCCTGATGGTCGCGACGAGCGGCCGCACCGTGCTGAATTTCGACCTGACCTCGGCCGGGCCCGTGATTGCGGCATTGGCCAATTGCGTCACCAAGGTGAAAGCCGACGGACTGAACAAGGCCGGAGACTTTACGAAGGTCGCGGCAAAGCCGCAGGCCGCGTCCGACAAGCAGGCATCACCGCCAGCCAACGGCACCAAACCTGCCAGAGCCAAGAGCGGCACCGGCTTTGTCGTGAGCGCCAGCGGACACATCGTCACCAATAACCATGTGATCAATGGCTGCGTCGGCGACATCAAGGGCAATCTCACGGGCGAAGCCGGAATGGTTTTGCGCGTGGTGTCGAGCGACGCCAACAACGATCTCGCGTTGCTCCAGGCGCCGTCGACGACCACGTTCAAGGAGTTCGCCCGGATCCGCGACCGCTCGATCCGCTCCGGCGATTCCGTCGTCGCGATCGGCTTTCCGTTCCATGGATTGCTGACTTCGGATTTCACCGTGACGACTGGCATCGTCAGCTCGCTCAGCGGCATGCGCAACGATTCGCGTTTCCTGCAAATCAGTGCGCCGGTGCAGCCCGGCAATAGCGGCGGCCCGCTGTTCGACACCACCGGGCAGATCGTCGGCGTGGTTACGGGAAAGCTGGACGGATTACGGGTCGCCGCGGCGACCGGCAACATCCCCGAGAACATCAACTTCGCGATCAAGACCGGCGCGCTGCGCGACTTCCTCGACAACTCCGTGGTGCCCTACCAGACTGCCGAACCGAAGGGCGAGATCAAGACCACCGACATCGCCGGCAACGCGCGGCCGTATACGATGCTGATCTCGTGCAACGGCACGGAGCAGGCCGAGGCGAAGCGGTAGCGGCAATGCAGGTGGCGTCCGCGCGGCCGCGGATGGCGCGAACGCGATCCGGACTGCCAGTCAACCGCGAGTTCCTCAATACGGCGCGACGGGACGCGTGCGCCGCGGCTGCCGCGGTTGCGGCAGGGACGATTGACCGTAGGCGACGAGCGGATTGGGCCCGCAGGCCATGAGCCGGCCCGACACACTGGCCTGACATTGTCCATAGGTGCTGTAGGTGCAATCGCCGGGATACTCGTAGCCGCCGCCCTGGGCGCACCAGGGATAGTCGTGCGCCGCGGCGGGGGTGACGGCGGAGAAGCCGGCAAGGAGTGTCGCGCCGAGGCCCAGCAGTGCCAATTGCGTCTTGCGCATGATCCCAACTCCTATCCTCATAGCGCGAGATACGCGCCATATAACATCAGGTTTCGCCACGCCGTTTTATTCCAGATCGACGGGCGCTGACACGCAAGAAACCTTGATGCGCAAGAAAAAAGCCCTGCCGAACGGGCAGGGCTCCATCACGGACATCACAAGATCGCTACTCGACCTTCAGGCCGGCGAACTCGACGACCTTCTTCCATTTCTCGGTCTCGGCCTTGATCTCCTCGCCGAACGCCTCTGGCGTCTGCGCCCGCGGCTCGCCGCCGAGCTCGATCAGCCGCTTGGCCATGTCCGGCTCCTTTATCAGCGTGTTGATCTCGCTGTTGAGCTTGGCGATGATCTCCTTGGGCGTGTTCTTCGGCGCACCCATGCCGAACAGCGCGCTCGCCTCGTAGCCCTTCACGGTCTCGCCGATCGCCGGCACGTCGGGCAGCTGCGGCGAGCGCTCCGCCGTGGTGACGCCGATGGCGCGGAGCGAGCCGGACCGGATGTGCTGGATGATCGAGGGCATGTTGTCGAAGATCACCTGCACCTGGCCGCCGAGCATGTCGGTGATCGCGGGCGCGGCGCCGCGATAGGGCACGTGCTGCATCTTGCAGCCCGTCAGCGCCATGAACATCTCGCCGGACAGATGCACCGAGGTGCCGTTGCCTGAGGAAGCCATGTTGACCTTGCCGGGATTGGCCTTCACGTATTCGATGAACTCGGCGACGGTCTTGGCCGGCACGTCCTTGTTGACGGTCATCACGTTCGGTACGCGCTGGAACGAGGCGACCGGCGCGATGTCGCGCACGAAGTTGAACTTCAGGTTGGTGTAGAGCGAGGCGTTGATGTAGTTGGCCGGATTGACCAGTTGCAGCGTATAGCCGTCGGGCTCGGCGTTGACGACCGATTCGGTGGCGATATTGTTGCCGGCACCCGGCTTGTTCTCGATCACGAATTGCTGGCCGAACTTCTCCGACAGCCGCTGACCGATCAGCCGCGCCAGGATGTCGGTGGCCCCGCCCGGCGGATAGCCGACCACCCATTTCACCGGGTGGGTCGGATAATCGGCGGCAAAGGCCTTCGACAGCGGGCTGGCTGCAAGCGGACTGGCGGCGAGCAGGCTCAGCGCGGTACGGCGAGTGATCATTTCAAGGGTTCTCCCAACGTGTTGTTCTTGAAGCCAGATAGCTTGAAAATGGCGTCGGCGCGGTTGTAACAAAGCTTGCCGCAGGCGGAAAGTGCACGGGGCGCATCACGACGAAAGGATAAGGCATGGCGGTCAAGGTCGAAGCCCTCGATCATCTCGTGATCAACGTCGCGGACGTCGCAGTGACCGCCGCGTGGTACGGCAAGATTCTCGGCATGGAAGTCAAGGCGTTCGACCCCGGCGGCGGCAAAGCGCCGCGGACTTCGTTGCAATTCGGTAACCAGAAGATCAACGTCCGGCCGCGCGATGCCGACAAGGTGGAGTGGTTCACCGCGGACCACCAGACCGCCGGCAGCGAGGATCTGTGCTTCCTCACATCCGCCGGCCCCGACGAGGTGGTGGCGCATTTGAAGGCACATGGCGTCGCGATCGAACAAGGCCCGGTTCTCAAGCAGGGCGCCCGCGGCACCCTGCGGTCGGTCTATTGCAGGGATCCGGATGGCAGCCTGATCGAGATTTCGTCGTATGAGGACGGCGGCCGGTAAGGCCAAGCCGCCTGCCCCACGCATCGTCATTGCGAGGAGCCGTTGCGACGAAGCAATCCAGACTGTCCCCGCGGAGAGATTCTGGATTGCTTCGCTCCGCTCGCAATGACGACGGAGAGAGCAGGAAGACGCAATCATCAAAACGCAGCCGCCAGCAAGATGCGGGCTGCACGGGAGAGACGTATGCCGAATTCGCAAGCCGCCGCCGGAATCGTGGGCCCGTTCGACGGACTCGACGTGCCCTGGTTGCTGAAGATGCGGGCTGAGGTGCGCAACTCACATCCGTTCCTGATCTGGGCGCCGTTCGACGCGCCCGCGCGGCGCTGGAGCTATGGCGAATTTCACGAGCGGGTCGGCGCGCTCGCGGCGGGACTGACGAAGCGCGGCGTCAAGCCGGGCGAATATGTGCTCATTCATCTCGACAATTGCATCGAGGCGCTGCTGGCCTGGTTCGCCTGTGTCGAACTCGGCGCTATCGCGGTGACCACCAACACGCGCTCGGCGCCGGCCGAGCTCGACTATTTTGCCGATCATTGCAGCGCTGTTGCCGCGATCACGCAGCCGGCCTATGCCGAGATCGTCGCGCAGAATTGCCGCAACATCCGCTGGATGGCGGTGACCTCGCACGATTCGGGCGCGGCGCCCGCGAACCCGGTCTCACGCGGCGACAGCTTTGAGGAGCTGTTCGCCGACAGCGCCGACCGTCCCGGGCGCGCGACCGATCCGCGCGCGCCCTGCAGCGTGCAATACACCTCGGGCACGACATCGCGCCCCAAGGCGGTGCTGTGGACCCACGCCAACGCGCTGTGGGGTGCCAAGATCAACGCCGCGCACGAAGACCTGCACGCAAGCGACGTGCATCAAGCCTATCTGCCGCTATTCCACACCAACGCGCTGGCCTATTCGATGCTGGCGACGCTATGGGTCGGCGCCACCTGCGTGATCCAGCCGCGCTTTTCCGCCAGCCGGTTCTGGCACGCCGCGCGCGAGCACGGCTCGACCTGGACTTCGACGATCCCGTTCTGCATGAAGGCGCTGCTCGAGCACGAGATCCCGCGCGATCACAAATTCCGTCTGTGGGGCACCGCGATCAACGAGCCGCCGGCCTTCGCGGCCTTCGGCGTCAAGATCATCGGCTGGTGGGGCATGACCGAGACCATCACCCACGGCATCGTCGGCGAGATCGACCAGCCCAACATCCCGATGTCGATCGGCCGCGCCGCGCCGGAATATGAAATCCGCATCACCGACGACGACGGGCGGCCGACCGAAATCGGCGGCACCGGCAATCTCTCGATCAAGGGCATTATCGGCCTGTCGCTGTTCGCCGAATATCTGCACAACGAAAAGGCGACGCGCGAGAGCTTCGACGAGCACGGCTTCTTTCTCACCGGTGACCGCGTGGTGCGGCTGGAGAACGGCTACATTCGCTTCGCAGACCGCAGCAAGGACATGCTCAAGGTCGGCGGCGAGAACGTCGCGGCGTCCGAGATCGAGCAGGTGGTCGCACTCGTCCCCGGCGTGCGCGAGGCCGCCGTGGTGGCGAAGACGCATCCGATGCTGGACGAGGTGCCGGTCGTCTTCATCATCCCGCAGGGCGGCGTCGCCGCTGCGCGGCCGGATCTGCACGAGGCGGTGATGGCCGCCTGCCGCGCCGGCCTCGCCGACTTCAAGGTGCCGCGCGAGATCCGCTTCGTCGACGACATGCCGCGCTCGACGCTGGAGAAGGTCGCGAAGGCGGAGCTGAGGAAGATGGTGGGGTGAAGCCTAGAGATCGTAGGGTGGATTAGCCGAAGGCGTAACCCACCAACTTCGTCCGGCAAATGCGGAAGCATGGTGGGTTACGCTACGCTAACCCACCCTACAGCTACGACACCGACATCAGAACGACCCCAGCGCCACCGGGCGGAAGGCCTGCAACAGCTGCTGGTCCAGCTTGCCGCCCATGCCTTCCATCATCGTAAACGCGCGCGAGTGGGTGAATGGCATGCGATAGGCGCGCTTCTCCACGAGTGCCGCGTAGATGTCGACGATCGTCGTGACCCGCACGATATCGCTGATCTGGTTCGACGAGAGATTGTTGGGATAGCCGGAGCCGTCGAGGAATTCGTGGTGATGCAGCACGACGTCGAGCATCTCCGGAGGGAAGCCGCCTTGGGCTGCGAGTGCGTCATAGCCGCGGCGCGGATGCTGGCGGACTTCCGCCATCTCCTCGTCGGTGAGCTTGCCGGGCTTGTCGAGCAGCGCGGAGGGAACGAACGCCTTGCCGACGTCATGCAGCAGCGCGGCGCGGGTCAGCCGGCGCTGGTCGTCCTCGCGCATGCCGAGATGCTGGGCGAAGGAGACCGCAAATCCGGTCACGAACAGGCAGTGGCGGTAGCTGCCGACATGGTGGCAGCCCACCGTGGTGAGCCACTCGCGCAGCGAGGAGTGCTTGATCGCCTTCAGGATCTTGCTCTCGGCGGCGATGACGTCGTCGAAGGTCAGGGGCACGCCGAGCGGCAGCTTCTCGAACATCTTCTTCAGCACCGCATGCGCGGCCTCGACGCCGCGATTGAGCGTCTTGCCGCGATCGGTGGCGTCATAGACGGCGGTGTCAGGGAAGGCCGCACGGATGCGCTGCAGGATGTCCTCGGGCTGAAGCGGCCGCGAGATGGTGTCGGTGGCGCCCAAGGCCCAGGCTTGCATGGTGCCGTGATGCAGGGCGTCCGCAAGCACGAACAGACGAGGCATCGCGCGATAGGCGTCGCCGCGCAGCTTGTTGCGCACCCGCTGCACGCTCTCGGGCGAGCGCAGATTGATGTCGACCACGAGGCCGGAGAGATCGCGCGAGGGCTGCTCGGGGAGCTCCTGCGTCGTCACTGTCGCGACGTCGCCGACCGCCTTGAGGATGCTGGCGAGCTCGCTGCTCTCGTCGCTCCGGTCGGAGGCGAGCAGGAGCCGGCGTTTGGCGGCTGGTTTGGCTGAGGCGTTCATGGCTTCCCCAAGAGCACGGGCGTGTTTCGGGCCAAAGCCTAAGCCGGATCAGGTTCTCCGGCCCTTAAGAGGCGTGCTCAATGGAACCCTGCGGAATCAGGAACAATTTTACGGAGTTCGGCTCCCCGGGCGGCTCCAATCAAAACCTCGAAAACAACCCCATGCACAGTAGAGATGTGTTTGTAAACACAGAGCTTTTTCAAAGACGAATCCGCCGGGGCTGCCCCCGGCGGATCATGTCAGGTCAACAATCGCAACCAGCCTTACGCCTTCATCGCGCTCTTCACGGCTTCGGCGGTGATCGGCAGGGCCCGGACGCGGGCGCCCGAGGCGTTGAAAATGGCGTTGCCGATCGCGGGGGCGATCACCGTCACCGCGGGTTCGCCGACGCCGGTGGCCTTCTCGCCATTGGCGATTACGGCGATCGCGACCTCGGGCACCTGGCTCATGCGCAAGGGCGTGTAGCTGTCGAAATTGGTCTGTTCGATGCCACCATCCTTGAGCGTCGCCTTTTCGTACATCGCCAGCGACAGGCCCCACAGCGCCGCACCCTCGACCTGGGCGCGGATATTGTCGGGATGCACCTGCGTGCCGACGTCGGTGGCGACCGTGAGCTTCTTCACGGTCACCTCGCCCGAGGGCGCGACGGCGACGTGGGCGACGCAGGCCGTCCAGCTTGCGGTCGCGCGTTCCTGCGAGGAGACGCAGGCTACGCCCATGCCCTCACCCTTCGGCAGCTTCCTGCTGCCGTAGCCGGCAAGGCCCATCGCGGCGAGCAACGTGTTGCGCAGCCGCTGCGCGCCGCCGTCGTTCTTGCCGGCGCCGTCGAGCAGCGAGATGCGGAACTGGGCGGGGTCCTTGCCCGCCGCAGCCGCGATCTCGTCGATCATGCTTTCGACCGCCCAGAAGGTCCAACCCGGCGCGACCGAGCGGAGCTGGCCGGACGGCGTGGCGTTGTGCGCCATCTCGTTCTTGATCGCGCGCACATGATGGTTGGGCACGGTGTAGAAGAAGTCGGCCCCGTTCACCGTGAAGGAGTCGAGCGGACCCTTCTTGTCGACCGAGGGCGTCAGGAAATCGGGAATGCCCCAACGTTGGGTCGGCCAGGCCGAAACCACGTCGTGGCTGAGCGCGACGAGCTTGCCGTCGCCGTCGACGCCCGCCTTCACTTTCTGGTAGGTGAGCGGACGCGAGAAATCCATCGTCATGTCGTTCTCGCGCGTGTAGATCACCTTCACCGGCTTGCCGATCGCCTTCGCCGCCTGCACCGCCGGAATCATCATGTCGGCATCCAGCCTGCGGCCAAAGCCGCCGCCGAGCCACATCTGATGCATGACGACGAATTTTGGATCGATCCCGGCCGCGCCCGCCGCGATCGCACCGGAGCGCGTCGCGAACTGGTTGCCGGAATAGATGTGCAGGATCTCGCCCTTGAACTCCGCCGTGGCGTTCATTGGCTCCATCGGTGCATGGATATTGATGCTGGTGGTGTACTCCGCCTCCAGCACCTTGGCCGCCGTGCCGAACGCCGCCGCGGGATCGCCGTCCTTGACGAAGAACTGGCCGGAATCCTCCTGCTTCTGAAGCCGCATGGCCTCGTCGAGCAGCGACTGGCTCGACACTTTCGCGTTCGGACCGCCGTCATAGGCGATCTTGAGCGCCTGCGCCGCCTTCTTGGCATTGGCATAGGTGCCGGCGACCGCGACGACCCAGCCCGAGGTCGTTCCGGTCTTGTCATCGAGGGTGACGGCCTTGATGAAGCCCGGCACTTTCTTGGCGGCGCTGTCGTCGACCGACTTGACCGTGGCGCCGAAGCGCACCGGCGGCGTCACCACCGCGCCATAGGCCATGCCCGGCAGCATCACGTCGATGCCGTATTTGGCCGTGCCGTTGGTCTTGGAGGGGATGTCGAGCTGCGGCACCGACACGCCGATCATGGTGTATTGATCCGGCGTCTTCAGCTTGATCGCCTTTAGCTCGTCCGGCGTGAAGGACTTGGTCGCCTTGCCGCTCTTGACGACATCGGCAAACGACATCGCCTTCTTCGACTTCGGATGCGAGATCATGGAATCGCGCACCACCAGTTCCGACGCCGGCACGCCCATCGCGGCGGCTGCGCCTTCCGTCAACGCCATCCGTCCGGCGGCGCCCGCGCGGCTCATGGCCTCGAAGTTCATCATGGTCGACCAGCTGCCGCCGGTGATCTGCGCGCCGAGCACGGGATCGTTGAACTTCGGATCATTGGAGGCAAGCTGAACCCGCATGTCGCTCCATTTGGCGCCCAGCTCTTCGGCCACGATCTGCGCCATGGTGGAGGCGATGTGCTGGCCCATGTCGGCCTTGCCGCAGGTGACGGTGACGAGACCATCGGGCGCGATCGCGTACCAGACGCTGGGCTCGAAGTTCTGGGGCGCCGCGAGCGCCTCACCGATGCCGGGCACGCCGGCATAACCGAGCACGAGGCCGGTTGCCGCGGTGCCGACCAGGAAGGAGCGGCGGCTGAGATCTGTCGTTTCGGCTGTGACGCTCTTGATGTGCTTATTCATGTGGGCCTCCGCTCGTTGCCGGAGGCGGATGCGGTGCGCATCTCGGTTGCGGCGCGCATGATTGCCTTCTGGATCCGCGAATAGGTCATGCAACGGCAGAGATTGCCGTCCATATGGGCCACGACCTCTTCCTTGGTCGGGTTGGGATTTTTCGCCAGCAGCGAGGCCGCCTGCATGATCTGCCCGGACTGGCAGTAGCCGCATTGCGGCACCTGCTCGGCGATCCACGCCTTCTGCAAGGGATGGTCGCCCTTGGCGGCGAGGCCTTCGATGGTGGTGATCTTCTTGCCGGCGACATCGCCGACCATGGTCTGGCACGACCGCACGGCTTCGCCGTTGACGTGCACGGTGCAGGCGCCGCAAAGCCCGGCACCGCAGCCGAACTTGGTGCCGGTCATCTGCAATTGCTCGCGGATCGCCCAGAGGAGCGGCGTATCATTCGCCGCATCCACGGACAGACTCCGCCCGTTGATGGTGAGAGTTGGCATAGGCGTCTTCCCCTGCCGGTGCATGAAGCCGCTTACGGCGGCAACTTGTGTTGACGGACGCCCACCGGGCCGGCGCCAGCCTTGATCGCAAGAATGATCGCGTTCAGGCGCGGAGGCAAATGCAATTTGGAATCGATCGAAACAAACGCGACGCCTGCTCGTTGTGCGTCGCGAGAAGGGCGGTGATGCAGCGGCTGAACGCAATAGAGTGCACGCCAAGCATGCAGGCCATCGCGGCACGGCAGTTTCCTCCGAGTAACCGACCGCGTTAGGATGAGCGAAGAAACGAGATAACAGGGTGGATGCAATGCCTCGGGTCGATCGGGACGGCGTCAAAATCTACTACGAGGTTCATGGCGAAGGTCCGCCGCTGCTGCTGACCCACGGCTACTCATCGACCTCGGCGATGTGGCATGGGCAGGTCGAGGCGCTTGCCAGGGATCACAAGCTGATCTTGTGGGACATGCGCGGTCACGGCCAGTCCGACTATCCCGACGATCCCGCCGCCTACAGCGAAGCACTCACGGTCGGCGACATCGCGGCGATCCTCGATGCCGTCGGCACTGAGCGCGCCATCATCGGCGGGCTGTCGCTCGGCGGCTACATGTCGCTTGCCTTCGCTCGCGCGCATCCAAAGCGCGTCCGCGCGCTGCTGATCATCGACACCGGACCGGGCTTCAAGAAGGACGACGCACGCGAGGCCTGGAACGCGCGGGCGCTCTCCACCGCCGACAAGTTCGACCGCGAAGGGCTCGACGTGCTGAAGGCGGCGACGCGCGAGCGCGCCACCGCGAACCATCGCAATGCCAGGGGATTGGCGCTCGCCGCACGCGGCATGCTGACCCAGCGCGATGCGCAGGTGATCGAGCTGCTGCCGGAGATCAAGGTGCCCAGCCTGATCGTGGTCGGTGCCGACGACGCGCCGTTCCTCGCCGCGTCGGACTACATGGCCGCGAAAATTCCCGGCGCACAAAAAATCGTGATTCCCGCCGCCGGACACGCCGTCAACATCGACCAGCCGCAGGCTTTTGTTGACGCGGTGCTGCCTTTCCTGAAGAACTTGCCGGAATAGGACGATCGGACGGGAACACAAGCAATGAAGCGAGCGATGTTGGCTGCAGGCGCGGTGTTGCTGTCAGTATCCGCGCAAGCCGAGCCATTCGGCGGGACATCACCCCGCCTGCCCTTCGTCGCGACCTTGTCGAACAACACGCCGCTCGCCTTCGGCATGGATGCCGGGCAGACCGCGCGGGCGCTGGGGCAACCGCTGCAATATGTGCGCGGACGTCCCGGCAACGAGATCTATCTCGCGCTTCGCAACATCGGCGGCAGCGGACTGATCCCGTACCGTCACCGCCTGTTCCTGCAGTTTCGCCATGGCCGGCTGGCGGGATGGAAGGAGGACTATGGCGAGAACTGGATGTGGGAATAGGTGGTTCTCCTCATGGTGAGGAGGCGCGAAGCGCCGTCTCGAACCATGCAGGCCCGCCTCTCGCAGCTCGGCCTCTATCCTTCGAGACGCGCGCCGGGGCGCGCTCCTCAGGATGAGGGGAGATAGTGAATTCGTGACAACCAACAAGGACAACCCGCGTGGGACAAGACATCAAGCTGACGGCCTCCGACAATTTCCAGCTCAGTGGCTATCGCGCTGACCCCGCGGGCACGGCGAAGGGCGCGGTGGTGGTGATCCAGGAAATTTTCGGGGTCAACCATCACATCCGCTCGGTCTGCGATCGCCTCGCCGGGGAAGGCTATGTCGCGATCGCCCCGTCGATCTTCGACCGGACCTCGCCGGGCTTCCAGTCCGGCTACACGCCTGACGAGATCGCGGAAGCGCGCAAGTTCGTCGCCAGTCCGGATTGGGACGCGATGCTGCGCGACACCCAGGCGGCGATCGATGCGATGAAGAGCGTCGGCCCGGTCGGCATCATCGGCTTTTGCCTGGGCGGCAGCGTCGCCTTCGTCGCGGCGACACGGCTGTCGGGCCTGAAGGCCGCGATCGGCTATTACGGCGGCGCCGTCGTGCGCTTTGCCGATGAGACACCCAAAGCGCCGACGCAGCTGCATTTTGGCGAGAAGGATGCCGGCATTCCCCTGACCGACGTCGAGACCATCAAGACGAAGCGGCCGGACGTCGAGGTCTTCGTCTATCCGGGCGCGCAGCACGGCTTTCACTGCGACGAGCGGGCGAGCTACGACAAGGCCAGCGCCGACATCGCCTGGCCGCGCAGCATGGAATTTTTCACGAGGCATTTGAAATAGGGCCGCACTTGCTGCCGTCATTCCGGGATGCGTCGAGGAGAGCAGGAATCGGGTGGCTGCATCCTGCCGCACGGCGATAGAGCTGGCTGATCAAGCCACCGCACGCCGGGAGATCGTGATGCAGCAGGCCAACACGAATATCGTCATCCGCAATCCGTTCGGCACCATGGACGTGCCCGCGCCTGATGATCGCGACGTCATGGACTATGCCGCAACCGCCTTACTTTCGGGCGATGCCGCCGACGTCAACGCGGCCCATTGGGCAGACATTCAGGCGCCCTCCGATCCTCTGGAAGGCCCGTGGGCCAGCCGCTGGAATGGCGGCGCCGATCGGACCATCGCCGGCGATACGCCGGGGACGTGGAAAGACGGGCGCGCGGAGGTGCGGGTCGCAGGCGGACGCATCTATCTGCGCTTTGATTGGGATCACGGCCGACGGCACGGGCTGATCGATGCTGCGCGCGAGGGCACGCGCCTGGTCGGGAAATACATCAACCTGACCAACCCGGTGATCACACGGCCATGGGTCGGACTGGTGGTCGATGCCACCAGGATCGACGGATGTTTTCCGAACGGGCGGCTGGATTTCAGGCGGTAAGCTAGAGCTTCGCTCGAAAAGCGCTCTAGAACCAGCGCTCGCCGACGAACACGGTGTCGCCGGGGCTCAAGGGGGTGCCAAGCGGCACCACGGCGCGCATGGCGCCGCCGGCTTCCGTGTGCGTGACGGTGACCACGTCGCGCTTGGCGCGGGGCGAGAAGCCGCCGGCAATCGCGACGGCGCTTTCGACCGTCATGTTCGGCACATACGGATACTGGCCGGGCGCGGAAACTTCGCCGAGAATGAAGAACGGGCGATAGGCCTCGATCTCGACGGCGACCGAAGGCTCGCGGATGTAGCCGTTGCGCAGCCGCGCGGCGATCTCGCCGGCAAGGCCCGCCGGGGTGCGGCCGCGTGCAGGCACGCCGCCGATCAGCGGCATGGTGATGGAGCCGCCGGCGTCGATCGCGTAGCTGTTGGTGAGACCTTCCTGGCCATAGACCACGACGCGCAGCCTGTCGCCGGCGTCGAGATGGTAGGAGGAATCGTAGCGGACCGGCGCCGCCATCGGTGCGGCGTAACCGACCGGCATGGGCGCAGGCGAAGAGGCAAAGGAACTGCTGAGTGCTGCGATGGCACCGCCGCCACTGCCGACGACGACCGGCTGCGGCGCGTTGTACGGCTGGCCATAGGCCATCGAATCGAGATCGGCGCGCGGCTGCACATAGGCGACGGGACCAGCGGTTTGCATGCAGCCGCCAAGGGTCAGCGCGGCGGACGCTGCCAGGGACGCTGCCGAGATCGACCATCGAAACGCGCGTGCAACCGGCACCGGACTTATCCCTCGAAACGAGACAGCTTCAGTGATGCACCGGTTATGGTTAATAAAGCGTTGCGGGGGTAGGTGGCGCGACGATGCGGCTACGGGCGCAGTGCGCTCCCTCTCCCGCCTGCGGGAGAGGGTTAGGGAGAGGGTGCCTCCACAACGGGACAATCCCCCAGGGGAGAGAACCCTCACCCGGCGCGCGGGACGATGCTTCGCATCGCCCGGGACGCGCCGACCTCTCCCGCAAGCGGGAGAGGTGCACCACCTTCGCGGCTGGCTTACGCGCTTACACCGACGCCGATCGGGCAGGACACGCCGGTGCCGCCCAGGCCGCAATAGCCGGCGGGATTCTTGGCCAGATATTGCTGATGATAGTCCTCGGCAAAGTAGAATTCGCCGGCGGGCGCGATCTCGGTGGTGATGGTGCCGAGACCTTTTGCAGCAAGCGCCTTCTGATAGAGCGCCTTCGATTGATCGGCCGCTGTCTTCTGCGCGTCTGAAGTGGTGTAGATCGCGCTTCGGTACTGCGTGCCGACGTCGTTGCCCTGACGCATGCCCTGCGTTGGGTTGTGGCTCTCCCAGAACGTCTTCAACAGCTTCTCGTACGACACCTTGTTCTGATCGAACACGACCAGCACCACTTCGGTGTGACCGGTGCGGCCCGAGCAGGTCTCTTCATAAGTCGGGTTCGGCGTGTGGCCGCCGGCATAGCCAACAGCCGTTGTGTAAACGCCCTCGCCCAGCTCCCAGAACTTGCGCTCGGCGCCCCAGAAGCAGCCGAGCCCGAACACCGCCTGCTCGAGGCCGGCGGGATAAGGCGGCTGCAACTTCGTGCCGTTGACGAAATGGGTGGTCGCGGTCGGAATGGCTTGCGCACGGCCGGGCAGCGCTTCCGTGGCGCTCGGCAATGCGGTGGTCTTGCGCATGAACAGCATGGACGGGTCTCCGGGAACGAGCTGTGCCTCGCCTGAGCCAAGGCGATGAGCCAAGCGCTCAGGCGGCGTGCTCGCGATCAGTTGGGAATATAGGTCTTTACGCGCAAAGGGGCAGCCCTGTTACGCCGTCCGCGCGCAGGTTCGAGTCGCGCGAATTGAAAGCTCAATCCCGGGATTGAAAGCTCAATCCCGGGAATAGCCGATCAGCGGCTTGCGCGGGCGGAACAGGATCATCAGGAGGATGCCGAGAATGCCGAGGACGGCGAAAACCGGCTGATCCAGCACCAGGCGGATCACCGAGGTCCAGAGCCAGGGCGCCTTGGCCTCGACCCAGGTCCGGAATGCGGTCTGGCTGGCCTGATTGATGTCGTTCCAGAACTGGCCGAAGCGGGTGAACCGCAGGGTCTGGTCGGCCACCCAGCGGGCCCCGTCGTAGACCATGAAGATGAACCCGCCGGCGAGCAGCAGCAGCCCAATCAGTCGGAAAAAGCCGCGGATCATGCCTCACCCTCTATAGTCGTCCGATCGGACGACCCTCGGAACGCCGCCAGCCAATACAAGGGAGACGGCAGAAATTCAACCTCTTCAGGGCGTTACGGCACTCATCCGCGCCCTGAGGGGTTGCTTTTGCAGCCCCGGAAAGCGTTGACGGTGCCAAAGACCCTCTCTATAAGGGCGCCAACTGGCGGCGGGCGCAATCCTGCCGCCGCTGTTCTTTGAGCAGATGCAGGCTCCTTGGGCTGAGAGGCTCCCTGGGCCTCAGAGACGGCCCGCAAGGCTGTCGCTCACGTTCCGGGAACAGCCTAGCAACCGAACACCCTAATTCCGAGCGTCGATTACGCGGTCAAGCAAGCCGGCGCTACCCGACCAAGACGCGACCGGTACCCGCAAAGGACATTGAGACCATGGCCAATACCACTTCCGCCAAGAAAGCGACGCGCAAGATCGCCCGCCGCACCGCCGTCAACAAGTCGCGCCGCACCCAGATGCGCGGTGCCGTTCGTAACGTCGAAGAAGCGATCAAGACCGGCGACCGCGCCGCAGCCGTGACGGCGCTGGCGAACGCCGAGCCCGCCTTGATGCGCGCCGCGCAGCGAAACATCATTCACAAGAACAATGCCAGCCGCAAAGTCTCGCGGCTCACCGCGCAGATCGCCAAGCTCGCCAAGTAACCTCGCGAGTGATCTAGCAGCATTCGTTCGATCGGACGATCCGGTCGCACATCGCATACGTCAAACAGCCCGGCATCGCGCCGGGCTTTTTTGTTGCCCGTCATATTCACGCAAGCAGTCACGCGTCGAGCGACCTTCGATCGGAGGATTGCGACGTTTGCACCATGATGCGTCCCGTAGTTTTACCTGCGAATGGTTTTGCAACAGCGGAAACTTCCACCGCGGTGCAAAAAGTCCTTGCGAGGCGGGCTCAAGTTGAATTCGCGGCACCTGCGAGTTCTGCACACCGTAGTTTCCCCGGATCGCGTTACGCGATGGAGTTACCCTGTCAAACGAGACTCAAAAAACGATGTCTCGCTAATCACTTATCGACATAGTGAGGCCAAGCATTTGGAAAAATCGCCCGCGCGTCGTGCGCGTGACGCTTTTGTAAAAAATTTTTGGCGGTGGCGGAGAATTGTCACATGAAACGTGGCGTCTTCGATTCTGTGCACGAATCCAAAAACTTGCTCTGAAGCCTGTGCACAAGTCCGCGTGGCGTTAACGCAGATCAAGATTTTTGATGCCTCAAGTGTGAATCAATTCCGTTGCGAGTCTTCCCGCATAGTGTATTCCTTAAGAGGTCAGCGGCGCCCACGATCTTGAGACCAGCGCGGTATCGGAAACGGGGCGAGCGTGCAAATCGGCGGCGATGTGCACGTAGGCGGCGCTTCAACAAGCGATTGTCGGATCAAAACCCACAGCAATGTGGGAACGGTAGCTCTTTGTCTGAATGTCTCCAAGCGGGATCTTTCTCTCGCGCTTAAGAGACATCTTGAAAGCTGCCCCGACAGGCATGATGGCGAGGCCGAGCGGACGAGTACACGGGCAGGCATCCGATGACGACGCGGGTGTCGTTTGGACACGCAGGACCTTGTCGTGAGCAATCACGGCAGGACGGGGAGGTATCATGTCTTACGAACTCAACGCGGTATTGAAACACATTTCGACTTCCAGCATTTCGACTTCCAGCGATGCCGTTTTAGATTCGTCGGACACCAAGCCTCCCGCGTGTCACGGAGCGCCGAGTACGCGCTGACCTCGCGACCCCTCCATCTCTAGACATTGCTGATCGGACGCGGCGTTTCCGCCGAACGGTCGAGCCATGCCTGCAGGTGAAATCGCTTGAGGTCCCGCCATTGCAAATAATCCTGGGCAGGTATTGCTGGCAGGAACTCTGCATGGCGCTCACCACGCAACCTTATCTCTCAAGAAAAGTTCTCAAATGATGACAACCCCGGAACAGGATCGCTGGTCACGCGTGAAGAGTCGGCTGCGCTCGAACGTCGGCGAAGACGTCTATACGAGCTGGTTTGCGCGCATGGATCTGGAAGGCGTCCAGGACGAGAGCGTGCGTCTGTCGGTGCCGACCCGCTTCCTGAAGAGCTGGATCCAGGCCCATTATGCCGAGCGCGTACTGTCGTGCTGGCAGGCAGAGATGCCGGAAGTGCATCGCATCGATCTCACCGTGCGCACGGCGGTGCGCCCCGTGGTTCAGCAGAAGGAAGCGCCCGCGCCGGTCGAAACGCGCCGCTCGCCTGCGCCGGAGCTGCGTTCGACCGCGACGGCGCCGGTCTCGGCCAATCATGATGCGCTCGGCGGTTCGCCGCTCGATCCGCGCCTGACCTTCGCAAGCTTCGTCGTCGGCCGTTCCAACACGCTGGCGCATGCGGCGGCGCGTCAGGTCGCCGAGGGTCGTCGCGGCGATCCCGTCATGTTCAATCCGCTCTACATCCATGCGGGCGTCGGCCTCGGCAAGACGCATCTCTTGCAGGCGGTGACCTGGGCCGGCAATTCCGGCAACGAGCGCAAGGTGCTTTATCTCACCGCCGAGAAATTCATGTACGGCTTCGTCGCCGCGCTGAAGACGCAGACGGCGCTCGCCTTCAAGGAAGCGTTGCGCGGCATCGACGTGCTCGTGATCGACGATCTCCAGTTCCTGCAGGGCAAGTCGACCCAGGCTGAGTTCTGTCACACGCTGAACGCGCTGATCGATGCCGGCCGCCAGGTCGTGATCGCGGCCGACCGTCCGCCGTCCGATCTCGAAAGCCTCGACGACCGCGTGCGCTCGCGGCTGGCCGGCGGCCTCGTGGTCGAGATGGCCTCGCTCGGCGAGGAGCTGCGGCACGGTATTCTCAAGTCGCGCGTCGCAGCCGCCCGCGCCCATCATGCAACCTTCGAGGTGCCGGAGGAGGTGCTGACCTATCTGGCCCGCGCCATCACCCACAACGGCCGCGATCTCGAAGGGGCGATCAACCGCCTGCTCGCGCACTCGAAGCTCAACAACCGGCCGGTGACGCTGGAGATGGCGGAGCACGAGGTGCGCGACCTGATCCGGCCGCAGGAACCGAAGCGGATCAAGATCGAGGACATCCAGCGCGTGGTGGCGCGGCAGTATAATGTCAGCCGCTCCGACCTCTTGTCCTCGCGCCGGACCGCCAACGTGGTCCGTCCGCGCCAGGTGGCGATGTATCTCGCCAAGACGCTGACCCTGCGATCGCTCCCGGAAATCGGCCGCCGCTTCGGCGGGCGCGACCACACCACGGTGCTGCACGCCGTTCGCAAGATCGAGGCCCTGGTTTCCAAGGACACGGCGCTGTCGGACGAGGTCGAATCGCTCAAGCGCCAGCTTCAGGAATAAAGGCCTATTTCCTTCTGCGCGGGTGCGATCGCATCCCAAGCTGCATCGCAGGTCGTCATGCCCGGGCTTGTCCCGGGCATCCACGTTCTTAGGACCGCGAACCAAGACGTGGATGGCCGGGACAAGCCCGGCCATGACGGGTGCAGAGACGTCCGTGCCCGGCGAGGCGTTCAGCGCGTTGCGGAAACATCGGTAAATCGTGGGGAACTGCCTCCCGATCCCTTGAATCCGGGGGCCATCCGCGCCACCTTGCGCGACCCTGACGGCTTTGGTCATATCGGCTGGATGATCCGGCTTTCCGGGGTCTTCGGTGCCGTGGCGCGCGTCCCGCCGCCCGGCTTTTCCAGATTTGTGTTTCCTTGGGGATCGGGCGAGTAGTGCAATGAAGGTTACGGTCGAACGCGCGCAACTCCTGAAGTCGCTGGGCCACGTCCACCGCGTGGTCGAGCGCCGCAACACGATTCCGATCCTCGGCAACGTGCTTGTTAGGGCCGAGAACGCTAAATTGTCGCTGAAGGCGACCGACCTCGATCTTGAGGTCACGGAAACGCTCGCGGCGGAAACCGCGACCGCGGGCTCCACCACCGTGCCGGCGCACATGTTCTACGACATCGTGCGCAAGCTGCCGGACGGTTCGCAGATCGTGCTCGAAGCCGACGGCGACCGCGCCGTGCTGGCGATCCGCGCCGGCCGCTCCCGCTTCACACTGCAGACCCTGCCGGAGAATGATTTTCCGGATCTCGCCGCCGGCGACATGTCGCACTCGTTCAATCTCGCCGCCAAGGACATCAAGCGGCTGATCGACCGCACCCAGTTCGCGATCTCCACGGAGGAGACCCGCTACTATCTCAACGGCATTTATCTGCATGCCGCAGGCTCGGCCAAAGCCGCCACCTTGCGCGGCGTCGCCACCGACGGCCACCGCCTCGCCCAGCTCGACCTGGTCCAGCCCAAGGGCGCCGAGGGCATGCCCGGCGTGATCGTGCCGCGCAAGACGGTCGGCGAGGTACAGCGTCTGATCGAGGACAACGAGGCCGAGGTCACGATCGAGCTGTCGCAGGCCAAGATCCGTTTCACCATCGGCAATGTGGTGCTGACCTCGAAGCTGATCGACGGCACCTTCCCCGACTACGGCCGTGTGATCCCGCAGGGCAACGACAAGGAGCTCGTCGTCGACAAGAAGGATTTCGAGAACGCGGTCGACCGCGTCTCGACGATTTCCAGCGAGCGCGGGCGCGCCGTGAAACTCTCGCTGTCGCCGGGCAAGCTGGTGCTGTCGGTGACCAATCCGGATTCCGGCAGCGCGACCGAAGAGCTCGAAGTCGAATACGTCTCCGACGCCCTCGATATCGGCTTCAACTCCCGCTATCTGCTCGACATCGCCGCCCAGATCGAAGGCGACGTCGCAACCCTCCGGCTCGCCGACCCGGGCTCACCGACCCTGGTGCAAGACCGCGACGACAAGAGCGCGCTCTACGTGCTGATGCCGATGCGGGTGTGAAGGACGTGGTCCTCCTCTCGCGACACCTTTTATGCGGAGACAACCCCTCACCCGGCTTCGCTGCGCGAAGCCACCCTCTCCCACAGGGGAAGAGGGTGAAGCTACAGCTTCGCCCGACGAAACAAGCGCAATACACGTTGCTGCGCCCTCTCCCCTTGTGGGAGAGGGCATCTCCGCGGGCGGATACATACTCAGTCGGGTGAGGGGTTCGTGCCGCAGGAACCATCCCACCGACCAGTCCCCAAACGTCTCCGCCAATTCGCGAAAAATATGCGGCACGACCCGACGGATGCGGAAGCGGCAATGTGGCGCCTGCTCAGGCATCGGCAACTCTCCGCTTTCAAGTTTCGCCGACAAGTCCCGTTCAAAAGCTACATTCTCGATTTCGTCTGCTTGGAAAAGCGCCTCGTGATCGAAATCGACGGCGGTCAGCATGCGGAATCGCGACGCGACGCAGCTCGTGACGCAACTCTCTCCGCTGAAGGCTTTGTGATCGCGCGCTACTGGAACAATGACGTGTTGCAGCAGCCCGCTTCTGTATTGGAGGACGTCCTTGCAAAGCTCGCCCTGCGGTAACATACCCCTCACCCGTCGCCTCACTTCGTGAGGCGCCACCCTCTCCCACAAGGGGAGAGGGGAAGAACCGCGGCCACGACGAGCACAATGACCCCCTCCCGCATTCATCGCCTGACGCTGACGCATTTTCGTAATTACCGGGCGGCGGGGCTCGAGGTGAAGGCTGACATGGTGGCGCTGGTCGGGCCGAACGGAGCGGGCAAGACCAATTGCATCGAGGCGATCTCGTTCCTGTCGCCGGGACGCGGCCTGCGGCGCGCGACGCTGGACGACGTCGCCGACAACCAAGGCGACGGCTCCTGGGCGGTGTCGGCACAGGTCGAGGGCGCGCTGGGCCTTGCCACGCTCGGCACCGGCATCGATCCGCCGCGCGCAGATAGCCCGGTCAGCCGGCGCTGCCGCATCGACCGCGAACCGGTCAGTTCGGCGGCGTCGTTCGGCGACCACATCCGCATGGTGTGGCTGACGCCGGCGATGGACGGGCTGTTCATGGGCGCGGCATCCGAGCGGCGGCGCTTCTTCGACCGGCTAGTGCTTGCCATCGACAGCGACCATTCCAGCCGCATTTCCGCGCTCGAACGTTCGCTGCGCTCGCGCAACCGCCTGCTCGAGACCCGCAATTACGACGACCATTGGTGTGACGCGATCGAGCGCGAGACCGCGGAGCTTGCGGTCGCGGTCGCCGCGACCCGGGGCCAGACCGCGGCGCGGCTGACCGGCATGCTCAACGCGCGCGCGCAGGCCTCCGCCTTCCCCTCGGCGCAGATCGCGCTCGACGGCTGGATGGAGAACGCGCTGCTCAACGAGACCGCGACGTCGGTCGAGGACCGCTACCGTCAGATCCTGCGCGACAACCGTCCGCGTGACGCCATCGCCGGCCGCACCACGGATGGTCCGCATCTCACCGATCTGCAGGTGATCTACGCGCCGAAAAGCATGCCGGCGCGCGATGCCTCGACCGGCGAGCAGAAAGCGTTGCTGATCGGGCTGGTGCTGGCGCATGCGAGCCTAGTCGCCGAGATGACCGGCATCGTGCCGCTGCTGCTGCTCGACGAGGTCGTCGCGCATCTCGATCCCGGCAGGCGCGCGGCGCTGTTCGACGAGCTGCGCAAGCTCGGCGCGCAGGTGTGGCTGACCGGCGCAGACCCCGCCGCCTTCGCCGAGATCGGCGCCGGGGGCGAGATCTTTGACGTCGAAAGCGGACAGGTATCGGCCCGGCGCTAGTCGCAGCCGTTGAACCAGCCCCATTTCCGCCGCGACTAGTTGCCGGAGGCGGCGCCGACGGCGTCGCAGCCGGTTTGCAATCGCGCAATGACGTCGCGCGCGAGACCCTGGACGCGCGATACCCTGGAGAGTGAGATGCGGGCGGCAAGGTCCGGGGCGCGAGCCCCGGCACGATGGCGGGCGTTTGCGTGCGGCCTCGTCCTGCTCGCGACGTGCATGCTCGCAGCAAGCGCCGGCGCCTGGATGCCGCAGCCGCTGTTTTCGGCCGATCTCACGCCGGATCCCGATGCCAGGCTACCCGCACCGACCCGCTACAGCTTTCGAGGAATCCACACCACCCTGATGCGGGGCGTCGAAGCGCCACTTCGCGTCAAGCTCGAAGCCACCGTGCCCGCCGAGCTCAGCGACGTTCTTTCCTTCTACCGCAGGGAGCTCGCAAGGCTCGGCTGGCAGGAGCAGCACGATGGCGCCGTCCTCTCCGCCGATCACGTCCAGCTCGCGTTCGCATCTCCGCTCGGGCCGGCCATGCTGGAGCTCGGCCGCAAGGACAGCAGCACCTCCGTTCATCTCGTGCAGAAGAACTCGGATACAGCAACCCGGGCGAACGTCATGCCCGAACCGGGCCGGGCGAAGCTGGTGTTCAGCAACATCGGCGAGACGGAAGCCGTGCTCGGGATCGACGCGCGGATCATCAAGCGCGGCGCCGGCACTAACGCCGTCTCGCTAGATCTGGCGCCCGGCCAATATTCCTACGAACTGGGCGTGCCCGGCCGTCCGGCCCACACTGACATCCTTAACCTCGCGGCCGGCGACGCCTGGGAGCTCACCGTCGGGCGCGACGGCGAGGCATGGTCGCCGCTCCAGCTGTATTGACCGGTTCGGGATCTTTGAACCTGCCCGGTTCCTGCCGCGACTTCTGGTCTGAGGCCCGCCGACGGCGTTGCAGCCGTTGCAATCGCGCGCGCCAAAGCGCCGCGCGGCATCCTGGAGACGTAACGATGGCGATGATCCCGCGCGGGATGCAAATTCCGGCACGATGGCGGCTGCTTGCATGCGGTCTCTTCCTGATGGCGAGCTGCTCGATCGCGGCCGGCGCAGACGAGGGTATCGTCGACGTCCACGCGCTACCGCAGCTCGAAGGTGCGGTGGAAGACATTTCGCGCCCCGATCCCTATAGCGTCGAATATCGCGTGCCGACGCGGCAGGCCGTGACACTGCCCGCGGTCCAAAAGCTCCTGAGCGACAACGGCTGGGTGCCCTATGTGATGCCGCTTGAGGAGAAAAGCAGCCTGCTGAAGTTCAGGAAGGGGCGGCAGGGTCTTTCCGTTCATTTCACGCAGGCGCCCGGCCGGCCCGACCAGTCCGTGGTTTATTACACCACCGAGCGGATTTACGGGAACGTGCCGTTTCCGGAAGGCGCAGGCGAGATCGTGTTTGACGGCACCCGGCCCTATCTCGGCTGCATCGCGCCGACGCCGCTCGATGCAACGTCGGATTTCTATGCCAGCCAGATGGCTGCGATCGGCTGGCAGAAGCTCACGCCGGAAACCGCTGCGCGCTGGACGACCAGCCTGGATGAAACCGTTCCCAACGGCCTGCGCGCGTTCTACGCGCATGCCGATAGCAAGGAGACCGGATTCTATCAGCAGAAGCCTGTGATGCTGACGCTGACGCGCCGTGACGATGGCCGCACCAATATCGATATCCGGGTCGCGCCCTTCGCGCTGCCCAGTGAGCTCAAGGCCGATAGCGATATGGCCGGCCTGCCGCGGCCGAGCCCGACCAAGACGGCCAGGGGTCTCGGCGGCGCGAGCGACAACAAGCGCGAAATGTCGGCCGCCGCGATGGCCGAGCTGCCCGCCGTGCTCGCCTTCTATCACCGCGAGCTCGCCGCGCGCGGCTGGCAGGAGGACGGCAGCGCGCCGCTCGCACCCGGCGACGAGGTCGCGATCAAGATCTCTTCGGCGGAGGAAACCGGCGTGCTGCGGCTCGGCCGCAAATATGATTTCACCATGGTTAGCCTGACCGCGCAGGTGAAAGAATCCGCGCTTGCCGCCCGCGCAAAGGCGAAGAAGGAGGCCGACGACAAGTTCCTTGGGGATGCGTTAGGTGCGGCCAAGCAGCTCATTACCGCCGACGAAGCAAGGCGCAAGGTGCAGGCGGCCGCATTGTCCGACGCGCCGCTGAATGCGCTGGCCGACAGCAAGACGCCGGTGCCGCTGCCTGAAAACGCCGAAGGTGTGAAGTTCGAGGGCGACGACGGCCAGCTCGAATTCTCCTCGACATCGAGCGTAAAGGCACTCACCGCGTTTTATCGCGCATCGCTCAAGCCAGCGGGCTGGAAGGAGCAGCCCTCCGTAATCAACCAGCCCAACATGGCGGTGATGGAATTCTCCAAGAGCGGCAAGTCGATCTCGATGACCGTGATGCAGATGGGGCCGAAGGTGAACGTTAGCGCCAACGGCTCCGGTCTTGTTATCGCCGCGGCGAAGCCCGTCGAGGCCAAATCGAATCAAGCCAAGGCGCCCCAGACCAAATCGAAGGAGCCGCTCACGCCCGATCCCGATTCGGCCCTGCCGGTGCCGACGCAGCACAGCTCGACCGGCATCAGCTCCACGAAGTTTCCCGGCAGCGACCAGTCGTTCCGGGCCGAGCTCGAAGCCAGCATCCCCGCCGAGCTTGGCGAGGTCCTCGCCTTCTATCGCGCGGAGCTGACCAAGCGCGGCTGGCAGGAGAAGGCCGACGGCGCAACCGTGACCGCCGAGCGGGCGGAGCTCGCGTTCACCTCGCCGGAGGGACCGGCCGTGCTGAAGCTCGGCCGCGCCAGGGACGAGACCACGGTCAGCCTGATGCAGCGGAATCCGCAGGCCGCGGCCAAGGCCGACATCATCCCGAAGGCGGGACAGGCGAGGCTGATGCTCGGCAATATGGGGCCGAAGGAAGCATCGCTGACGATCAACAATCAAACCGTGAAGATCGCGGCCGGCGCGGGCGGTCCGCAATCGCCGAAAGGTCCGATGCTCGATCTACCGCCCGGCAAGTACCAGTACGCGCTGCGTCTGCCGGGACGCCCTGCTCGCACCGAGACCCTCACCGTGGCCGCCGGCGATGCCTGGGGCCTCCTGGTGGGGCCAAGCGGAGACGTGCTGCCGCTTCAGATGTATTGAGCCGGGGGCGCTGATGCGGAGAACGGAGATGCCGACTGTAAGGCGCGTAATGAGAGGGCCGGCACGCTGGTTGCTGCCGCTGTGCGGCGTCGTGCTTCTCGCAGGCGGCCTGGCCGCCGCAAGCGCGGGCGGATGGATACCACATCCACGGCCACAAACTTCGGCCGCACTCACACCGGCGGATCCCAGCGCCGACATGCCGGTGCCGAAGCAACACAACTTCTTCGCCTCCAAAACCACCCGTGCGACCGGCATTGAAGTCCCGCTGCGTGCCGGATACGAAACCCGTGTGCAAGCCGAGCTCAGCGATGTGCTGGCCTTCTACCGCACGGAGCTCGCAAAGCGCGGCTGGGAGGAAAAGCCGCACGGCACGATGGTCGCCGCCGATCACGCTCAACTCGCCTTCGTCTCCCCAAAGGGGCCGGCCACCTTGAAGCTGGCCCGCGCCAAGCACGAGACCACGGTCGAGCTTGTGCAGCGGAATACCGAGGCCGCGGCCAAGGCCAACTTCCTGCCGATAGCCGGACAAGCGCGGCTGATATTCGGCTATCTTGTACCTGACGTGGCTTCGCTCACGATCAACGATAGGACCGTCAAGATCGCGGGCGGCGCAAATCACCCACAAACCCTGGATCTGCCGCCCGGCACCTATTCCTACGAGCTGCGCGTGTCCGGCCATCTGTCGCGTACCGACACCATCACCCTGGCTGCGGGCGAAGCTTGGTCCCTCAGGTGGGATGACGACGATCAGAAGCCGGATCAGATCTACTGAACCCGCTGGCCGGTTCCGGGGCGCCGCGGCACTCTCAGATCGCTTCTCCGCCCCGCAAAATCCACGTCTCTGAGGGCTAAAAACAGGGCCTCGAATCAGGCTTTTTGCAGCGGCCAAAATCGGCCATCGTGAGGCTTGAAAATAGGCTCAAAAACCCTATCTCATCAAAGGGTTGCCGGGGGATACTTTGCGCTAGGCGCAATCCGTCTTTCGTGGCACAAATAGCCCGTAGATCAGCGCCTTTTGCGCCGCTGATTCGGGCGACATCTCGAAGGCCTCTCATGACAGAACCTGCTCGGCAGACGCCTGCCGAAAACGAACCCTCAAATCCGAGCGATTACGGGGCGGAATCGATCCGCGTGCTCAAGGGTCTCGACGCCGTCCGCAAGCGCCCGGGCATGTATATCGGCGACACCGATGACGGCTCGGGCCTGCATCACATGGTCTACGAGGTCGTCGACAACGCGATCGACGAGGCGCTCGCGGGCCACGCCACGCGCGTCGACGTGATCCTCAACGCCGACAATTCCGTCACCGTGCGCGACGACGGCCGCGGCATTCCCGTCGACATCCACAAGGGCGAAGGCATCTCGGCGGCCGAGGTCATCATGACCCAGCTCCACGCCGGCGGTAAGTTCGACCAGAATTCCTACAAGGTTTCCGGCGGCCTGCACGGCGTCGGCGTCTCCGTCGTCAACGCGCTGTCGAGCAAGCTCGGCTTGCGCATCTGGCGCGACAACAAGGAACACTACATTGAATTCGCCCATGGCGATGCCGTCGCACCGTTGGTGGTCGTTGGCGATGCGCCCGGCAGGCGCGGCACCGAGGTGACGTTCCAGGCCTCGACGGAAACCTTCAAGAACATCGAGTATGACTTCGCCACGCTGGAGCACCGGCTGCGCGAGCTCGCCTTCCTCAATTCCGGCGTCAACATCGCCCTCTCCGACATGCGTCACGCGGTCGAGAAGCGCGAGGAGATGCACTATTCCGGTGGCGTCGAGGAATTCGTCAAATATCTCGACCGCAACAAGAAGGCGATCGTGCCGGCGCCGATCATGGTGCGCGCGGAAGCCAACGGCATCGGTGTCGAGGCCGCGCTGTGGTGGAACGACAGCTACCACGAGAACGTGCTGTGCTTCACCAACAACATCCCGCAGCGCGACGGCGGCACTCATCTGGCCGGCTTCCGCGGCGCGCTGACGCGCCAGGTCAACGGCTATGCCGAGGCCAATGCGAAAAAGGAAAAGATCGCGCTCACCGGCGACGACTGCCGCGAAGGCCTCACCGCCGTGCTGTCGGTGAAGGTGCCCGATCCGAAGTTTTCTTCGCAGACCAAGGACAAGCTGGTGTCCTCGGAAGTGCGGCCCGTGGTCGAGAACGTGCTCAACGAGGCGCTGCAGGCCTGGTTCGAGGAGCACCCCTCCGAAGCCAAGATGATCGTCGGCAAGGTGATCCAGGCCGCAGCTGCCCGCGAAGCCGCACGAAAGGCGCGCGAGCTGACGCGCAAGAGCCCGCTCTCGGTCTCCTCGCTGCCCGGCAAGCTCGCCGACTGCCAGGAGAAGGATCCGGCCAAGTCCGAGCTCTTCATCGTCGAGGGTGACTCGGCAGGCGGCAGTGCCAAACAGGGCCGCAACCGCGAATTCCAGGCCGTGCTGCCGCTGCGCGGCAAGATCCTCAATGTCGAACGCGTGCGTCCCGACAAGATGCTGGGCAGCGAGCAGATCGGCACGCTGATCACCGCGCTCGGAACGAGCATCGGCGACGAATTCTCGATCGAGAAGCTGCGCTATCACAAGATCATCGTGATGACGGACGCCGATGTCGACGGCGCCCACATCCGCACGCTGCTGCTCACGTTCTTCTACCGGCAGATGCGCGAGATCATCGACGGCGGCTATCTCTACATCGCCCAGCCGCCGCTCTATAAGGTCAACCGCGGCAAGTCCGAGCAATATCTGAAGGACGAGCGGGCGCTGGAAGATTATCTGATCGATACCGGGCTGGACGATTGCGTCTATATCCCCGGCACCGGCGGCGATCGTACCGGCCGCGACCTGCGCTCGCTGGTCGACGACGCCCGCGCCGTCCGCGGCGTCCTGCGCAGCCTGCACACCCGCTACAATCGCAAGGTGATCGAGCAGGCCGCCATCACCGGCGTGCTCAACAAGGCGATCTACGGCGATCCGGAGAAGGCCGCCGCGGCCGCGCAATATATCGCCGCCCGCCTCGACACGCTCGCCGACGAGGTCGAGCGCGGCTGGATCGGCCAATACGTGGAAGGTCAGGGTTTCCAGTTCGAGCGCACTGTGCGCGGCGTCAAGGACGTCGCCCTCATCGATGACGCGTTCCTGGGCTCGGTCGAAGCCCGCAAGCTCGACGAGTACACGGTCAAGCTCCAGGACGTTTATGCCCGCCCCGGCAAGCTGCGGCGCAAAGACACCGAGCACATGGTCTACGGCCCGGTCGATCTGTTCGAAGCCGTCACCGACGCTGGCCGCAAGGGCGTCTCGCTGCAGCGCTACAAAGGGCTGGGCGAGATGAACCCGGAGCAGCTCTGGCAGACGACGCTGGATATCAATGCGCGATCACTGCTCCAGGTGAAGGTCAAGGAGGTCGACGAGGCCGACGACATCTTCACCAAGCTGATGGGCGACGTGGTCGAGCCGCGCCGCGACTTCATCCAGGAACATTCGCTGAGCGCGACGATCGATATCTGAGATCGAGCGGCTTGTACGGTCGTCATGCCCGGGCTTGTCCCGCCTGCGCGACCGAAGCCGCTTCGGCGAGGCGAAGGCCCGGGCATCCACGTTCTTCGTGCGACGAGGCAAGGCGTGGATGGCCGGGACAGGCCCGGCCATGACCTTGTGGAAACACAAGCGCTGAACCTCACCACCCGCCATCGCGACGAAGTGGCATAAACCCGCAAGGCCTGTTCCGGCCGGGAAGCGCCACGCCATGACCAGCTCCGCAGCAAGCAGTTCCGCTGTCCCATCCCGCCGTCTCGGCATTATCGGCAGCATTGTCGGCGTGCTGGCGCTGATGGCGGCGGTCTTGCCGCACTGGGTCGTGCCGATCGTGTTTCCGCCGCCACCGGCTGACCAGGTCATCGTCGACACCGGGCATCGAATCAAGGACCGCGTGATCGCGCGCGTGAAGGGCGTCGAATATCAGGCGCCAAAGGTCGAGAAATCGGCCGGACGCAGTTGGAGCGAAACCGCTTCAGCCACCGCGATCTCGCTCGGCCTGCTGGCGATCCTGCTGTCGGTCCTCTCGCTGATCTTCCGAGAGGAACGGCTCCTCGCAGGCGTCGCCGCCATCCTCGGCACCGGCGCCATTGCGATCGAGATCTCCTTCGTCATGATCGGAGCCCTGATCCTGATCGCCATCCTCTATGTGGTGGGGAATATCATCGGGTTGTTCTGAGCACCCGCCACACACGCCGACCTCATCCTGAGGAGCCTGCACAAGCGGGCGTCTCGAAGGATGGCCGCAGGGGACATACGGGCCTTATGGTTCGAGACGCGCGTTCCGCGCTCCTCACCATGAGGGTCTGGCAGCCACATCGGCGCGGGCGGCCGCGGCCGGCGCAATTGCTACCGCGCTCAATTCTCTGTAGTTTCCGCCTCGAAAACCCGCCCCTCACTCAACACGACAGCGAGAGACCCCGTGGCGCCCATCCAGTACATCGTCGAGGGCGGTCACCGGCTCTCGGGCTCGATCGAGCCGTCCGGCAACAAGAATGCGGCCCTGCCGATCATCGCGGCAGCCCTGCTCACCGAGCATCCGGTGACGCTGGAAAACGTGCCGCGGATCCGCGACACCGAGACGCTGGTCGAGCTGATCCGCTCGGTTGGTGCTGCGGCCGAATGGACCGCCCGCAACACGCTTCATATTCACGCCAAGAGCATCCGCGCCGCCGATCTCGATCCTGAGCTATGCGTGCGCATCCGCGCCTCGATCCTGCTCGCGGGCCCCCTGCTCGCCCGCTGCGGCGAAGTGATGCTGCCGCCGCCCGGCGGCGACGTCATCGGCCGCCGCAGGCTCGACACGCATGTGCTTGCGCTCGAGCAATTGGGAGCCAAGGTCACGGCGACCGACCGGCTCGAATTCCGCGCTTCGAAACTGACCGGCGCCGACGTGTTCCTGGACGAGCCCAGCGTGACCGCGACCGAGAACGCGCTGGTCGCAGCCGTCGCCGCCGAAGGCACCACCTATTTGCGCAACGCCGCGTCCGAGCCGCATGTGCAGGACCTCGCGAACTTCCTGGTCGCGCTCGGCGCAGGGATCGAGGGCATCGGCACCAACACGATGATCGTGCACGGTCCGGCGACGCTGGGCGGTGCGACCTACCGGATCCAGCCCGACCATATCGAGGTCGGCTCGCTGATCGGACTTGCTGCCGTCACGCGTTCGCCGCTTCGCATCGTGCGCGCGGGCGTCGAGCATCTGCGCTCGATCCGCATGGGATTCGAGCGGCTCGGCATCGTCTGCCGCATCGAGGGCGACGATCTCATCGTGCCTTCGAACCAGACGCTGAAGATCCAGGACGATTTTGGCGGCCACGTGCCGAAGCTGGAGGACCAGCCCTGGCCGGCCTTCCCGGCCGATCTGATGTCGATCGCGATCGTCACCGCCACGCAATGCGAGGGCGTGATCCTGATGTTCGAGAAGATGTTCGAATCGCGGATGTTCTTCGTCGACAAGCTGATCGCGATGGGCGCGCGCATCGTGCTGTGCGACCCGCATCGCGCCATCATCGCCGGTCCAAGCCGGCTGCACGGCGCGACGATGACCTCACCCGACATTCGCGCCGGAATGGCCATGTTGCTCGCGGCCGTCTGCGCCGAGGGCACCTCCACGATCAACAACGCCGACCAGATCGAGCGCGGCTACGAGCGCATCGACGAACGGCTGAATGCGCTCGGCGCGAAGATCCGGCGCGTGCCGGAACGGAAGGGGTGAGAGTTTTCTTCCCTTCTCCCCTTGTGGGAGAAGGTGGCGTAGGCGGCCTTCGGCCGCCGTTTTTGAGAACGCCGAAGCTTCGCATCGGCTATGGCGCCGGATGAGGGGTTCTCTCCGCGAATCCAAATGAGAGCTGGATTCGCCGAGAGAACCCCTCACCCGTCTCGCCGCTTCGCGGCGAGCCACCCTCTCCCACAAGGGGAGAGGGGAAGAAGCCAAGGCCATGTTTTCGTCGCCCGGCTGTGCTATTGACCCGGCCATGCTCGACACCGTCCAGCCTCGTTCGCAGCCGCAAGCCGGCGTGCCGCCAAATCCTCTCGCCGACGAATTCGTCGCGACGCTGCGGCTGGCCGTGCCGATGATGCTGACGCAGCTCGGGCAGATCGCCATGATCACGACCGATCTCGCGCTGATCGGGCGGCTCGGCGAGAGCGCGGTCGCAGCCGCAGCGCTGGCGCATACGGTCTATTTCGTCAGCTTCACGTTCGGGCTCGGATTGATGGCGGCGGTATCACCGCTGGTCGCGCAAGCCTTCGGCGCCGGCGATGTCAGGCGCATCCGCCGCTCCTTGCGCGTCGGCTTGTGGGTCGCGTTGCTGATCTCGCTGCCGATGATGGCCTCGCCGCTCTATGGCGAGCACATCCTGGTCGCACTCGGTCAGGCGCCGCATTCGGCCGCGCTCGCCCAGCACTATCTGAATGGCTTGGCCTGGGGCATCGCGCCGGCGCTCGGATTCATCGCGCTGCGCAGCATGATGAGCGCGGTGAACCGGCCGCAGGCCCCGCTGTGGATCACGCTCGCCGCGATCCCCGTCAATGCCGCGCTGGTTTACGCCCTGATCCACGGGCTGTTCGGCCTGCCGGAGCTTGGCCTGTTCGGCGCGGGGCTTGCGACGACCATCGTCAATCTCGGCACGTTCGTCGCCACGCTCGCCATTGCCGGGCTGCGCAAGCCGTTCGCGGACTATCGTCCGCTTGCCCATCTCTGGCGGATCGACTGGCCCCTGATGCGCAAACTCATCGCGATCGGCGCCCCGATCTCGTTCTCGCTGCTGCTGGAATATGGCCTGTTCTCTTCGGCGGCGCTGCTGATGGGCTTGATCTCGACCACGGCGCTCGCGGCGCATCAGATCGCGCTCCAGGTCACTGCGGTGCTGTTCATGGTCCCGCTCGGCATCGGCATGGCGGCCACCGTGCGGGTTGGCCATGCCTTCGGCCGCGGTGAGCCGCTCGCGGTGAAGCGCGCAGGCCTCGTCGCAGCCGTGATCGGGATCGCGTTCGTCTCGGCCCTGACCGTCGCGATCATTCTCGGCCGCTATCAGCTCGGACGGCTGTTCTTCGGCAGCGGCGAGGCGAGCATGGCGACCGTCGAGCTGACCGCAACCCTGCTGCTGGTCGGCGCGACCTTCTTCATCGCCGATGCGATCCAGACCATCATGGGCGGCGCGCTGCGCGGCATCAATGACACCAGGATGACGCTGGCATTCGCCGCGATCGGCTATTGGTGCGTGGGCTTTCCGATCGCCTGGTGGCTCGCTTTTCACGCCGATCTCGGTGCGGTCGGTGTCTGGATCGGACTGTCGATCGGATCGTTCGTCTATGCCGGACTTCTGATCTTGCGCTTCCGGATGCTGACGCGCAGACTGGCGGGATGACGCTCTCCGTCGACCTCTTCTATTCCTTTCGCAGCCCATTCAGCTATCTGGCGCTGCCGAAAACGCTGAAGCTAGTCGAAGACTACGATCTGGCGGTGAATTTGCGGCCGGTCTATCCGCTTGCCGTCCGTGTGCCCGGATTTTTCAAGAAGGCGAGCCCGAACTTCATTCGCTATGTGGTGCTCGACAGCACGCGCGTGGCGCAGCACGAGGGCATTCCGTTCCGCTTTCCGAGGCCCGACCCGATCGTGCAGGACAAGACGACATTCGACGTCGCGGCCGAGCAGCCCTACATCCACCGCCTGACCCGGCTGGGTGCCATGGCGCAGCTCGAGGGACGCTCGCTCGCATTCACCGATGCGATCGCCCGCGTGCTGTGGGACGGCTCGGTGGCGGGCTGGAACGAAGGCGATCATCTCGCGCGCGCGGCCGACAAGGCCGGCTTCGATCTCGCCGCAATGGATGCCGCAATCAAAGCCGACCCGGATCGCTACGAGCAGGTGATCACCGAGAACGAGAAGGACCACGCCGCCTCCGGCCATTGGGGCGTGCCGACCTTCGTGTTCGACAACGAGCCGTTCTTCGGCCAGGACCGCATCGATTTGCTGGTCTGGCGCATGCAAGGCAAGGGCCTGACGCGACGCTAGCTCATTCCGCCACACGCGCGGGCTTGTCGGCCGCGGCCTCCGACCATTCGCCGACGACGCGATCGAGATCGCAGAGATTCTGGTGCATCTGCTCCAGCGAAAAGCCGAGCGCGAAGAAGCGCTCCGCGGTGTCGCTGGGCTGGCCGCGGATCAGGCCGTCCTGGCGCACGGCGGCGACCGCCTCGGCATAATGCTGGAGCGCGACATGGACGGGATGAATCGGCGGCGCGCCGGCGCCTTCGCGCAAGGCGGCGGCGGCCGAACGCAGGAAGCGTGCGATCACCGTCGAGACTTCCGTCAGCGGCGCGGCAAGCCGTGTCTGCACCTCGGCCGGCAACGGCACCACGGTCGAGCGGCCGATCATCACGACGTCATGGCGCAGCCGCAAGATCGTGCGTAGCAACGGGCCAGTGTCCGGCCCGCTCGACAATCGCGCAGAGCGCTCGCGCTCGGCTTCGGCGCCAATGGTATTCATGCCGACCATTGCGGTACCGATACCGTCCTGAATCCGATGCAGCGCGTCGTTGTCCCGGCCGCGCGTCAGGCCCGCGAGCAATTCGGTGAAGGCCTCCGCGATCAATTCGAGCAGCTTTGCCGCGCTGGCGCGGATTTGCCGCACAGCGCGCGATGGCAGCACCAGGAACGAGACGAGCAGCCCCGTCACCGCGCCGACCGCGACTTCGCTGACGCGATCGATCGCCGAGGCCATGGGATCGGCATGATGCATCGAGGGAAGCACGAGCACGATCACGGCCGTCACCGTTGCAGAGCTCAGATTCGGATAGATCGATGCGACAAAGGCAAGCGGCGCCACGGCCAGCACCAGCAGACCCAGCAGGCCCAGTTCGCCCGAATAGGGGATCAGGATCGCGATGGCACCGCCATAGATGGCGCCGCCGATGGTGCCGAGCATGTAGTCGCGTGTCGCCTTCAGCGAGCGCCCGACGCTCATCTGGGTCACGATGATAGAGGTGAGGACGGCCCAGAGCGGCAACAAGAGATGCAGCGCGGTGGCGAGCGCATAGGCGCCGGTGGCCGCCACGGTGACCCGGATCGCCAACCCCAATTGGGTCTTTCGCGACCAGACCCGGTCGAACAGCTCTTCTGCGAATGCCATGGTCGCGTATCCCGGTCCGATCCTCGCAAAGCCAGCCAAAAGCATAGCTGATGCCCGCGGCCCCGAGGCCGCTTGAAAGGCCAAATCAGCCCGCCTAACTTGCGCGCCAAAACGAGGAAACACGATGGCTCACGAAACCGCAACGCTCGCCGCCTATGTCGCCAACCTGAAATTCCAGGATATTCCGGCGGAAGTGCTGGATCGGGCAAAAGTGCTGACGCTGGACTTCCTCGGCAGCGCCATCCGGGCCCGCAGCGAGGCGGAATCGACCCCCTCGATCCTGAAGATGCTGGAGGCGCTCGCGCTCGATACCAAGGGCGAATCCACCGTGTTCGGCGACAGCAAGACCTGGACGCCGGCAGTCGCGGCCCTGCTCAACGGCGCGCTCGGCCATTCCCTCGACTTCGACGACACCCATGCGGACTCCTCGCTGCACCCGAGCGCGCCGGTGGTTCCGGCCGCCTTCGCCATCGGCGAGATGGTCGGCGCGTCGGGCCGCGACGTGCTGACCGCGATCGTTGCCGGCTATGAGGTCTGCTGCCGGCTTGGCAACGCACTCGACCCGACCTCGCATTATGCCCGCGGCTTTCATCCGACCGCCACCGCCGGCACCTATGGCGCAGCCGCGGCCGCCGGCAAATTGTTCGGCCTCTCCGAGCAACAGCTCATCGCCGCCTTCGGCGTCGCCGGCAGCCAAGCCGCGGGCTCGCTGCAATTCCTGGTCAACGGCGCCTGGAACAAGCGCTACCAGGTCGGCGCCGCCGCCATGAATGGCGTGATCGCCGCGACGCTGGCGCGCAACGATTTCGTCGGCGCGACGGAATCGGTCGAGGGCAAGCACGGCCTGCTCGCCGGCTACACCGACGATGCGCATCCGGACAAGGCGGTCGCCGAACTCGGCAAGACCTACGAGACCATGAAGATCGGCGTCAAACCGTATCCGAGCTGCCGCTATACCCACGCCGCGATCGACGCGCTGATCGCCATGCGGCGCGAACACAATCTGACGCCCGATCAAGTCAAGCGCGTCGAGATCGGCCTGCATCGCAACGGCATCACGCTCACCGGCGACGCCGCGACCAAGCGGCACCCGACCTCGATCGTCGGCGGCCAGTTCTCGATGTTCTTCACCGGCGCGCTCGCGCTCGACCAGGGCTCATTTGGCTGGGACGACTACACCCGCCTTGGCGACGCCGCCATCGACGCGCTCGCCGACAAGTTCGACGTGGTGCAGGACGATCGCCTCGAAATCGGCCGTACCCATCCGTTCGGCGCGCGCGTGAGTATCACGACCGACGACGGCGTGCATGAGCGGCTCTATGCCGATCCCTCGGGAGAGCCGACATCCTTCCCCGACGCGCAGGCGATGCAGCAGAAGTTCTTGACGCTGGCCCGCCCGGTGCTGAACGCCCGCGCGGAGAAATTCGCGGACGCAATCATGACGCTGGAGCGGTTCGATCGCGTGGCGAAGGCGACGGAACTGGGGCGTTAGTAGAATTGCGCTACACGAGCGGTGCACCCTCGCCCCTTGTGGGAGAGGGTGGCTCGCCGTGCAGCGGCGAGACGGGTGAGGGGTTCTCTCCGCGAGCACACCTCTCACAATTGCATTCGCAGAAGCATACCCCTCATCCGGCGCTTCGCGCCACCTTCTCCCACAAGGGGAGAAGGGAAGAGAGCACCTCAATTTACCCCCGCCACCTTCCCCTTCTCGCGCGTTGCCTTAACCACATCCCGCACCAGATCGAACACACCGTCCGCTTCCGGCGGTGCGTTCGGCGAGCGGCCTATCCGCACGATCACCAGACGCTCCGAGGGAATTACGATCGTGTATTGCCCGATCGTGCCCTTGGCGAAGAAGGTATCGCGCGGCCAGCCGTGCTGGACGCGGAAGGTCGCGCCAAAGCTGTCGCCCTGGTTGGTCCAGAAGCCGGCGCCGATGCCGACCCATGCATTGAGCGTCGCCGACGCCGAGTAATTCACCCAGCCCTCGGGCAGGATGCGCCGGCCGCCGGCGACGCCGTCGTTGAGATAGAGCTGGCCGAAGCGTGCCCAGTCGCGCGCGGATGCGAGCATCTCGCTCGACCCCCTGATCGTGCCGGCGCCGTCGAGCTGGAGCGTGACATGTCGCATGCCGAGCGGCGCAAACAATTCGCGGCGCGCGAAGGCAAGCGCTCCTTCGGGATTGCCGCCGGCGGCGTTGCGGATCAGATGCGCGAGCAGGATGGTGTTGCCATCGTGATAATTCCACACGGTGCCCGGCGCGGTCGCAAGCGGCATGCTCGCGGCATAGGCGGCCATGTCGTCTTCGGTGAATTTCATGCGATTGACCGGCTCGAACGCGGAGCCAAGCGAGGCCTGGAGCGAGCTGCCGAGCGCCAGGCCGGCGGTGTGGCGCAGCAATTGATCGACGGTGATGGCGTGACGCGGATCGTCCGGATTTGTCCAGGCGGCGACCGGTGCGGGCCCGTCGAGCTTCAGTCTGCCCTGGCGCACGAGGATCCCGGTGAGAGCCGAGATCACGGACTTGGTCATGGAGAAACCGAGCAGCGGCGTCTCCGGTCCGATGCCGTCCGCATAGCGCTCGGCGATGACGCGGCCCGACTTCATGACGACGATCGCGCGGGTGCGGCGGTATGGCGGCGATGTCGGCTCGGCGAAGGCGCGATCGAGCGCGGCTGACAGCTCCGGGCTCTGCGGCGACACGAGCGCGGGGCCGGCGATCTCGGGCAGCAACGCCAGCTGCCTGTCCTCAGGCGGCAGCCTGAGGTCGGCGATCTCAGCGCCGTGCTCGAGCGTGCAGCCGAGTCCCTCGCGATAGACGGCGTGGCTGCGACCGATGCCGAACAGCGTCACCGTGACGTCCTTGCGCATGCGATCGACCTGATAGTCCATCGCCCATGTGAGCAAACCGGCGCCCGGCATCGCATCAATGGTCTCGGTCAAATTACGCCTGACATCGAGGCCCGAGACAAACGTCTCCGAGCAGAGCACGTCGGCGATGAAGCCGGTGGCGACCTTGGGCACGTCATGGGCGCGAACCGCGCCGAGCGCGAGGCCGGCAAAGGCGATGGATGTGGCGAGAAGGACGATCTTGCGGCGGCGGGTCACGGGCTTGCTCCGGCTTTGAGGCGTGTGCCGGAGACGAAGCGGCATTCACGAGGCGCCGGCTCGCCGGATTTGGAAAGCGGCATAGCCGAAAGCCGCGAGACGCTCGCCGATTCTGAAATAAGCTAGATGTTTCAGTGCACTAAAGATTAGACGGCATTCACCTTGAGCCGCCGATATTCCGTCGGCGTCACGCCGGTCACGGCCTTGAAGGCGCGGTTGAACGGGCCGAGCGACTGGAAGCCGGAATCCATCGCGATGGTGATGACGGGGACTTCGGCCTGGGCGGGATCGGCCAGCGCGGCCTTGGCCTCCTCGATCCGGTGATTGTTCAGGAACACATTGAAATTGCGGTAGCCGAGCCGCTGGTTGATCAGCCGGCGCAGCCGGTATTCGGGAATTTTCAGCCGGCCCGCCAGCACGCCGATGCTGATGTTCTCCTGGCGATAGATCCGTTCGTCCGCCATCAGCCGCATCAGGGCGTCGATGAGCTTTTGGTCGGCGGCGTCCTCGCCCACAGGCTGGCTCGCCGCGATCGCCGGCGCCGCCTCCGTGGCGGCCGGAAACAGATCGGCGCCATCGACGCGCATCATCGCATAGGCGATGGCCGCGACGATGCCGGCGAGCACGCCCGCGTTGACGGTGTTGGCGACGTCGCCGACGTCGCTGCCGACGACAAGGATCTGGAGCAGCGCGTTCAATCCGCCATAGAGCGCGGCAGCACAGACGATGAAGATGCGAACACGGCGGCGGCGCTCGACCAGATCGGCTGACCATGAGGCGATGGTCTGCATGATCGCGAGCGCAATAAAGCCGAGCACGATCAGGTTCACCGCGGTGACCGAGAACCGCACATGTCCGCCGGGTGCGATCCAGAGACAGCTGACGAAGCTGAACGCTGTCACCAGCCCCCAGGTCAATCCGTGCCGCCGACGCAGGCGAAACTCGTCGTCGAACAGCGCGCGCGTGAACAGCCAGAACACCACGATATTGCCGGTCGACACCGCGATCAGCGGCGCATGCCATGCCGGGACCAGCGATGATGTTCCGACAGAATAGCTCACAGCATGCGCGGCCGAGCCGAGCGCAAAGGCCGCACCGAGCCGGGCTGCCAGCACAGTGCGGAAATCGCTGACAAGCGATGCCGCCAGCACTAATAGCAACGCCACAGAAGCGGCGCGGAATGCGAGTTCAAGGGCGGCTGACGTCATCAGATGCTGTGGCTGATCGGTATGAGCGAGCCGAACATCGTCCGTCGGGTTGATTTTTTCAAGCACCATCCGCACCACAGCTGTCATCGTCCGGCTTGACCGGACGATCCAGTACTCCGAGACGGTCATGATTGGACCGATAGGCCGCGGCGTACTGGATGCCCCGCCTTCGCGGGGCATGACAGCGGGCTTAGCCGCGACGCTGGCGCGGAATCCTGCTAGTATCGAACGCAAGCAATTCAGACGGAGTTTTACCATGAGCTGGCAACCCTCGAACGATCCCGTGCTCGGCGATCCCATGTCCTGCGACGCGCTCGATCTCGTCATCGTGCCGCGCACGCGCGATCTCGGCGACGGCTTCGCGGTGCGGCGCGCGCTGCCGCACGGCAAGCGGCAGATGGTCGGACCCTTCATCTTCTTCGACCATTTCGGGCCGGTGCAATTCGTCTCCGGCAAGGGCATGGATGTACGGCCGCACCCGCATATCGGGCTTGCCACCGTCACCTATCTGTTTGACGGCGCGATCATGCATCGCGACAGCGAGGGCAACATCCAGGAGATCCAGCCCGGCGCGATGAATTTGATGACCGCCGGCCGCGGCATCGCGCATTCCGAGCGCACGCCGGACGTGCAGCGCGCCTCGGGGCAGAAGATGCTGGGCCTGCAAAGCTGGATCGCACTGCCGGCAGGATCGGAAGAAATCGCCCCGTCATTCCAGCACTACGGCGCGGGTGACCTGCCGATGGTCACCGAGCGCGACTTCACCGCGAAGGTGATCGCGGGCTCGGGCTTCGGCGTCACCTCGCCTGTTTCGATGGTCTCGCCCTGGTTCTACACCGAGGTCACGGCGGTCGCGGGCGCCACCGTGCCGCTCGATCCCGATCACGAGGAGCGCGCCATCTACGTCGTCGACGGCGAGGTCGAGATCGCGAACGAGCGCTACGAAGGGCCGCGACTGCTGATCTTCCGTCCGGGCGACCGCATCACGGTGAAGGCGCTCAAGGCCACGCGGATGATGTTTTTGGGCGGCGACGCCCTGGAGGGCCCGCGCCACATCTGGTGGAATTTCGTCTCCTCCAGCAAGGAGCGGATCGAGCAGGCCAAGCAGGACTGGAAAACCGGCCGCTTCGCCGCAGTTCCGCAGGAACATGAGTTCATTCCGCTGCCGGAATAGGCTATCCCGGTCTCCGGTCGCGCGATCAGGCGCGGCCGGATGTCCTGTCGCAAGGCCTTGCTCCGAAAGTTCTGCCGATGACCACCATGCTCTCCAGCGACCTGCCGCTGCCCAAGATCGGGCGCGGCAAGGTGCGCGATATCTACGCCGTCGACGACGATCGCCTGCTGCTCGTCACGACCGACCGCATCAGCGCCTTCGACGTCGTGATGGGCGAGACCATCCCGATGAAGGGCGCGGTGCTGACGCAAATCAGCGCGTTCTGGTTCAACGAGCTCGAAGGCGTGGTGCCGCATCACATGATCAGCGCCGACACCGACGAGATCACCGCCGCCGTGCCGGCGTTGAAGCCGCATCGCGCCGAAATTCTCGGCCGCGCCATGCTGTGCCGCCGCACCACGGTATTTCCGATCGAATGCGTGATCCGCGGTTATCTCTCGGGCTCGGCCTGGAAAGAATATGCGGCAAGCGGCACACTGGCCGGCGAGAGGCTGAAGGCGGGTCTGGTCGAGAGCGAGAAGCTGGAGCCTTCGATCTTCAGCCCGGCGACCAAGGCCGAGACCGGCCATGACGAGAACATCACCATCGCAAGGATGCGCGAGGTCGTCGGCGACGAGACGGCCTACACGCTCGAGAGCATGACGCGCGCGATCTACACGCTCGGCGAGGAGCTCGCCCGCGAGCAGGGCATCATCATCGCCGACACCAAGTTCGAATTCGGCCGCGACAAGGACGGCCGCGTCATCCTGATCGACGAAGTCATGACGCCGGATAGTTCGCGGTTCTGGGCCGTCGACGCCTACAAGCCGGGCCAGCCGCAGGCGAGCTTCGACAAGCAGCCGCTGCGCGACTATCTCGACGTCGAGCGCCGCGCCGGCCGCTGGAACGGCGACGCTCCGCCGCCGCCTTTGCCCGCAAGCGTAGTGGACGCGACCAGCAGGCGGTATCTGGAAGCATATCGCCGGGTGACGGGAAGCGAGCTGAAGATTTAGCGCAGGTTTTATCGTCGTCCCGGCGAAGGCCGGGACCCATACCGCGAGGTCTATCGATCGCTGACGGTTCTAATCCCGAACAACCGATCTTCGCCACACATCTCCGTGGGGGTATGGGTCCCGGCCTTCGCCGGGACGACACCGAGTATGTGTGCCTGCTCGGTGGCTCTCCATCCGCCTGCTGCGCATGATTGGCCGTTCGCACGCCGTGGACCGCATCCCCACCGAATGCTCCCAGTGTCGGGTACTCCACATTTGAAAGAAACTTGTTGCGCTACCGTCCGAGTCGTCTACCTCTCGGAAGCGGAATATTCACGAGCGAGTGGCACGGCGTGACAGATCCAGCAATTGGCTTCACTCCGTCGGCCGGGCTCACTCCGGCCCTCAAGCGTGCGCTGACTGATATATTGGGCGGGAGCGCCGCCAGCGTCCTGACCGTCACGTTCGGACTGTCCTACTCGCTGCTGATCTTCGCGGGGCCGTTGTCGCCCTATCTGTCCTACGGCATCACGGCCACTTTCGTCAGCTCCGCGGTGCTTGCGGCCGTCGTCGGGCTCGGCAGCTCCCTGCCCTTCGCGATTGCAGCCCCTGACAGCTCGACCGCCGCGGTGACGGGTATCCTGGCGGCCTCGGTGGTCGAACGTATCGAGACGGCGCACCTGTCGGCGCCGTTGCTGTCACCAATCCTGATCACGCTCGGCCTGTCGACGATGCTGACAGGCTTGGTGCTGTGTGGGCTGGGCCTGACGCGGCTTGGCCGCGCCATCCGCTACGTGCCTTATCCGGTGGTCGGCGGCTTCCTCGGCGCAACCGGACTTCTCATCGTCATGGGTGCGGTCCGGGTGATCACCGACCACCCGCTGCAACTGGCGACACTGTCGCACTTCGCCAACCGCACCATCGTGCTGGAGCTGGGTGCCGCCTGCGCGATGGCGCTGGTGCTGTATCTCACCTGGCACCGCTCGCGCAGCCCGTTCGGACTGCCGATCATCCTGGTCGGCGGCGTGCTCACCGCGCATCTGGCGTTCTGGATCACCGGCGTTTCCTTCGATGAGGCGCACACATTGGGCTGGACCTTTCAGTCCCCACCGCAAGCGGTCTTCGTGCTGCCCTGGCACACCGACGATCTCGCCCGCTATCCCTGGTTTGTCATACCGGACCTGCTCGGCAACGTCGTCGCCGTCATCTTCGTCACGGCCTCCAGTACGCTGTTCAACACCACCGGGATCGAGGTGGCCACGCATCGCGAAGCCAATCTGGAGTGTGAGCTGAACGTTACCGGCGCCGCCAATATCCTGACCGGCATGCTGGGCGGCTATCCCGGCTGCAGCTCGACCAGCCGCTCGATGCTTAATTTCTCCAGCGGCGGCCGCGGGCGCCTGTCAGGCCTCACGGCCGCAGCGCTGTCGCTGCTGGTGCTCGCCGTCGCACCCGAGCTGCTCGGCTTCATCCCCAAATTCGTGCTCGGCGGCCTGTTGCTCTATCTCGGCGCCGACCAGCTGCACAAATGGATCATCGAGTCGCGCAAGCGGCTGTCGAAGCTGGAATATCTGTCGCTGATCGCCATCATCGCGATCATCGTCGCCTGGGGTTTCGTACCGGGCATCCTGATCGGCGTGATCATCGGCTGCGCGACGTTTGCGTTCAGCGCCGCGCGGGTCGAATCGATCAAATACAGTTTCGACGGTTCGGAGTACCGCTCCTCGCTCGATCGCTCGCGCGACGACCAGGACGTGCTGCTGGCCCATGGCGGCAAGATCCAGGGCCTCAATCTCCAGAGCTATCTGTTCTTCGGCTCCGCCAACCGGCTCTATCAGCACGTCAAGCGGCTGCTGCAGGAACGCCCCGAATGCCGCTATCTGCTGTTCGACTTCAAGCTCGTCACCGGCGTCGATTCATCGGCTGCCTATAGCTTTGCCCAGATCAAGCGCAGCGCCGGCGAACTCGGCGTCGAGCTGATCCTGGTGCATCTGTCGGCTGCGGCCGAAAAGGTGCTGCGCTCCAGTGACTTCGTCGGCGAGGGTGTCACCATCATCCCCGAGCTCGATCGCGCGCTGGAATGGTGCGAGAACGAGCTCATCTCGCAACATCAGGAGCTGGCGCAGGAAGAAGCCAGCCTGCGCGACTGGTTCACGCGAATGCTCGGCAGCGAGGACGGCGCCGACGAGCTGATCCGCCGCTGCCAGCGCATCGAGGTCGAAGCCGGCGAGGTCATCGTGCAGGCCGGCGACCCCGCCGATTCCATGCATTTCATCCTCGACGGCCGCGTCGGCATCATGATTCCTGCCGATGATGACCGCACCACGCGCGTGCGCAGCCTCGGCCGTTACACCACGATCGGCGAGATGGGGCTGGTGTCACAAACACCGCGCAGCGCCACGATCCAGGCCGAGGTCGACAGCGTGCTCTACGTGCTGAACACGCACCAGTTCGACGCCATCAAGAGCGAGGATCCCGCGCTCAGCCACAAGCTGCTGACCTATTTCGTGTCGGTGATGGCGGAGCGGCTGACCTTTGCGAACCGCACGATCGCGGTGCTGAGGCGCTAGCGAGGCCGTAGCGCAACTAGCGCACCACACTTTGGATGTCGTCCTGGCGAAAGCCAGGAGGTGGATTCACACTCGAAGTGCAACAGTTGAGAGGAGAAGGCCTCTGCCGGGGTTCTGAAGTCAAGGCAT